>JAPNUJ010000009.1:19434-48734 GCA_026627155.1 Bacillota bacterium | reverse complement strand
GTAGGTCTAACGATTGATTCTTGACATTGGGAGGTGTGGACGTGTCCCGAATTGGCAGAAAGCCGATCGCGATTCCAGAGGGTGTGCAAGTGACTCTGAATGGAACGGTGATTACGGTCAAAGGGCCGAAAGGTACGCTGACGCGCACGCTGCATCCAGAGATCGGGGTTCGCGTTGACGGAGCGGAAGTGCTCGTCGAGCGGCCGTCTGATGCAAAGCTTCACCGGAGTTTACATGGAACGACGCGCAGTGTGGTAGCGAACATGGTCGAAGGCGTCACTAACGGGTTTCAAAAATCCTTGGATTTGGTCGGTGTGGGTTACCGGGCAGCCAAGGCTGGTACGAAAGTGACGTTGTCCCTGGGCTTTTCCCATCCGGTTGAGATTGAGCCGGTGGCCGGGATTGAGATGGACGTGCCAACGAACACCAAGTTAATCGTTCGTGGCATCGACAAGGAAGCCGTGGGTATCTTCGCAGCCAAGATTCGCGACCTGCGCAAACCCGAGCCGTACAAGGGCAAAGGGATTCGGTATGAGAACGAGGTTGTCCGTCGTAAGGTGGGCAAAACAGGCAAGAAGTAAGGCAGCGTCATGACAAGCCCAGTAAGGAAGTGAGACAGTGATTAACAAAGGTGATAAAGAAGCCGGTCGCGCCCGACGTCATCAGCGGATCCGTCGCAAATTGTCCGGTACTCCGGAGCGCCCGCGGCTGAACGTGTTTCGGTCGGAGAAACACATCTACGCGCAAGTGATCGACGATGTGACGGCGAGGACGCTTGTGACCGCTTCAACGGCGGAAAAAGATGCACGGGTGCAAATGCCTCGTGGCAACACGGTCGAGGCGGCACAGTTCGTCGGCAAACTCGTCGCAGAGCGGGCCACAGCGGCTGGGATCAGTTCAGTGGTGTTCGATCGCGGAGGGTATCTGTATCATGGACGGGTTCAGGCGCTGGCGGATGCGGCGCGTGAAGGCGGACTTCAGTTCTAGGAAAGGGAGGGACACACGTGCGTGTAGATCCGAACAGTCTCGATTTGCAGGAGAAGGTCGTTACGATCAACCGTGTGGCCAAGGTCGTCAAGGGCGGTCGCCGATTCTCATTCAGCGCACTCGTCGTCGTGGGTGATGGTCAGGGTCATGTCGGCGCGGGTCTTGGCAAGGCGTCCGAAGTTCAGGAAGCTGTCCGCAAGGGCGTTGCTGATGCCAAAAAGAATCTTATTGAGGTGGCGCTTCAAGGAACGACGGTGCCCCATGACATCCTTGGCCGCTTTGGCGCTGGTCGAGTGCTTATCAAGCCAGCTCGTGAAGGAACAGGCGTTATTGCGGGCGGTCCCGTCCGGGCAGTGCTCGAGCTCGCCGGCATCAAGGACATTGTGACGAAGTCGCTGGGCTCCTCGAATTCGATCAATATGGTGCACGCCACGTTGCGTGGGCTCGCGGATCTCAAGCGCCCGGAAGATGTAGCCCGGTTGCGGGGCAAGACCGTAGCCGAGTTGCGCTAGTTGGACTCGCCTCAAAAAGGCGCGGGGGAGGTGCTCAGACGTTGAAACAACTGCAGATCAAGTTGGTGCGCAGTGTCATCGGGAGTACGGAGGGCCAACGTGCCACCGTTTCGTCCCTGGGTCTTCGCAAGTTGCAGCAAACTGTAACGCGTCCGGACAACGAAATCGTCCGGGGTATGGTCAACAAGGTTGGCCATTTGTTGCAGGTCACGGAAATCGAAGCGTAGAGCGTCAGGTGCTGCTTGCAGGCACCGCGCTCGCCAGACGGAGGGATGTACGACATGAAACTTCATGAACTGGCGCCAGCTCCAGGTTCGCGCACCGCTCGCAAGCGCCTGGGCAGAGGCATTGGCTCCGGCCTCGGCAAGACCTCAGGCCGTGGTCACAAGGGACAGTGGGCCCGCTCCGGTGGAGGCGTTCGTCCTGGATTTGAAGGCGGTCAGACGCCGCTCTTCCGACGTCTGCCCAAACGCGGATTCAGTAACGCGCCGTTCAAGCACGAGTACAGCATCATCAACGTGGCTGATCTCGAGGTTTTTGCGGCAGGCACCATCGTGACGCCCGAACTGCTCCTCGAGAAGAGGGTCACTCGGAAACTCGGCGGGGGCATCAAGATTCTTGGTGAGGGAGATATCAGCGTGGCTCTGACGGTCAAGGCCCACGCATTTTCGAAGGCTGCTGCCGAGAAGATTGCGGCTGCCGGCGGAACTGCAGAGGTGATCTGATGTTTCAGATTCTATCGGGGGTCTGGAAGGCAAAGGATCTGCGCAAGCGACTGCTATTCACCCTGATGATCCTCGCGATTTATCGAATCGGTGTGGTGATCCCGGTGCCGGGCGTCAACGCGAGCGCGCTGCAGTCCATTGCGTCCAAGAGCGCGGTCGTCGGATTGCTCAACACGTTTTCCGGCGGCGCCTTGTCCCGCTTCTCCATTTTCTCGATGAGTATCTACCCGTATGTGACGGCGTCGATCATCGTGCAGCTTTTGCAGATGGGCGTCATCCCGATCTGGGAGGACTGGTCGAAGGAGGGGGAGAGCGGCCGCGCCAAGTTGACCCAGTGGACACGGTATCTGACAGTGCTTTTGGGATTGGTGCAGTCGATCGCCTTGACGTACTCGTTTAGCCGGGAACTCACGGGATTCATCACAGATCCTACGATTTGGACGTATGCGCTGATCGCGATCACTTTGACCACGGGTACAACGTTTCTCATGTGGCTCGGTGAGCAAATTACGGACAAAGGCGTGGGCAACGGGATATCGGTGATCATCTTTCTGAGTATTCTTTCCAGGCTGGAGACGGTGATTCCGTCGATCTACACGAGTTGGTTCTACGGGCATCCGGACGAACTGTTGATCAACATCATCAAGATCGTGGCGTTGTTAGTGGTGGTTCTGCTCTTGGTGATCTTCACGGTGTTTGTTCAACAGGGCGTGCGCCGAATTCCTGTACAGTACACTCAAAAGCAAGTGGGGAACAAGGTTTATGGCGGGCAGAGTTCCTTTTTGCCCTTCAAGGTCAACGCAGCAGGGGTGATTCCAGTCATCTTCGCCTCGTCGATTCTGTTTTTCCCCACTATCATCTCGCAGTTCTTTCCTGGTCGGGCGTGGTCGGATTGGATTACCAATTACTTCAGCCCGGCGACGTGGTACTATGGCGCGGTGGAGTTTGTCCTGATCGTTGCATTCACGTTCTTCTATACGTATGTGCAACTGAATCCGTCGCAATTGGCCGAGAACATGCAAAAGAACTCGGGTTATATTCTGGGGATCAGGCCTGGGAAAGACACAGAGGATTATCTGGTGATGATCATGAACCGGCTGTCGTTGATTGGTGGCTTGTTCCTCGGTGTTGTCTCCATCGTTCCCTTGTTCTTCAACGGAGTGCCAGGTCTGCAAAACGTGGCCTTCTACTTTGGGGGGACGTCGCTGCTGATCGTGGTCGGGGTGGCGATCGATACGGTTCGTCAACTCGAAGGACAGATGTTGCAGCGCAGCTATCGCGGATTTATCCGTTGATCGTTGCCACACAGTCGGGTCCGAACTGCGATCCGGTGGAATGGAAAGGAACGTGTCGGTATGCAGGTGGTGTTTATGGGCCTTCCGGGAGCAGGTAAGGGGACACAGGCCATGGCGATATGTGAGGACCTTGGCATCCCTCACGTGGCGACAGGTGACATGTACCGGGCGGCGAAATCATCGGGGACCGAACTTGGGGATCAGGTGAAGCCTTATCTGGATGCTGGACGCCTCGTGCCGGATGATCTGACCATCGCCCTCGTCCGAGACAGACTCGGGCAGTCAGATGCCCGAAAGGGATTCCTTTTGGACGGGTTTCCCCGCACCCTGCCTCAGGCCGAGGCACTCGCGTCCATGCTGGATGGAATGGGTAAGCCGCTCACGCACGTTCTCTACCTCGAAGTGAGGGAGGAAGAACTGCTGTCCCGTTTGACAGGTCGGCGCGTTTGTCCGAACTGCGGGGCCTCTTTTCACGTAGCGTTCAATCCCCCCACTCGGGAGGGCCTCTGTGATCGCTGTGGCGGCACGTTGGTGCAACGCAGTGACGACACGCCCGAAGCGGTGGGTGTCCGGCTCCGTGAGAACCTTGAGCGCACCAAGACGCTGGCGGATTTCTACGAGGATCGTGGCCTGCTGAGACGGATCGACGGAGAGCAGCCCATCGCAACGGTCTACGCGTCGATCCGGGAAGCCCTGAACGGTGGCGAGCGATGATCTCCATAAAGTCAACGCACGAGCTGGAGATCATGCGCGAAGCGGGGCGCATCGTCGCGCAGGCACACCAAGCGGTCAGAGACCTGGTGCAACCAGGAGTGACCACCCGGGAGTTGTCTGCCGCTGTCGAGACCCTGATTCGCACGGCGCACGCGACCCCCTCTTTCTTGGGGTACAACGGATTTCCCGCGGCGATCTGTGCCTCTGTGAATGAGGAGCTTGTGCACGGGATACCCGGTGATCGTAAGTTGCGAGACGGAGATATCATCTCGGTCGACATCGGAGCGTTTTTCAAAGGGTATCATGGAGACTCTGCATGGACCTACGGTGTCGGTGCGATCTCCAGCGAGGCGCAAGCGTTACTCGACGTGACCGAAGCGGCGCTGTTTGCCGGTATAGCCCAGGCCAGGGCTGGGAACCGCCTGTCCGACATCTCGCATGCCGTGCAGACCTACGCAGAACCGAAGGGGTTCGCGGTGGTGCGTGATTACGTGGGTCATGGCATTGGCCGGGAGATGCACGAGTCCCCGCAAGTGGCCAATTTTGGGCCGCCAGGCAAGGGTCCCAGGCTCAAGACCGGCATGGTGTTGGCGATCGAGCCGATGATCAACGTAGGGACAGTGGAAGTGCGTACCCTGCAAGATAACTGGACAGTGGTCACGGCCGATGGGTCCCTGTGTGCGCACTTTGAGCACACGGTGGCGATCACCGAAGAGGGGCCCCAGTTGCTTACGATTTTGTGAGGGCTGTGTCGATACGGCGAGGGATCCATCTAGCTCAGGAAAAGGGGGATGTGTGAGTGGCAAAAGACGATGTGATCGAGGTCGAGGGCAAGGTTGTCGAACCGTTGCCGAACGCAATGTTTCGAGTCGAACTCGAGAACGGTCACAAGATTCTGGCGCATGTCTCGGGGAAGATCCGGATGAATTACATCAAGATTTTACCCGGAGACCGAGTTACGGTAGAATTGTCTCCATACGACCTGACGCGGGGACGGATTACCTACCGGTACAAGTGACACACCCTGTGGCAAGAGGAGGGGATCGGGATGAAGGTACGGCCGTCGGTGAAGCCGATTTGCGAGAAGTGCAAGATCATTCGTCGCAAAGGCAATGTGATGGTAATCTGTGAAAACCCGAAGCACAAACAGCGACAGGGCTGATCATCGCCTTGATGACAGCCGCTGAAGCCACACCAAACAGATTCAGGAGGTGCCAGCAATGGCTCGTATCGCAGGCGTCGACTTGCCGCGCGAGAAGCGGATTGAAATCGGGCTCACCTACATTTTTGGCATTGGGCGCCCAACGGCGAACGCCATTCTTGCGCAAACCGGCATCAATCCGGACACGCGGGTGCGCGACCTCACCGATGAGGAAGTACAAAAGCTCCGCGATGCGATCGACAAGACGCATAAGGTCGAAGGTGACCTGCGTCGGGAGATTGCACTGAATATCAAGCGGTTGATCGAGATTGGCTCGTACCGCGGAGTGCGTCATCGCAAGGGCTTGCCCGTTCGCGGGCAACGCAGCAAGACCAACGCGCGTACGCGCAAAGGTCCGCGCCGCACCGTTGCGGGCAAGAAGAAGTAAGCACAGCGAGTTTGATCCAGTCAGGAGGTTAAGACTTGGCCACCAAAGTAAAACGCAAGACGGCGGCAGCAGCGCGTCCAAAGCGTCGTGACCGCAAGAACATCGAAGTGGGCATCGCTCACATCCGCTCCACGTTCAACAACACGATCGTCACGATCACGGATCCTACGGGTAACGCGATCAGTTGGGCGAGCTCCGGAAACCTTGGTTTCAAGGGGTCCAGAAAGAGCACGCCATTCGCTGCGCAGATGGCTGCCGAGTCGGCTGCCAGGACGGCGATGGAACATGGTATGAAGACCGTCGAGGTGTATGTAAAGGGCCCAGGAGCCGGTCGCGAGGCGGCGATTCGGTCGCTTCAGGCCGCTGGTCTCGAAGTGTCTGCCATCCGGGATGTCACGCCGATTCCGCACAATGGTTGCCGACCACCCAAACGCCGTCGCGTATGACGGTTAATTCTACCAGGAGGTGTCTATACTAGAATGGCAAGGTATACCGAACCCGTTTGTCGGCTCTGCCGCCGCGAAGGCGTCAAGCTGTACTTGAAAGGTGAGCGTTGCTACACGGACAAGTGTGCGATTGATCGTCGCGCCTATGCTCCAGGCCAGCACGGACAAGGCGGCGGCCGTAAACGCACCAGCGAATACGGTACGCAGTTGCGTGAGAAGCAGAAGGCTCGGCGTGTCTACGGAGTGCTGGAGAAGCAGTTCCAGTCGTACTACGAAGAGGCAGCTCGTCGCAGCGGGATCACAGGGGATACGTTGCTGCAATTGCTCGAGGCGCGGCTGGACAACGTCGTGTACCGCCTCGGATTTGCATCCTCGCGGCCAGAAGCCCGTCAACTCGTCAAACACGGACACTTTGATGTCAACGGTCGCCGTGTGGATATCCCGTCGTACAATGTTCGCATTGGCGACGTCATTTCCGTGCGAGAGAAGAGCGCGAGCTCGCAAAAGTTCAAGGAAGTGCTGGAGGCCGCAAAAGGCAAGACGGCACCGGCGTGGACGGAGCGCGATCTGGTCACCCGTTCAGGAAAAGTGACGCGCTACCCGGCACGTGAAGAGATTGACGTGCCTGTTACAGAGCAGCTCATCATCGAGTATTACTCGCGCTAGGTCCCGCGCTCTATGCGGGCCAGCGCCCGCATAGATGACGATGTCGGGCAGACTGGCATTGCCCCGAGGAGGGTATGTGGATGATTGAACTGGAAGGGCCGCGCATCGAGGCGACCAGAATCAGTGATGACGGCAAGTACGGTCGTTTTGTCGTGGAGCCGCTGGAACGCGGATATGGAACGACACTCGGGAACAGCTTGCGCAGAATTTTGCTGTCGTCGCTTCCGGGCGCGGCTGCGACGTCCGTCAAGATCGAGGGCGTCCTGCATGAATTCTCGACGATCCCCGGGGTTGTCGAAGATACGACCGAGTTCATCCTGAACGTGAAGAAGCTTGCGCTGAAAATCCACTCGGATGAGGCCAAGACGCTCACCATTGATGCGAGTGAGCCGGGCGTGATCAAAGCTGGCGACCTTCGCGTCGATTCGGATGTTGAGGTGTTGAATCCGGACCTGCATATCTGCACGCTCGCTCCGGGAGCTCGCATGTTTGCCGAGATCGCCGCCAAGAACGGGCAGGGCTACGTGCCGGCGCACTTGAACAAGACGGAGGAACAAGAGATCGGCGTGTTGCCGATTGATTCGATCTTCTCCCCGATTTACCGGGTGAACTACCATGTGGAGAACACGCGCGTGGGCCAAGTCACCGATTACGACAAGCTGTCGCTTGAGATCTGGACAGATGGGAGTGTCTATCCTGATGAGGCGGTCAGTATGGCAGCCCAGATTATGTCCGACCATTTGCGCCTTTTTACGAGCCTGACGGAACATCCGCGAAATCACGACAGCGGTGTGGAGGCTGGTGAAGAGAAGGCGGACAAAGTCATGGAGATGACCATCGAGGAGTTGGACCTCTCGGTTCGCTCGTACAACTGTCTGAAGCGGGCTGGCATTAATACGGTTGCAGAACTGTGTGCCAAGACCGAAGAAGAGATGATGAAGGTTCGCAACTTGGGCCGCAAGTCTCTCGAAGAGGTCATGGAGAAGCTGGAACGGATGAATCTGGCGTTGCATCCCGAAGATTAAACCCAGCGTTCGGCACTCTCTGGAGCGTCGGCGCTGGACAGGAACAAGCTACTCTCCCGTAGGGTAACGAGAAGGAGGATTCCGCAGTGAGTGGATACCGCAAACTGAATCGACGAACCGGTTCCCGTGAGTCGTTATTTCGGAGCTTGGTTACGGATTTGTTCATGTACGGCCGCATCAAGACCACGGAAGCCAAGGCAAAGGAACTGCGCAAGCTGGCCGACAAGATGATCACGTTGGCCAAACGTGGCGATTTGCATTCTCGTAGGCTCGCAGCCCGCTATGTTCGCCCAGAGAAGGAAGTTGGCGACGAGAACAACGCGCTTCAGAAGTTGTTTACCGAGATTGCCCCCCGCTTCGCGGAGCGTCAAGGTGGGTACACCCGGATCATGAAGCTGGGCCCGCGTCGCGGCGATGCCACCGAGATGGTGTTCATCGAGCTTGTCGAGTAGTCGTCCATCCCGGCCGCCATGCCGAGGGTAATGCTCACGGTCGCCTACGACGGGACGGACTTTCATGGTTTCGCTCGACAGCCTGAGCTCCGAACCGTTCAGGGAGTCCTGGAAGTTGGACTCTCCCGGGTCCTTGTGAAACCCGTCGAGGTCTTCGGGGCCAGCAGAACGGATGCGGGTGTTCACGCACGTCATCAGGTCGTACACTTTGATCTGGAGGATGACAACTGCGTTCTCCCCATTGACCGGCTCGGTTACGCGCTCTCGAGGCAGATGCCGTCCGATCTTGCCGTCCTTAGTGCGATAAGTCCTTGGGCCCGGTTTCACGCACGTCACTCTGTACGTCAAAAGACGTATCGATATGCCATCCGCGTTGGTCGGGTGAGAGATGTATTCACGGACCGCTTTGAATTGCACGTGCCCACACAGTTGAATGTGGTGGCGATGCAAGAAGCGGCTCGCTGGTTGACTGGAAGACACGATTTCACCAGCTTTTGTTTTGCTCACGCTCAACAAGATTCGAAGATTCGCACCTTGGACGATATCCGAATCGTTCGGCCTGATGAGACCCGTCTCCTGCTTGAGGTCAGCGGCAAGTCGTTTTTGCACAACATGATCCGCATCATCATGGGGACGCTTCTCGATGTGGGGCAGGGTCGACGGACGAGTGAAGACATGAAGCGGATTCTCGCACAACGAGATCGTCGCGCGGCGGGTCCGACGGCGCCGGCACGGGGCCTTACCCTGTGGGACATCCGGTATGACGACAGTTCCGCAGAGGCATCGAATTTCACTCTTAGGTGGCCCTAGACTTGACACCTGCGTGCGCTCTGAGATATATTTGGGAGTAGGCTGCTGTCTCGACGTGGAGTTACTGCATCGTGTCGGAGGGTCAGTAGGGGTGGACGTGTCTCGGCAACTTCAGGGTGACTGCGAGTTTCTTGGATACCTGTGTTAGGCGCTATAGATGCTCAGCAATCGAAACAATCAAGGAGGGAACCTCATGCGCACAACGTATATGGCGAAGCCGGGCGAAGTGGAGCGCAAGTGGTATGTCATCGACGCCGCAGGTCAGCGGGTGGGCCGCTTGGCCACCGAAGTGGCGACGATCTTGCGCGGCAAGCACAAGCCAGAGTTCACCCCGCATGTTGACACCGGGGACTTCGTCGTGATCGTCAACGCGGAGAAAGTCGTCTTTACGGGTAAGAAACTTCAGGACAAGAAGTATTATCGGCACTCCGGTTACCCGGGTGGTCTGAAAACCACGACAGCTGCAGACATGTTGCGTAAGCACCCGATTCGCGTCATGGAGATGGCGATCAAGGGCATGCTGCCACACAACCGTCTTGGTGCGGACTTGTATCGCAAACTGAAAGTGTACGCAGGGCCAGAACATCCGCACGAAGCGCAACAACCGATTCCTTGGTCGGTCGCTGAGTAAGCGGGAACGGAAGGAGACGACATGCCAGTGGCGCAACTACAGTATTGGGGCACAGGAAGGCGCAAGACCTCGGTCGCGCGGATTCGATTGGTGCCCGGTGATGGTCAGGTGACGATCAACAAGCGCACGATGGATGATTACTTTGGGCTTGAGACGCTCAAACTGATCGTCAAACAGCCGCTGTTGGTAGCGGATGTGTTGGGACGTTATGATGTCATTGCAAACGTACAGGGCGGGGGGATCTCCGGCCAAGCGGGAGCTATTCGTCACGGTATTGCCCGCGCACTCCTTAAAGTGGATCCGGACTATCGGGGCGCGCTGAAACGCGAAGGACTGCTCACGCGCGATGCACGGATGAAAGAACGGAAAAAGTATGGCTTGAAGGCAGCGCGCCGCGCACCGCAGTTCTCAAAACGCTAACCAACGGGTCGAGCCGCTTCGAAAGGAGCGGCATAGGGTGCAACAGGCGACTTGCTGTCGTCCCGTGTGTGCCCTTCATCCCGATAAGCGACGGCACTCCCAAAGATTCGAGGGGGGTGCCTTTTCGTGTACAATGAAGACTGAGGCGAGACGACAAGGAGGCTGAACCGACTATGGCGAGTGTGACGAGAGATCAGGTGCTAGAGGTTCTGAAAAAGGTCGAGGATCCCGAGGTGCACAAGAGCATCGTCGAGATGGACATGGTCAAGGAGGTCGTGATCGATGGATCGGTCGTTTCGGTCGAGGTCCTGCTTACGATCAGCGGGTGTCCCTTGCGAAATGTCATCGAGGACCAGGTGCGGCAAGCGCTGCTTGGTCTTCCGGGGATTACAGAGGCCCGCATCAGCATCGGAACCATGAGCGACGATGAGCGCAAACAGTTTGCGTCCAAGATCAGGGGGACAGCGCCAGAACGTCCCGACTCGCCGCTCTTGGACCCCGATACCCCCACGCAATTCATTGCTGTAGCCAGCGGTAAAGGCGGGGTGGGCAAGTCGACCGTCAGCGCCAATCTGGCTGTGGCGCTGGCGCGGCAGGGTTTGCGGGTAGGCGTTATGGATGCTGATATCTACGGGTTCTCCCTGCCGAACATCTTTGGCGTCCAGGATATCAAGCCGGCCGTTGTGGAGAATGTGATTATGCCGGTCCAGACACACGGCGTCAAGCTGGTGAGCATGAATTTTTTCGTGCCGGCCAATCGCCCTGTGATCTGGCGCGGTCCGATGCTCGGGAAGATGCTTCGCAACTTCTTTCAAGAGGTGCATTGGGGCGATCTTGATGTGATGCTGCTTGATCTGCCTCCCGGCACCGGTGATGTGGCTTTGGACGTGCACACGTTGCTTCCGAAAAGTCGGGAATTGATCGTCACCACTCCCCAGCAAAACGCGGCAGACGTCGCCGTGCGCGCCGGCTTGATGGCGCAACAGACCAAGCATGAGATCATTGGTGTGATCGAAAACATGGCCTACTTCATCTGCGGACATTGCGGCGAGCGAGCGTATCTCTTTGGCCAGGGTGGGGGAGAACGCGTAGCCGGGGAATTGTCGACGCGAATGCTCGGTCAGATTCCCTTGGGGGTCATGACGGAGGGGCATGGGGGGATATTCCCCGAGGGGACCGTGCAGGCGGATGCCTTTTCGGCCATCGCCCGGGAACTCCGGGTGGGGGTCTCGGTCTAGACTTGCCAGAGTCTCCGGTCCTCCGACCGAAGTTCGTGAACAAGGTAATTTTGGATAGGTTGGCTCTTCGATCCTTATACTATGGGGGCTGATGCGCTGGCGAGCACCGCCTGCATGCAGGGATCTGCGCAGGTGGTGCTCTTTTTCGTAAATTAGACGCATTTGCAGCATTGCCAGGACATGAATCGTTCGCTTATAATGCAAGTGCATGCATACGCAAGTGATGACTTGCACGCACGAAAGGGAGGAAGATGGGGATGGATGTCCATCATCACTCTTCGGGCGAGTCTGACACGCACTGTCGGATCCTCCGGGCTGCCCTTGCTGAGCTGACGCAAAACGGGTACAAGGGAACGAGCACGCGCATTATCGCTGAGGCTGCAGGTGTGAACGAAGTGACGCTGTTTCGCCACTTTGGGAACAAGCAGGCGCTCTTCAGAGCGTCGATCCTGCACGCACTCAAAGACATGAGCGTTCCAGAATCCCTGGACTCGTACTTGACGATTTCGGTGGCAGAGGGCTTGACGAGGTTTGCCGAAGACTACTTGATGCAGATCAGTCGCAACAGCGACGTCATCATGCTCGGGTTTGCGGAATCGTTCTCGCATCCGCTGATCATCGAGGAACTGCATACGTTTTGGTCGAAGGTGCGTGCTGCACTCATTCACTATTTTGAAGTCCTGCGGGAGCAAGGGCGCTTTCGCGAAGCGGATTTCCCGATTCTGGCGCAGATGGTCATGACCACACTGCACAGCACCCCGATGGTGCGCAAGCGAGCTCCAGCCGAGATCAACGTGCACCTGACGGATGAACGGGTCATCGCCACACTGGTCGGTACCATCACGGCCGCATACAGCCTGGAAGCATAAAGAGGAGGATCGGACATGGCCAATGCAAGGTCTGTCAGTATCAGTATCATTCTGATTGTCGCGGCCGTCGTCATCATCGGCGGTGGCGGCTGGTACGTATACCAGCAACAAAACTACGTCAGCTCAGGGGATGCGTCGGTTCAAGGGACCATCGTGCCCTTAACGGCGCCGGACGACGGGGTGCTGGTGAACTGGCATGCACCGCAGGGAGGGACGGTCGCCAAGGGTACTGTTCTTGGGCAAATCTCCGGACTGACCGGTACGAGCGATTTTGATGCGCCGATCTCGGGCACGATTGTGCAAAACTATGCTGTCAGTCAGGAAGTGGTCGTTCCGGGCGAGACGGTAGGCTACATGGTCAACCTGAACAACTTGCAGATCGTGGCCAACGTGCAGGAGAGCGAGATCAACAACGTTGCGGTAGGCAAGACCGTGGACGTGACGATTGACGCGTACCCCAACACGTCGTTCACAGGGAATGTAACGCAGATTGGCAGCGCCTCATCCGTCATCGCAGGGGGCGTTCCCAATACGAACTTGAACTCGAACTTCAACAAAGTCGTGCAGCGCATTCCTGTATATATCTCGCTTCAAGGGATGGAAGGCAAGTCGCTCCTTCCTGGCATGTCCGCAGAGGTCGCCATTCATCGCAACTAATTCGGAATGATCACGTATTCGGAATGATCACGTAAAGACGGGAGTGACAACCAGTGGCAGGTACCAGTGTCGTAAGGGTGATCCTGATTAACATACTGGTCATCATCGTCGTGGCAGCGCTGCTCTTTACAGGCTACGTGCTGTACACCAACGGTGTGAACTATGTATCAAGTGATGACGCTCAGGTAACGGGGACCATGGTTCCCATCACGGTGCAGTACCCAGGCAAGCTGAATTCCTGGTTCGGCCAGGTCAACAGTACGGTCAACCAAGGCGACGTGATCGGTGCCGAAAGCAACAACTCCGTTCTCCAAAACACGCCAGGGCTCGAGCAGTTGGTGAGCCACAGCACGACGCTGCAAAATCGTCTCACCGACGCGGAGACGATCGTCTCGCCGATCAACGGGACTATTATCCAGAACAACGCCTCTGTCGGCCAGGTGGTTCAGCCTGGGCAGGTCCTCGCGGAAGTTGTCAACGAAAACGACCTGAACGTCACGGCCAACATTCAGGAGTCCGAGATCCGGCATGTGAGTGTCGGTCAGACGGTTGACGTTACGTTTGACGCCATCCCTGGGACCACGTATCAGGGGACGGTCTCGTCCATCGGCGACACCACGCAGGCGGCTTTGTCGCTCGTTCCAAACTTGACGGCGTCGTCTGGGACCTACACCAAGGTGGCCCAGCGCATTCCGGTGATCATCAGCCTTGGCAACGGCAGTATCTCCAAGTCATTGGTTCCCGGCATGAGCGCCAATGTCACGATTCACATCAACAACAACTGATGACGACGCTTCTCGTCTTCGTCGACATGCGCTGCCATCCAAACGCTGAAAGGGGGAGGCACTGTGTCATTCAAGGAGAAATACGGAATTAGCTTTCTGGCGCTGATGAGTGTGGTGTTTGGCGTCTTTATGGCGATTCTCGACAACACCGTCGTCAACGTCGCGATTCCGAAGATGATGTCCGTTTTCTCGGCCACTCAGGATGAAATCGAGTGGGTCATTACGGCGTATCTGCTCGTGACGGGGATCTTGACCCCAATCAGTGGATTTCTCGGGGACCGGTTCGGGCAAAAGCGCGTGTATCTGTTCGCCCTCGCGTTATTTACAGTGGGGTCAGCCCTCTGCGGGTTGGCTTGGAGCACGGACGTGCTCATCTTGTTCCGGGTGATACAAGGCATCGGTGGGGCCATGCTGATGCCGGTGAGCATGACGATCCTGTTTAGCATGGCGAAACCAGAGCGGCGCGGCGCGATCATGGGGATCTGGGGCATCGCGCTCATGTTCGCCCCGGCCTTGGGTCCGACATTGAGCGGGTATTTTGTGGAATATCTCGATTTTCGCTTGATCTTCTACATCAATGTCCCGATCGGGATCCTCAGTTTCTTTATGGTCAGTGCCACCATTCCGGCGATCAAGGGTCGTATGACGGAAAAGTTGGATGTTCCAGGGTTTATGACCTCTCTGCTTGGCTTCTTCTGCCTGCTCTACGCGTTGTCTGAAGCGCCGACGGATGGCTGGGGATCGATTACGATCTTGTCACTCCTGGTCGCCGCAGGCGTCTTGCTGGCGATGTTTGTCGCCATCGAGTTGACCTCCAAGAACCCGATGCTGGACCTGCGATTGTTGGGACGTAAAGTGTACCTGGTGTCTCTCATCGCCAGCAGCCTGCTCAGTGTGGCGATGCTGGGGGTTCTGTTCATCCTGCCGATTTTCTTGCAGGACTACGTGGGTCTCACCCCACTGCAGACCGGGCTGCTCACGTTGCCTGGGGCCATCATCACCGGGGCGCTGATGCCGATCAGTGGCAATCTTTTCGATAAGATCGGGGCGCGTCCCCTTGGTATCATCGGATTGGGGCTGATGGTCGTCACCACGATCTGGATGACCAACCTGAACGTCTACTGGACGTTTGGCATGATCATGTTGATCTATATGTTCCGTCAGGCGGGCATGGGCATCGCGATGATGCCTTTATCCACAGCGGGGATGAACGATGTGCCGCGGCACTTGATCAGCCGCGCGACGGCGCTGCAAAACACGATGCGAAACGTGGCCGGTTCGATCGGCACAGCGTACCTGAGTACCATCATGCAGACGGAGACAGCCAGCCACTTTCTTACCTATACCGCGAGGTTGTCCATCTCGGAGTTGCAGCATGTGCACATGGGGCTGGCGATGCCTAGCGTGTTTGGGGCGACGAGCGCTTCGCAGGTTCAACAGTTGGCCGGGGTACTCGAACAATGGGCATTTCAGCAGGGGATGAAGGATGCGTTTTTTGCGGCCGTCATCATCGGCGGAATTGCTTGGCTGTCTGTGTTTTTCATCGGACGCAAGAAGGCGCCGGTTGGCGTCGAAGCGGGCGGGCCTGCGCCAGGCCATATGGCGGTCATGGAATAAACACGGCTGCGCAAATGGCCCCGGAATCACTGGGGCCATTTGCGCGACTTCAGCTGTCTCCACCGCTGTCTCCACCACCGCTGCCACTGTCTCCGCCGCCGTCCCCACCACCTCCCTCATCCCCGCTTTTGTCTTTGTCCTTGCCACCGTCTGCCCCTTGCTCTTTCTTATCTTTATCCTTATCTTTACCCTTCCCTTTCTCTTTGCCCATCTTGTCTGCCTGACCGCCTCCGGCCTGTTGTACCGCTTCCTTCATGCTATCCATAAAAAGTAGTCTGAAGGTGGGCTCAGCGAGGGCCTCAGTCATGATCTTCATGACCTCTTTTCGGTACTCGGGAGACTTCAGTAGAGCCAGTTGTGTCTGCTGGAACTCGGGAGACTCCATCAAGGTGAGAAGGTCCTTCTGATAACTGGGATCCGTCATCAGTTGTCGCTGAACGGCAACAAGGTCCGGGTGGGCCGCTGTCACGACGGCGGCGGCGAACTTAGTGTCTTTCATCTGCTCGGCGAGAAAATGTTTGTTTTGGCCTTGCCCCAAGGTCTTCTCGACGGCAGCTTGAATGTCCCCATCCGTGATGGCCGTGGCCCGTTTAAATTCTGGACTTGACATGGTATCCTGTAAGGTAGCCATTCCTTCTTTGCTGTGCAAGATATCAAGTACCATCGATTTGATCTCAGGGTAGTTGCCTTGCTTGGCGGATTGATTTCCCTGGCCCTGCTGCCCCTGCTGGCCCTGCTGCCCCTGTTGTTGATTTGCGTTGGCAACGTCGGCTCCGGCGGCGTCTTCTCCGCAACCCGTCAGCGAGAGCGTGGACGTGATGAAGACGGGAACCGCCAGGAGGGACAGCCAAGTTCTGCTTCGCTTACGTTTCTTGTGCAAGCCAGACTTTTCGCGTCTCATAAGGACCGACTCCTTTCTGTGTTTACATTGTCCAGCGCCACCTTGGTTATGCGATGAGTCGGGAAGTGTCTCGCGCCGTGTCAGGAGAGAAGGGGGAGCAAGATGAATCAGACCCTGTTTTGGCGAATCGCCGGAAGGACGATACTGATCGGCGTGTTCGCAGGACTTGCCCTGACGGTCGTGGGTTGGCCTGCCCGGCTCATATGGTACCGCGGCATGATGGTCGGCGGGTCCGTGAGCGTGGAGATCGGACTGATGGGATTCTGGGCATTTTTGACCTTGAACTTTCTGGTCCGCACGTTTCTTCCTTTGCGAGTCTGGATCTGGTTTCAGGGAGTGCTCGTCGTGCTCACGGTTCTGGATATCAGTTACTACTTCCCGGCCCTGATTCAGGATCTGCCAACAGGGTTGTCCCTGCCGCCGGGTAATTACTTGTGGGTGATCTTGATTCCGCTCGTCTTGGCGAGCGTCGTGGCGGTCTATAAGGCCCGACGAACAACCCGGCAAGCGTTCATCCCTGCGCTCTTTTTCATGTACGTGTTTACGGGGCTGGAGTGGATTTTGGCGTTGTTGAACGCTAAACAGTGGGGTGTTGCCGGGTTCGTTTGGATCGTGTTGTTCTTGTGCAATGCCTATCTGGTCATGGCACTCGGTCAAAAGGCTACAAGCCCGTCAGCGCGGATGGATGAGTCGAGGCTAACGTCCTGACTCGGGCGACTGGGGAGGCCCAAGTTCACCAGGATCGGCGTCGGTCCTGGTGAACGGTGTACTCACTGGACGCTCGTCTGAACCTGCGCCCCTGCGAGCAGCTCGGAGACGGTGACAAACTGATAGCCTTTTTCGCGCAGACCGTCCAGGATCGCGGGCAATGCCAGGTGTGTCTGCTTGCAGGAGTCGCTCGCGTGCATCAAGATGATATCCCCGGGGACCGCCTTGGTCAGGACGCGGCTTTTGATGGCCTCCACGCCGGGGTTCATCCAGTCGCGCGAATCTGTGTTCCACTGGATGACCTTATAGTGCATCCCAGTGAGTGTGGTGATCACGCGCTGATTCAGATCGCCATTTGGCGTGCGAATCATCGTCGGGCGGATGCCCGTCACGTCCTGGATGCTGCGTTCTGCGCGGGTGACTTGGTCCCGGATCCAGGCGTCAGTGTATTCCGTATAGTTTTTATGCATGTATCCGTGGCTGGCAATCTCGAAGCCCATCGACTTGATCCGCTTTGCGATGTCGACGTGATGACTCACCCAAGGCCCGGACAGAAAGAATGTGGCCTTTGTGACATGCTTCTGTGCCAGGATGTCTAAAATGGGGCCCGGGGCCTTTTCACCCCACGAGATATCAAATGTGAGAGCCAGTACTTTTTGGGATGTGTCGACTTTGTAGATGGCGACAGGTTCCGGCACGACGGCTTTACGGGCAGAGGACTGGCGCGCGCTGGCGTTTGAATACGGGTCTGCGCCAAGCCACATCATGCCCACCAGGGCCAAGGCACAGGCTGACTGCACAATGTATCTAGTTCTCGATTTCACCGGACTAGGACACTCCTTCATATGGTTGATGCATCCCAGTGTGTGCAAGCGTGGTGTTGATCATGCAAAAAGGTGGGTTGTTTTGTGATGCAACGACTCAAGGAACTGAACCGTCGAATGCGTCCATTCCTTTGGATCGCAGGCGGACTTTTTTTTCTCGGAATTCTTTTGGGGGCGATCGCTGCTCCGGGAATAGGGCACCTGTTGCGGCCTTTCGTCACGGGACTTCGTCAAGAGGCGCTTGACCTGCGCTTTGATACAAAGGGACAATTGGAGTGGGCTTTGTTCGATAATAACTGGATGGTCAGTCTCTACATGGTGGCTGGCGGATTGTTGCTTGGCCTCGTTCCTGCCGTGGGGGTTCTCATCAACGGGGCATTGATCGGTTATGTCATCACGACTCTCTCTGAACGTGATCACATGAGTCCTCTGTGGATCGTTTTGGCCGGCGTACTTCCGCACGGCATCTTTGAGATTCCAGCCTATCTTCTGGCGGCTGGTATGGGGTTGCGCCTCGGTCTGCTCGTGGCGCGCACGGGGGCCGGGCGCGCGCACCGTCGAGACTGGACCGCCATCTTGCAGGACGTGGCCCCGATCGTGGGGGCGTTCACAGTGCTTCTGTTGATCGCGGCGTTCATGGAAAGTCACGTCACGCCGTGGCTCCTTCACAAAGTGATCTGAAGACAGAGGACGGGCGTTCAGGGGACGAAGTCCTCGATGTCCTCCGCTGGGAATTCTAAGAGTTTGACTTCATCTCGCTCTCGATAGGAGACTGTGTAGGTGTCAACGGAGCGGGCAAGGAGTTGTGGCAGGGTAATGTGCAGCTCGTGTTCGAGCCGGTCGATGACCTGCGCCCGTGCCGAAAGGTAGTCCTCATTGGTTGGGGCGATGGAAAGGGCATACTGAAGTTGAGCAAAGCAAAGTAAAAACACGTCCCTATCCTGACTTGACGAAGGGTGTTCCACCCGCGTCTCACCTCCTGACCCCGATATGGTACCATAGATTTGCAGACGTGTTTCGACAGGAGGTCAGATGAATGAGGGTACAGTCTACCGTTGTCAGTCGTCCGGTCCGTGTGATCGGTGTTCCGTCAGATCTTGGACAGGGCCGGCGTGGCGTCGATATGGGGCCAAGCGCCATTCGTTATGCCGGACTTGCTGAAAAGCTTCGCGAGCTCGGTCATGATGTCGAAGACCTCGGTAACATCGACGTGCCCCAACCAGAATCCCGAGCCCAAGGCGATCAAAAGCTGAAATACCTCTCTCAGGTCCGGGCTGTGTGTGAACAGTTGCGCGTGCTTGTGCGAGATGTGCTGCGAGATGGCCAGATGCCCATGGTGCTCGGTGGCGATCACAGTCTTTCCATTGGCAGCGTGGCCGGTGCAGCGGAGGCGTGTGGGCCGCTCGGGTGCATCTGGTTCGATGCTCATGGCGACATGAATACGGATCAAACGACGCCGAGTGGCAACATTCATGGCATGCCGCTTGCCGCCTCGTTGGGCTATGGCCATGTGGACCTGGTGGGGTTGGGTGGATTTTCGCCCAAGCTTCGCCCTGACCGGGTCGTCCTCGTGGGCGCACGGTCGATTGATCCTGACGAACGTACGTTGATCAGGGAGTCGGGAATGCATGTCTTTACGATGGCCGACGTCGATGAACTAGGGATGAGCGCGGTCATGCACAAAGCCATCGACATCGCCTCCGACAGTACCGCGGGTATCCATCTCAGCGTTGATCTGGACGGGCTCGATCCCATGTACGCGCCCGGCGTGGGAACTCCGGTCAACGGGGGGTTCACCTACCGCGAGGGGCATCTGGCGATGGAATTGCTGGCTCAAGCGGGTTGTGTCCGGTCTGTAGACTTTGTGGAGGTCAATCCCATTCTGGATTCGGAGAATCGGACAGGGCGGATGGCGGTTGAACTCGCGGCGTCACTGCTCGGATTGCGTGTGATGTGACCGGAGTCAAAAGGCGAGATGGTTTGGGTATTTGGACTTTGGCCAAGAGAAGTCCAGTTGAGCGGGAGTGCGGTGTATATGAAAGAGGCTAGCTACACAGAGTTGTGTCAACGCGACGACGTACAGTGGATTGACGTGCGCTCGCCAGGGGAGTTTGCCGAATCGGCGATCCCGGGCTCTGTCAATATTCCCCTGTTTGACGATGAGGAACGCGCGCTTGTGGGTACCGTGTACAAGCAGGAAAGTCCCGAGCTGGCAAGAGAACTTGGGTTGGACTTGTATGGGGGGAAGTTGCGGGACATCGTCGCGTTGACAAGGAAGGCTTGCGATGGGCGCGTCGCGGCCGTCTATTGTTGGCGTGGTGGGATGCGAAGCAAGGCGGTCACGACCGTTCTCGAGTTGATGGGTGTGCCCACTGTTCGCTTGACCGGTGGATACCGCGCCTACCGTGAGTTCGTCACAAAAGAGTTGGCGGCACTAGGTGAGGGGTACTTGCCTCCGGTCGTGGTGTTGCACGGGATGACCGGGGTGGGAAAGACGATGTTGCTGCAGCGGCTGGACAGAGAGGGGCTTCCCGTCGTTGATCTGGAAGCGATGGCGCGGCACCGAGGTTCTGTCTTTGGCGGCATTGGCCTGACCCCGGCGAATCAGCGACAGTTTGATTCGGCTCTTTGGCAGCGGCTGCAAGGCTTGAAAGGCGCCCCGTATCTATTGGTGGAGGCGGAAAGCAAGCGGATTGGCAGAGTCACCATGCCGGACGGTCTGTATCAAGCCAAGCTAGGCGGTCGTAACTTTGAGTTGACCGCCTCCTTGGCGATTCGAGTAGAAAGAACGTTAATGCAGTACAGGCTCGATGATGCGGATGCTTTCGCTGACGAGATCCGGCGGGCCGTCGATCGCATTGAGAAGCGATTCTCGCCGGACCTGCGTCGACGGGCGTATGCGTATGTCGAGCAGCGCGAGTACCGAGCGTTGTTTGGGATTTTGTTGGACGAGTACTATGATCCACGCTATCGGCACGCCATGTCACAGTATCAACGTGAATTCGAACAAATCGACGGGGAGGACCTGGACCGTGCGGCCCATGTACTGATGGGGCGACTTGGCGAACTTTATGGGCGATTGGGAGTAGCCATTTGCCGGTGAACGGCATGCACTGAAACAGAAGCGACCGGGTCCGCGCCGGAGTTTGCGGAAGTGAATCCGGGATCTGTGAGGTGCTCTATCTTGATTTATCTTGCGCTCGGTGACTCCATAACCCACGGCTATGAGGCGAGTTCTGACGATCGACGCTACGTTGATGTGCTGACCCAAAAGTTGGCGGGCGTTCAACGGACGCACGCCTATGTCCATGCAAAACCTGGATGGACGTCGGGGCAACTTTTGCGGTCCTTGGATCGTATACCCCTATGTATCCTCTGTGAAGCGGAACTCGTTTCGCTCATGATCGGAGGAAACGACCTACTCAAGGAGCTGCCGTGGTTCCTGGATGACCCTGACGAGGGCGTGCAGCGGCTCGAGCGGTCCTTTCGACCGAGAGTGGAGGAGATCCTTCGCACGGCCGTACGCAATCCGGCAGCGAAGGTGATCGTCTGCACAGTGTACAATCCCTTCCCCAAGGCCGAACTGGCACAACGGGCAATTGCGGGCATCAACGGGATTCTGGCGGACATCGCGCGCGAGCGGGGCGCTTGGTTGGCGCCAGTTCATGAGCGTTACGGCGGACAGGAAGACCGCCTGGTGCACCGATTCAAGCGCGGCGAACTGCAGGACTTCCGACTGCACAACAATCCCATTCATCCCAATGATGCCGGGCATGAGCGGATTGCGGAAGTCATCTTTCAGACGTGGCGGCGGGCCGTGAGGTCGTCGTCGGGCCCGACCGGCAAGCGCAAAACGCAGACCCGTACTGGATCCGCGCACCGAGCGAGACTTTCCCGAGACAGGAGTGTATAATATTCTACGGGAATCGGCGAATGCTTCAGGATGTGGGGGCGGACGATGGAACGGTTGGGTCCGGGTGTTGTCCAGAGAGCGCAAGCCGGCGATCTTGATGCATTTTCAGAGATCGTCAAGGCGTTTGAGGATCCATTGTATACGCTTGCCTTTCGCTTTTTGAGCAACGGTGGTGAGGCGGAAGATGCGGTGCAGGAGACGTTCCTGCGAGTGTACACGCACTTGCCTCGCTATGACCAGCAGTTCAAGTTCACGACGTGGCTCTATCGCATCGCGACCAACGTCTGTATCGATCGGTTGCGCAAGCGTCGGGCGACCGCGTCTTTGGACTCTGAGGGACAGGACGGCGACGACTTTGTCGGCGAGTGGCACGACCGGTTGGCGAGCTCTGCGCCGACACCGGAGGAGATGCTGCTTCGCAGCGAGACGTGCAACGAGGTCCAGAGAGCGTTATCCGACCTGCCGACGCCCTATCAGACGGTGCTCATACTTCGTTATATCCAGGAGCTTTCATTGCAAGAAATCAGCGACATATTGCATGTGCCGATCACGACCGTCAAGACCCGCATTCACCGGGGGCGAGAGGCCATGAAAGAACTGATGGCAAGAGTGCCAGTCTCGTGAAGTGGGGGAATCACCGCTTTGTCGGGACAGTATAGAGGAGGGGTTCTTCATGACTTGTGAAGAAGCGCGCGCAAGCATGCATTTTCACCTCGACGGCGATGAGCACTTGCATGTTGAAAGGGCGCGCGTCCATACCGCAGGTTGTATGCATTGTGAGCGGCATGTGCGTGCGTTGATCGAAGTAGAACAGGAATTGAAGAGATTGAAGCGGTATGCGGCCCCATCCGGGTTGACCGAGCGCATCCTGCAGTCTGTGCAGGGGATCCCTCAAAAGCGACCGCTTGCACGTGTGACCATGTAGTAGCTGGCAAGGAATTGTGTTTGACTCTGACCGAAGCCGCCCGCCCGTTGGACGAGTCTGCAGGTGATATTCTATGGATCAGTTTCTCGCCTTGGTTCACAAGTTTACGGCATTTGACATACTGGACATCCTGATCGTCTCGTATGTATTTTACCGTGTCATTTTACTCATTCGCGGCACGCGAGCTGTTCAATTGGTCAAGGGGATCTTGACGCTGCTCGTCGTCGATGGGTTGAGCCGCGTTTTGCACTTGCAAGCGTTGAACTTTTTGCTTGACGAGGTGTTAACGGTCGGAGTTTTCGCGATTCCGGTCGTCTTTCAGCCTGAGCTGCGCAGGGCGCTTGACCAGTTGGGAAGGACGAATCTTTTTCATTTTTCCAGTCCGCTACCGAGTTCTCGCGAAGTGAATCGTACGGAGCGGGAACTGGTGTCGGCCGCGCAGGTCTTCGCCAAAAACCACATCGGCGCGCTAATCGTCCTCGAACGCGATACGGGTCTCACAGAGTATGTCGAGACGGGGATTCCGCTCGGCGCGCTGGTCACCAAAGAACTGCTGATTAACGGGTTTATACCGAACACGCCTCTTCATGATGGTGCGATGATCATACGCGATGATCGAGTCATGGCGGCGTCGTGCTATCTGCCGCTTTCGGACAGCCCATTGCTTGGAAAGGAACTCGGGACGCGGCATCGGGCGGCCGTTGGCATCACCGAGCAAACGGACGCCATGGCCCTGGTTGTCTCGGAAGAGACGGGGAAAGTATCGATCGCACAGGCGGGGAAACTCTATCGCGACCTGGATGAAGCAGCGTTGATGGCCTTGTTGATCGAGGGCCTTCACCCTGCCCGGCAACCGTACTTTCGGTTGTGGAGAAAGGCGGACATATCATGAGGCGGCGCCGGAGTCTGTTGCAGAGCAACACCTTTGCAAGGCTCTTCTCTTTGGCGCTCGGCTTCAGTCTTTGGGTCGTGGTCAATTCCAACTTTGGCGGTGGTTCCGCGCAAAGCGGACTTGCTCTGACCACTGCGGTCGTACAAAATATCCCTGTCGATGTACTGACATCGCCGCATATGATTGCAGTTAGTGTAAGACCGCGCAAGGTATCTGTGTCGGTTTCCGGGAGCATCATCGAGGTCGCGGCGGTGCAGGTGGAGTCGGCGGGCCTTCGGGCGGTGGCCAAGGCGTTGACTCTCGGGCCAGGCGTCCATCAGGTACCCCTCGTCATTGCCAATGGCCCGTACAGTACTGCGACGTACACACCGGATACCGCAACAGTGGAGATCGATTTGCAACCGAGCCTCACGGTCAAAGTCACGCCCCAAGTTCAGTTGACTGGACATCCACAAACGGGCCTCACGGTGGGGCGCGTTGTCGTTCCGGTGGATGAGGTTCGCGTTACGGGTCCATCCACGCTCGTTCATCAGGTCTCGCGAGTGGTCGCAGACGTGAACGTCAGCGGGGCCCAAAACGAAGTGGTTCGCAGGGTAGCCTTTGCGCCGCTCGACCTTGTGGGTCGACCTGTTCCGGGGCTGATTCTGGAGCCGGCGTTTGCTGTCGTTCGGGTGCCGATCCATGGCGATGAGCGGACCGTGTCGTTGGCCGTCTCTTTACTCGGCAAGCCTGCGAGTGGGTTTGCCGTGTCGGCTATGACCGTTCAGCCGCCGACCCTGCAGATCTTCGGCAACTCCGCGCAGCTTCAAGGCGTCCCCCAGATTGTCCTTCCGCCGATCAATGTGGCGGGGTGGAAGGCCGGACGGCTGCTTCACGTGACGGTTCCACTTCCGTTTCAAGGCAGTACGGTCAGTGTTCCATCTGTGACGGTGGCGGTGTCGATTGGCCCGAGTGACACGGCTACTCTCACGGATGTGCCTGTACAGGTTCTCTACCGCAAAGGGAGCCTGACCTATGCCCTTGCGCACCCTGTGATGGTCGCCGTTACCGTGAGTGGCCCTGCACAGACGATTGCAAATTTGACATCGGCTGACGTTCAGGCGTTCGTGACGGCCGCGGGGGGAACGCCTGGGAAGGCGGCCTCTTTGGCCGTTCAGGTAGCCGTTCCCCAGGGGTGCCAAGTCAGTCGCATCGTTCCGTCGACGGTAGAAGTCAGCGCACGGCCGTCGCAGTCAACGTCCTGACGCGGTTTTTAGACGCATGAGAAAGAATCTCAAAGGAGACGGGATGCAGTGACTCGTTTGTTCGGAACGGATGGGGTTCGCGGGGTAGCGAATCGGGAATTGACGCCGGAACTGGCGTTTCAGCTGGGCTTTGCCGCAACCCGCGTACTCGCCACAGAGACGGAGAAGACGTTCGTGGTCGGACGTGACACACGGGTGTCCGGTGACTTGCTCGAGTGTGCTCTGTGCGCCGGCGTCATGTCGGCTGGAGGCGACGTCTGGCGCCTCGGCGTGATCCCGACGCCGGGTGTCGCGTATGTGACGCGGACGTCTGGATCCGCAGCTGGCATCATGATCTCTGCCTCCCACAATCCTATGGAGGACAACGGCATCAAGTTCTTTGGCGCAGATGGGTTCAAACTCCTGGATGCGATCGAGGATGAGATGGAGACGCAAATGACTCGAGTGACTCATGCGGATCGACCTACCGGAGCGCACGTAGGGCGCCTGCACGATCACCCCGCAGCTGTGGATGCTTATATGCAGTTCTTGCGCGGCACCGTGCGTCATCGGTTCGATGGAATGAAGGTCGTTGTCGATGCGGCTAATGGAGCAGCCTATGAAGTGGCTCCGCTGTTGCTGCGATCGTTGGGTGCGGATGTGACTGTGATCTCTGCCAATCCGGATGGGACCAACATCAACGTGCACTGCGGGTCGACACATCCAGAGATGCTCGCTGAGCAAGTTCGCGAGACCGGGGCCGACGTGGGACTGGCCTTTGACGGCGATGCAGACCGTCTCATCGCTGTCGACGCTGCGGGGCACCTCGTCGACGGCGATCGCATCATGTTGATTTGTGCGCGCGATCTTCAGTCGCGAGGCGCTCTTCGCGCACATACGCTGGTGACAACGGTGATGAGTAACTACGGATTTGTGAAGGCGGCTCGTGAACAGGGGATCGAGCTCGTCCGGACGGCGGTCGGCGATCGCTACGTGATGGAAGCGATGCGTGATGGCGGATACACGTTAGGCGGGGAACAATCCGGGCACGTGATTTTTTTGCAGCACAACACGACGGGCGACGGGGTGTTGACGGGCCTGCAGCTGCTCGATGCCATGGTGGATGCAGGTCAGCCGCTCGAGCAATTGGCGGGCATCATGCGCTCGTATCCACAGGCCTTGATCAACATTCGCGTGCGTGACAAGACGGCGTGGCGCAGAAACGATGCTGTGGGCGCTGCGATTCAGGAGGTGGAGGCGGCGCTTGGCGACGAGGGCAGAGTTCTTGTTCGCGAGTCGGGGACTGAGCCGGTCGTTCGAGTCATGGTGGAGGCCCCCGATGAGATGCAGGTGCAGCGATTGGCGGCGGCGATTGCTGACGTGGTGCGGACACAGTTGGGGGCCTGAACGTGCGGGCAAACAACCAGTCCAGTGGTGACCGGGCCGTAGTGTCGGCCCGGGTTGTGTCGCCTGGCCTTGTCTTGTGGTTGACGGATCATTGGCGATGCCGTATAGTGTGGGACAATGTGAGGAGGTGACCCGATTTCGGCAGAGCAATCACGGGAGAACGACAGGTGTGTAAGAGATGGGCCAGAGTAGGGAAGCAGCGGCATGATCGTGGAACGGGGACAAGGGTAAGCGCCTGGACTGGGCAGTGTTGCTCAGTTGACGCGGTGGAGGTTAGCGAAGCATTCGGCGGGTGCCTCCCGGTGTAACTCCGCATCGCAGGAAACGAGTCAAAGCTGTCGGGCGACCGGCAGGACAACACTTGTTTCAGGAGTGACTGATCGCGGGTGTCGAACACCAGCCTGACGACAGTCTTACGACGTTGTGTTCGCGTTGACTTCAACAGGGTCGACACGTGGCACTGGAAGATGATACGGTCTGATCGACTCCCCACGTTATGTTGTGCCTCTTCCTTGTTGTTCTCGCCAAGACTCCTACGCTAGAGAATGCCCTGTGTTGCCCACGTGAACTTTCAGCTCGGCTTGCTTTGTTGCGCTTGATCGCACCCTGTCGGCAGGGTGGATTCGGCCCTGCATGGGCCCTGATTTGTCGTGGTTGTCTCAAGAGACTCATAGATTCGTGTCGCGAGCTTGAAGGGAGCGGTTGATCGATGTGTGGGATCGTTGGGTATATCGGAAAGCGCCGGGCACAAGATGTCTTGCTGTCCGGTCTGAGCAAGCTGGAGTACCGTGGTTATGATTCAGCCGGGGTCGCGATTCTGCATGAGGGGGCCTTTCAGCTCGAGAAGTCAGTCGGTCGGTTGTCCGTTCTGGCCGATCGTCTGGAAGTCGACCCCTTGGCCGGAAGTCAAGGAATCGGGCATACTCGTTGGGCGACGCATGGACGTCCGTCCGACGCCAACGCCCACCCCCATGCAGACTGCTCCAGTGCGTTTGTCGTCGTGCACAACGGGATCATTGAGAACTACCTCGAACTGCGAGATGACCTGATGGCGCGCGGCCATCAGTTTGCTTCTGAGACGGATACGGAGGCTGTCGCCCATTTGCTTGAGGAGCATTGGACCGGCGACCTTATGGAAACTGTTCTGCGAGCGCTTCGCGACATTCGCGGCGCCTATGCCTTGGGGATTATGGCTGCGGCCGAACCGGGGAAGATGATCGCCGTTCGCAAACACTCGCCGCTTGTAATCGGAATCGGCGAAGGAGAAAATTTTATTGCGTCTGACATTCCGGCTGTACTTGAGTACACGCGAAATGTCTACATTCTCGAAGAAGGTGAACTGGCTGTCGTTACGGCGGCTGGCGTGTCCTGCTTTACACTCGAAGGTGTGCCCGTGGACTACAAACCCTTTCGCGTGACGTGGGATGCGGTGGCGGCTGAGAAGGGCGGCTATGCGCACTTCATGAAGAAGGAGATTCACGAGCAACCGAAAGCCGTTCGCGACACACTCAGTGGACGCCTCTTGGATGACGGAACACGCATCGATCTGCCGGAACTCGGGTGGTCGGAGGCCATGGCGCTGGACATCGACCGCATTCACATCGTCGCCTGTGGAACGTCCTATCACGCGGGGCTGGTCGGTAAGGTCGCGATTGAGACACTGGCACGCATCCCGGTCGACGTGGAGATTGCGTCCGAGTATCGCTATCGTAATCCCATCGTGACGGACCGCACCCTCATTCTCGTGATCTCGCAGTCCGGTGAAACCGCCGATACGCTGGCTGCACTGCGGGGAGCCCGCGCGCGCGGCAACCGCGTGTTGGCGATTACCAACGTCGTCGGCAGTTCAGTTGCCCGCGAAGCCGACGATGTGATCGTCACGTGGGCCGGTCCCGAGATCTCGGTCGCCTCCACCAAGGCCTACACCACACAACTCGTCGCCCTGTACTTGTTTGCGGCCTATGTCGCCAAGCTTCGGGGCGCCGTCGATCCCCAAGCGTTGCTGACGTTGGCCCATGAGTTGACGGAGATCCCGGAAAAACTGGAGGAGCTTCTGGATACGGCGCCAGTTATCGAAGAGATCGCACGCGAATTTTCTGCGTGGAGTGATGCCTTCTTTCTCGGACGGGGTCTCGACTATGCTGTGGCACTCGAAGGCGCGCTAAAGTACAAGGAGATTTCGTATATTCATGCAGAGGCATACCCGGCCGGGGAGTTGAAGCACGGGACGCTCGCCCTGATCGTCGAGGGGGTGCCCGTGGTGGCGATGGTGACCCAGGATGACGTGTACGAGAAGTCTCTCAGTAACATCAAGGAAGTGAAGGCGCGTGACGCGCATGTGCTGGCGCTGGCGTGGGCTGGCGATACGCAGACGCACAAGTCTGTGGACCGCGTCCTGTACGTGCCTCGTACGATCCCCTTTCTTGCACCGCTGATGCTGATCGTGCCGTTGCAATTGCTTGCCTATTACGCTTCTGTCGCTCGCGGGAATGACGTCGACAAACCACGGAATCTCGCGAAGTCTGTGACGGTGGAGTAGGAACGCATGTAGTGATGCTCGGTCTTTGAAGAGTGCTATAGTCATGCGCAGACAGCACGGGCGAATTCAGGTCTAGAGCCTTGATTCGCCTGTTGTTGTCCGTTCTGTCGACATCGCCGCAGTCGGGCCGTGTGTCAGGCTGGCGTGGTGTCCGTTTAATTTTCGTGAAGGGACCGAGTACGTCCATGAACCCATCTTACTCTAGTGCATCGAATACAAATCAAGGCCTCTTGACGAAAGTCCCGCGAATCACCATCCACTTTTGGATTCTGAAACTGCTAAGCACCGCGATGGGGGAAGCCACATCCGATTACCTCGTCCATCATCTCGATCCCTATGTAGCCGTTGCGCTTGGCTTTCTTGGATTCCTTGCGGCGCTCATCCTGCAATTTGCAAGCAGTGAATACGTACCGTGGATTTACTGGTCATTGGTCGTCATGGTGGCGATTTTTGGAACGATGGTGGCCGATGCGACGCATATCGCGCTGGGTGTCCCTTACTATGTCTCGACGATCGCCTTTGCGATCCTG
>JAPNUJ010000009.1:3987-19424 GCA_026627155.1 Bacillota bacterium | reverse complement strand
TGCGACCTGGCATAAGGTTGAGGGGTCTCTGTCCATACACAGCATCCATACGCGTCGACGTGAATTGTTCTATTGGGCGGCCGTGTTGTCGACGTTTGCCATGGGGACCGCAGTAGGAGACATGACGGCCACGACATTGCGCTTGGGCTACTTGCCCTCTGGGATCTTGTTTATCGTGTTGTTTTTGCTGGCGGGCTTGGGGTACGTGCTCTTGCGCGTCAATGCCGTCTTGTCTTTCTGGTTTGCCTACGTGATGACCCGGCCGCTTGGGGCTTCGTTTGCTGACTGGTTTGGCAAGCCGAAGAGCATGACAGGGCTGGGATACGGAGACGGTCTCGTCGCGGGCGTGTTCACCGTGCTCATCGTCCTTTTTGTAACCTATCTGAGTGCGGGACGGCGATCCCGCGTTCCAAGGAAGAACCACAAGGCGATGAGGAGATAGGTGACATAAAGGAGAATTTGCAGTCCGGTGGGACTTTGTGCATAGCCGAAGAAAGAGTGCAGGATATCGCCTGCTGTCGTGTTCTCACTCAGAACTGACGCGGTGTTCCAGAGCGGTCGTGAAGCAAACGGCAACCATCCAAGTTGTTGAAAGGCCTCGACGCCATCGGCGAGCAGACCTGCAGCAAACAGCATCAAAAGCGCGCCCATCGCATCAAAGAAATGTTTGAGATTCACGCGTCTTCCCAGGATGTAGATCACGTAGCTCAGTGACAGTCCTGCGATGACTCCTACGGCGGCTCCGATCGTCAGCAAGATGGGGTTTGTCTGAAACGCGATGGCGATCATGAACACCACGGTCTCCAGTCCTTCCCGTCCGACCGTGATAAAGGCGATCAAAGCAATCGCGAAGAGCGAGCCGTTCGTCAGGGCGACATCCATGCGCGCCTGCAATTCCTTTTTCAAGTTGCGGCTCTGCTGCTTCATCCAGAACGTCATGTACGTGAGGACCCCTGCGGCAATGAAGTACGTGCTTCCCTCGATTTGATTTTGCAATCGCGAACCGTCGTAATCGCGCAGGGTCGAGAACACAACCCATCCGCCGAGGCTCGCAACCACGATGGCGGCTCCGATCCCAAACCACACATCCTTGAAGCGATCGCGCCGACCGATTTGCTTCAGATACGCCAGCATGATCGAACAGATGAGAGATGCTTCCAGTGATTCGCGAAAGAAAATGAGAAATGACGCTAGCATGGCACACCTCACATCCGCGTAGTTGAGCCGTACAATGTTGACTGCTACAGTCAACATTGTACCACGTTCACTCGCTTGTTTACTAGTGCGAATGCTCGATGTTAGCTCACACTAATCGTATGAAGGGGAACGAACGTCCCAGAACGGATTTACCCCCCGTTGCGCGCCTCATCAACGGCCCGCCTCAGCGCCATGGCACGACCCTCCAGCTCTCCCCAATCCCCGCTGCGAACGATGGATACGCTGGCCAAAGAACTCCCGATCCCCAGCGCCAGTGCGCCGGCACGGAGAAACTCTCCGGCATTCCGTGCATCGATCCCGCCCGTTGGGATGAGCGGAACCTGCGGAAGTGGCGCTCTGATGGCGCGAATAAAGGCCAACCCAAGTGGTTCAGCAGGAAATATCTTCACGGCGTCGGCCCCCAGTTCCATCGCGGTGAGGGCTTCGGTTGGCGTCATGACGCCGGGAAATACAGGGCACCCATACCGACGACCAGTCGCTATGACGTCCGTTTTTAGCACGGGGGAGATCAGGTACTCCGCCCCCGCTGCGATCGCCAGCCTCGCGGACTCTGCGTCCAGAACGGTCCCGGCTCCAAGGCGCACGACTTGGTCGGGGCGGTTGGCGAGTACATCGATGGAATGCAGGGCACCCGGTGAATCCAGCGTGATCTCGATGGCGTGAATTCCATGATGAATGAGCCGATCCACCGCATCGTTGACCTCGGTCGTCGTCAATCCGCGCAAAATGGCAATCACGCCACTGTCTTTGAGAGCCTGCATGCGTTCAAAAGCATAGGTCACGGGTCTTCGTCCTCCCTCGCAGGATGTCAGGTCCATAGTAACCCCTTCGCGCTTTATTCACAAAGGCAAAAAACCATGGTCGCGCGCGGATTGACGCAAAAGGATCGAAGGGCGTATAATGCCATTACGATAATACACTAAATTAATCGGAGATAGGTGAATTGAGTGGCAGAAGGCACGTTTGTGGGGATGGACCCGGCGGTGATCGCCGAGATGGCCAAGACGCTCGAGAAGAGCAGTCCGGGAGAAATTTTGGAGGTAGCAGACCAAGTTTGTCCGTCGCTTGTTTTCGCTTGTAGCTTTGGCGCTGAAGATGTCGCACTGTTGGCCATGCTGTCCCAGGTCGCCCCGAAGGTACCCGTCTTCTATTTGGATACCGGTGTGCTGTTCCCGGAGACCTATGCTCTGCGTGAGGAGTTGACGCGTCGCTACCCTGTTCAATTCGTTCAGGTGCTGCCAGAGCTCACGCTCGACGAGCAAGCGAAGAGGTACGGGGAAGCGCTTTGGGCGCGCGAACCCGACAGCTGTTGCGAGATCCGCAAGGTTCGGCCCTTGAGCAGGATCCTGGCTCAGCATCAGGGCTGGATCACCGGCATACGGCGCGCGCAGTCGCCGACTCGAGCGAGTGCGCAGGTCATGGAGTGGGACGCGCGGTTTGGCATCCTGAAGGTAAACCCCCTGGCAACCTGGACGGATGAACAGGTGTGGGCCTATATCAGGCTGCACGATGTGCCTTATAACCCGCTCCATGATGAGGGGTACCCCAGCATTGGCTGTACTCACTGCACGCGGCCAGTTGCACCGGGGGCTGACCCGCGCAGCGGGCGCTGGGCGAGTTTCAGCAAGACGGAATGCGGACTGCACAAGTGACTTCTCAAAGGGGCGACCGACGAGCGATGAAGACCCTGGAACACTCGCAGCAAGCAAAGCACCCACAGTTCCCACAGCACCCAAAGTTCCCCGCAAGTCGCGTGCTCGTCAATCGCGAGCCGGACGGAACCGAGCAAGCCGAATGGTTGCGTCAGGCGGCCTCCTTCAAGACGTTTGCGCTCGATGACTTCTCCCTGTCAGACCTTGAGTTGATCGGCAACGGTGCGTTTTCCCCGCTGCAAGGATTCGCGACCGAGGCGCAGTGGGAGAGCATCGTCGATACCATGCATCTGCCAGATGGAGATGTCTGGCCCATCCCCGTGACGTTGCCCGTCCCAGAGGCGCAGGCCAAAGCCGTGCAAGTGGGTGAGTGCCTGGCGCTAACCGATACACAAGGCGTGATCTGCGGTCTGCTGACCGTCGAGGATGTATATCGTCCCGACAAGTTGCGAGAGGCTCAGGCGGTATACAAGACCACAGACCCGGCTCATCCGGGCGTTGCGAAGTTACTGGCGAGGCCCTCGTTCTACGTCGGGGGACCGATCACGTTGCTGCGCCGGCGCCATGTCGGGCCCTTCGCGGAGTTGTACGTCGATCCGGCGGTTACCCGCGTGCGCTTCGCGGAGCGCGGCTGGCGCACCGTGGTGGGGTTTCAAACGCGCAACCCCGTGCATCGCGCCCACGAATACATCCAGAAAAGCGCACTCGAGATCGTCGATGGGCTGTTTCTCAACCCGCTGGTCGGCGAGACAAAGTCCGATGACATTCCTGCTCATGTGCGCGTGGAGAGCTACCGCGTGCTGTTGTCTCACTACTATCCCGAGGATCGCGTCTTTTTCTCGGTCTATCCTGCCGCGATGCGGTATGCGGGACCGCGTGAAGCCATCTTTCACGCGCTCGTTCGTCGCAACTACGGGTGCACGCACTTCATCGTGGGGCGCGACCACGCGGGCGTCGGTTCGTACTATGGGACCTACGAGGCACAGGCGATCTTTGGGCAGTTTCACGAGGGAGAACTTGGCATACAGCCGCTGTTCTTTGAAAACAGTTTTTACTGCGAGCGCTGCGACGGGATGGCGTCCGAGAAGACGTGCCCCCATGACGAGACGTCGCGCTTGATCCTGTCGGGGACCAAGGTGCGTGCCATCTTGCGCAGTGGGCAGCGGCCTTCACCCAAATTTACACGGCCGGAAGTGGCCGATGTCCTAGTGGCGGGGCTGCGTGATCGGACGATGGAGGTGTTCTCATGACGGATGGAAGTCAGGATGGAAACGCCTTGGGACCGGCGGTCGGCACGTTGCTGACCAAGGTGTCGAAAGTCGAAGTGATCAAGCGCGAAGGGAACCAGTTGCGCGGTCAGATCGCCGCCGAATTGGCGTCCGACGCGACTCATTTTACAGAGGACAGCGTGCAGTTACTCAAATTTCACGGCATGTATCAGCAAGATGACCGGGATGAACGAGCCGTGCGCAAACAAGCAGGGCTGGAGCGAGCCTACTCGATGATGATCAGGGCGCGGATCCCGGGAGGTATCCTGTCCGCGGATCAATACCTCGCGTTCGATCGACTGGCAGATGACTATGGAAACGGGACGATGCGGATCACGACGCGGCAAACGTTTCAATTGCACGGCATTCTAAAAGGCGATATCCAGCAGACCCTGCGCACGCTCAACCATGTTCTCGTCACGACACTGGGTGGATGTGGAGATCAGGTCCGCAACATCCTGATGTGCCCTGCCCCACGGGCGGATGGGCTGCATGATCAACTGCGCCCCTACCTGATGGCGCTTGTGGATGCGCTATCCGCCAAGAGCCGGGCCTATCACGAGATCTGGCTGGACGGGGAGCGGGCACCAAGCCCAGATGAGCAGGAGGAGCCGTTTTATGGAGCGACCTATTTGCCGAGAAAGTTCAAACTCGCGTTGGCGATCGAGGGAGACAACTGCGTGGATGTCTACGCCAATGACCTCGGGATGGTGGCGCATCACCAGAACGGGCAATTGACGGGCTTCACCCTGATGGTGGGGGGCGGCATGGGGCGAACGGCGGGCAAAGAGGACACCTATCCACGCCTGGCCACACCGATCGCGCGCATTGAACCGGCAGAACTGGTCGAGGTGGCCCTGGCGATCGTGGGAATTCAGCGGGACTACGGGAACCGCAGTGAGCGGCGCTACTCTCGGTTCAAATATCTGCTCGATGAGCGCGGAATCGACTGGTTTTGCAAGGAACTCTACGGGCGACTGGGGAGGGTTCTGGCTCCGGCAGGCCCACTGTCATGGGCCGAGACCTCGGATCACCTAGGCTGGCACCGTGTCGGTGGCGGCCAAGACTACTTGGGAATTCACGTCCAAAACGGGCGGGTGCAGGATACAGCGGGAACACGACTGAAGTCCGTGTTGCGGGAGTTGGTGTCGACATGGCGTCCGACAGTCCGCATGACTTGCGACCAAAACATCCTGTTGTCTGGATTGTCAGAGACGGCCTACGACCAGATCAGCAGGGCGCTGGCGCAATCGGGGATTCGACGCGCGGAGGAGATCTCGACGACGGTGCGCCATGCGATGGCGTGTGTTGCCTTGCCGACGTGCGGGTTGGCGCTGGCTGAATCTGAACGCGCGCTGCCAGCTGTGCTCGCCGAGGTGGAACAGATCGTCGATCGATTGGGTCTTTCGCAAGAGGTGTTCAGCATCCGGATGACGGGATGTGCCAATGGCTGCGCGCGACCTTACATCGGCGACGTGGGTTTCGTCGGTCGCAGCCCCGGCCTGTACGACATCTTTCTGGGAGGGGATTTTACAGGCTCGCGGCTGAATGCCAGGTATGAGGAGCTGGTCCCCATCGGCAAATTGGCGACGCGCCTGTACGGGCTGCTCTCGGTTTTCAAACGTGAGCGCGAGGCGGGCGAGGGCTTTGGAGACTTCTGTCGGCGGGTCGGATTTGAGTACTTGCGTCAGGTAACAGGGGAGCGGATGTGACGAGAATCGGGGTCCTCTACATCGGCCACGGAACGCGAAGCCGCAAGGGGATTGCCGAGACAAGGAAGTTCTGTCGCCAGGTGGACGCGCACCTGCGCGCTCGCGTGACGGAAGACTTTGTGTCGCAGGTGAGCTTTCTGGAGCTGTGCACACCGGATATCGGCGCAGGCGTGGATGATCTGGTGGCGCGCGGAGTTCGGCAAATCGTGGTGCAACCGCTCCTGTTGTTCGAAGCGAGTCATGCTCGTCATGACATCCCGCTTCAACTCAAGGCGGCGTCGCAAAGGCACAAGTCCGTAGCGTTTTGTTGCGGTGAGCCATTTGGTATCCAACCGGGTTTGAAGCTTGTCGCAGCTTTGCGCCTCGGCAGCGTGGTCGGCCCTATGTGGCGGCAGAGGTCCGGGGCGACCACTGTCCTGTTTGTGGGGCGTGGCAGTCAGGACGCCTCCGCGCACCGGGCGTTTGAAGGCGCGATGACCTGCGTTCAGTGGTTCGCCGCCTCTGCCTTCAAGGCCGCGTCTCGTCGCGCAGGTGAGGCTGTAGACCCCGTGGCAGGCGCGGTGAGAGTGGCCTTTGTCGCGTGCACCTTGACGGGGCTCGGGCTGTCGTTTCGCGAGGCACTGGCTGAGGCTTCCAGTGGATCCGTGGTGATTTTGCCCTACTTGTTGTTCTCGGGACGACTGATGGAAGAATTGGAGCGGGCGCGCACGGAGAGGCAGTTGCTACAGCCTGACTGCACGTGTTGGCTGACAGAGCCGCTCGGGACGCACCCGCTGGCGGCTCTGGCGGTGGCGGACAGCATTGTGCTACCATGAGGTCGTATGGATGATCGACCGGGAGTGCCCGGACGGGGAGGATGATTGGCATGGCGATGGTTGAGATGATGATGAACGAGTGGCTTCGCCACCGTGCGGTTCTGCCTCAGATCCTCGCGCAGGTGCCAGCTGAACAAGTGGGCTTTCAGCCTTGGGAGGGCGCCATGTCCTTAGGCAAATTGACTGTACATACCGTGGCATCCACGCATTTTTTTCTGAGCGCTGTGGCTTCAGGGGAATTTACCCCGCAAACCCCTCCGGACGTGTCGTCCATGGAGGAACTGATGCAAATTGTCGCTGACTACACGACCAAGTCAAAGTCAGTGTACGAGAGTTTGAATGACGCGCAACTCTCTGAGATGCTGGAGGCCAAGTTCATGAAGATGACCTTGCCGAAGCAGGCGTTTCTCGCCTCGATGCGGGATCACGAGGTCCACCACAAAGGTCAGCTCTATGTGTACGCCCGGATGGCGGGTGCCAAAGAGATGCCGTTTTTCGTCTCGCGCGGCTGATCGGGCGAGGATGCGAATGCTTGGCACCCCCTTTGCGCCGGAAGGCGCAAAGGGGTTTCTTTTCGTCGTGTCCGGGGCCTAGTGTCGATTGGCCGTGGCCGCTTGCGGAACGGGGTTACAGTGCGGCACCGAGGCCGTCGGTAGGGAGGCTGAGGACCGCGACACAGCCGCCGTCGTCCCCGGGGGTGAAGCAGAGGGTTCCTCGCTGTTCCCGGATGATCGACTCACTGATCCAGAGGTCTTGAGCACGTGAAGGGCTGAGGGTCAAGGCCCAGTCGCGTGCCGCGGAGTCAGTCGGGATAGCGGTGGAGGGGCGGAGAAAGCCATGGTCCCGGATGCGGATGGTGAGCATCGCAGGCGCCAAGTCGCGGTCGCAAGAGACGACCACACTTTCATAAGGTGGTGATGCATCGATCGCCTGTCTTACGATGTGAATCAGGGCCTGTGTCAGGCGGGATTCATCACAGAGGATCTGGGCACAGTCCAAATCCTCTGCCTCGAGTCGAAGCGTGACGGACTGTCTCATTGCCTCAGTCTGCAGAACTTTGAGCGCGTTCTCGATGAGTGAGATCGGATGGCACGGCGTTGGTTGAGTCGGGCATGGGCTTGCTGCGTTTACAAAGTCCTCGACGATGGCGTTGAGGTGATCAATCTCGCGAAGCATGATCGCCAGATAGTTTGCAGCAGACGCTTGTCTCTCTGGCCGCTGCAGCATCTGTGTGAACCCGCGCAGCGTGGCCAGTGGGTTGCGAATCTCGTGGGCCATACGAGTGGCGAGCTGTCCGAAGATGAAGAGCTGGTCGCGTTGACGATAGTGGAATGCCAGGTCACCTTCCAAATCAGTCGCACCATCAAGGCGCGCAGGTTGCGTGATTTCGTGGTCGGGTTCCAGAACCGAGGGCATGCCAAGACCTCTTTCTCACTCTATCATGTCACTGGTCCGAGTGTAGCATGATCGAACGCCTTCACTCAATCCCGCCTTGTAAACCACCGTCCTCGGACGGTATGCTAGAGCGCGAACAATGTGACGCGGCGGATGTGGGTGGCGACGTCGAGGAAAGGGGGAAACGGGATGTGGGACACGATACCGGTTGCCACACTCGGACTGCTTCTCGATCGCGTGATCGGCGACCCGCTCTGGCTTCCACACCCAGTGGTGGGCATCGGTCGCCTGATCGCCTTTTTGGAGCGTCGCTGGAATCGGCCTGACGCTTCACCTCGACGTCGGCGCTGGAGTGGAGTGGCCCTTGTCGTGGTGGTCGTCTTCGTGTCGACCCTGATTCCTTGGCTCATCGTGGCGTGGTTCACAGCCCATGTGCGTTGGCTCGCGGACTTGCTCGAGGTATGGATGGTGGCGACGACCATCGCTTGGAAGGGATTGCGTCAAGCGGGACAAGCCGTGTTCAGGGAGTTGGCCTGTGACGATTTGGTGGGTGCCCGCTCCGCGGTGGGCATGATCGTGGGCCGCGACACGGCTTCCTTGCCCGAGCAGGAAGTCGTCCGGGCGACGGTTGAGACTCTGGCTGAAAATCTCGTGGACGCGATCGTGTCACCCGTGTTTTTCGCGCTTCTGGGCGGCGCTCCCTTGGCGTGGTGCTATCGCTCAGTCAACACGCTGGATTCCATGGTCGGTTACAAAAATGCCCGGTATGAGGCGTTTGGATTCGCTTCGGCGCGTTTGGACGATCTTCTGAACTACATTCCCGCGCGCTTGACCGCTCTTTTGTTGTGGGGTGCGATGACGCTGCGCGCTGGCAGCGGCGTGGCACGGCGCGGATGGCGAATCTATCGACGGGACGCACACAAGCATCCAAGTCCAAATGGGGGCATTCCGGAAGCGATGGTGGCAGGCGCCTTGGGGGTACAACTCGGTGGTGAGAACGTGTACCAGGGTGTCATGTCCCTGAGGGCGCGCATGGGCGATGCAGAGCGGCCCTTGGCGAGAGGGGACATCAAGCTCGTGACGGGCTACCTGGATACGGCCAGCGTCCTCTTGGCGCTGATTGGCCTGCTCGTCAGTGCCGTCGCTTGGGTGAGATGAGTGACTCAAACTGTCAAGCCAGGTTCCGCGGTGCCGGTCAAGCGAGGCAGGTCTTGCCAAATGGAACCGAAAGGAGGGCGTGACCATTGATGATTCACGGCGGCGACATCGTCACGTATAGGCAGCGATCCGGACGTTTGGCCCAGGATATCCTGGATTGTAGCGCCAATCTCAACCCTCTGGGTGTTCCTGCTTCCGTGATGGAAGCATTGAGCGCGGCCATGACCGCTGTGGTCCACTATCCCGATCCCGAGCAGCGCGAGGTCAAAGCCGTCCTCGCGAAGCGCTTTAAGGTAGCGGCCGAGACGATCCTGTGTGCGAACGGTGCGACGGAAGCGATCGATCTCTTGACCCGAGCCATTCGCCCCAAGCGTTGCCTGATCCTCGAACCCGCGTTTGGCGAATACGAGATGGCCGCCTTGCGTAACGGCTCTACCGTAGTCCACATCCCCATGCACGTCGACACCGAGCGCGTCGACTTTCCGTGGGGTTTGATTGAGTCGATGGCCAGGCAGGGGGATCTACTGTGGATCAACAACCCTCATAATCCACTGGGTATCGGTCAACCGTTTGCAGCCTGGTCGTCCCATGTGGAAGAACTGAATCGGCGTGGAGTACAGATCGTGGTGGATGAGTCTTTCTTGGACTTTGTTGCAGAAGACAACACGTGGACGGCCATGCACGACGTAGCGAGCATGCCACACTTGGCTGTGATTCGGTCCGCGACAAAGGTTTTCGCTATGCCCGGAGTCCGGTTTGGGTTTGCCATCGTGACGTCGCCCTTGGCCGAGGCGATTGCACGCATCCGAGATCCGTGGTCGGTCAGTTCCCTGGCGCAAGCGGCAGCCGCAGCGGCGTACAGGGATACGGTTTATCTAGAGCAGACCCACAGTTGGCTGGCGCAGGAACAAGACTTTGTGGCGAGCACGTGGGGGCGATCCGGGCTCTTGCGCGTCAACGCGCCCGTGGCGCCGTATGTGCTTGCAAGGTTCGCCGATGACAAGGCTGCGCAGCAGGTGACGCTTGTCCTGGAACGGGACGGCATCTTTATCCGCGACTGCGCCTCTTTTCGCGGCCTCGACGGTGCCCATCGGCGAATTGCCCTCAAGCGCCGGGAAGACAACGAGCGCGTCTGGAAGCTCGTCATGTCGACTCTGTAGCGGCATGTCAGCTGACTTCGGCCACTGTCGGAGTTTCGGAGTCGGACGGAAGTGATGCCAGGCGAAGGATGTTCAGGGCGACCGGGATGCAAAGGAACAGGATGGCCACCGCACCGATGATGATGGTTCGAATCGGGAAGAACGGGAGAAGAGCACCCCCGACCAGCACGGAGAGACCTGCAGAGAGTGTGGGCAATACCATCTGGAGACTGATCACCCGGCCCTGGATTTCCAGCGGCACAGTATTCTGGCGCACTGTTCTCACAGCGGTGATCAAGCTGATGAGTCCCATCGAGACGATCAGGACGCTGACGCCGACCATGATCAGACTGGTCGAGAAGGCGTACGGGATGAAACCGACCAACAGCACGAGCGCGCCAATGGGCACGAGGACGATCGGTTTCCAGCGACGGGCGTAGCGCGCGTTGACCATGCCCGCTGCCACCATTCCCAAGCCGTTGACGGCGACCACGATGCCATAGCCACTGGCTCCGAGATGAACGGCCCGGGTTAGAAACAAGGCTTCGTACGCACTGATCGCGCCTGTCCCAAAATTGAGCAGAGACGTGATCCAGATGAGGTTGCGCATGACGGCATTCTTGCGCAAGTAGCTGAGTCCCATGCGCACATCGGCCCAAAAAACGCGCATCCCCTTGCCTTTGGATGCGTGATCTTCCTTTTTTGGCCGTGGTAGCGGAAGCAGTGCGATCGTCAGGGCGGAGAAGAGAAATGAGGCACCTTGCGCCACAAAGGGCAGGGATACGCTCTGCAACGTCAACCAGCCACCGAGCAGCGGGCCGATAAACGTGGCCGCGGCGTTCACGGTACTCATGATCGAGTTGACTTGATGACGGTTGCCATCGGTCGTCAGAGACGAGACCATGGGTTGCGAAGCGGACATGAAGAACGTTCCGGCGGCGGCGTTGACGAAGACGAGGACAAAGAGCCAGTTGGAGTGCAAAACGAGAGGCATCATTCCGGTCGCGACCGCACACAGCAGTTCCCCGATCACGGCCGTGCGCTTGGCCCCGAGACGATCCGCCAAGGAGCCGGTGAACCACTGCATGATGAGCGGCGCGATCAAACCGATCATCCAAAGCCACGTGAGGTCGTAAGCCTGATGGCGGGCCAGAATAAAGGTCAGAGCCACGATGTACAGCTTGTCGCCCGCGGTCGAGATGAGTCGACCGGCGTACAGTGTGAGAAGCGATCCGTTATAGGCGTTGTCTTTAGACAAGCTGTTCCCCCCTGGGGTGCTACTCTATATCGTCTCAGGATCACGGCAGAGCCGACTATACTTCCCGTAGACGCTGGCGCGAGAGCGCCATGTCGTCGATCTATGACACATACTGGGTCCGCTTCGCATCGATAACGCTAGAGTAGAGAAACAATCGTTTTGTGTCAAGTGTTTGGAGAAAACGTGTATTTTTCATGGAAGGCGCGGCGAGTAAACGGACGGTGAACGGTCACGTAAATTGTGACTGTTTTGTCGAATCGCATTTTGTTGTCGATTCTTTGTACATTTGGATGTAAGATAGATTTGGTTAAAATGTGGAGGGTGAACAGGTAAAGGGGTTTGTGTGTTGGACGGCTACGAAGTTGAAAGCGGTGCGCGCAAAGCGGGCGGATGGGTTGCGCCGACTTTGGGAGTGCCTTTTGAATCAGCGTGAGCAAAAGCAGGGTGGGCGTAATCCGTCGCGTGCACCGGGAGGGCGAGACGCCGCTGGCACGGGCCTGGGCCTCGGAATTGGCCTTGTCGTGATCCTGTTTGGCTTGTTCGCTGTGGTCGACCAGAATTTATCTGCGTCGCTGACCCGTCTCGACCGACTGGCGCGGGTCGCCAGCCAGGTGTCGGGGCTTCAGCGCGCCGTGATGATGGAAGAGGCCGGCGAGAGGGGCTATTCCCTCACCCATGAAGGCGTGTTTCGTTCTATGTTGGACGAAGGCTCGACGGAATTTGACACTGAGTCTCGAGAACTCGAGGCCGACACACCGAGTGCTGCGGTTGGGCACTTGGTGTCAGGGTTGATAGCGGATGGGCGGCGTTGGCGGCAGCGCGAAGGCCTGTCGGTCGCTGCACTCAGTCCTCGGACAGCGGTGCCCTCCTCGTACCGACGTCGAAGCACCCAGGCTGTCTTGCGGGCCTTTTCGCTTCTGGCAGTTCGCACAACGGATCGATTGGATGCAGCGCGTGAGCAGACACTGACGTACTTGAGAAGTCTGATTCAGGGCCTCTTCGTCATCGTGTTGCTGGCTGTGCCCCTCGTCGGCATCGTCATTTTGATCGCGTATTGGCGCGAAAGCCGGGAACGCTCGCGACGTGAGTTGGGGTTGCGCAAGATGGAGTGGCGGTTTGCCCAAGCTCAGCGCATCGCGGGGGTGGGCGACTGGGAGTGGGAGATTGTCGATGGCGAATTTCGATTCCGCCATTGGTCGGAGGAGGTGTATCGGCTGCTTGGCGTCGACCGCAATGAACGAGTGGAGGAGTCGACGCTGGCCCGGGTGATCCACCCTGTTGACTATCTCCGTTTTCGCGAGTCGATGCACCGTTTGCTCAGTGGCTTCGTACACGAGGTCCAGTTTCGCGTCGTTCGGAATCAGGAGGAACGGTTCCTGCGAAGTCACGGCGAAGTGCTGTGTGATGAGCTGGGGCACATCGTTGGGGCCGTGGGTACCGTGCAGGATGTCACGGATCAGATTCGCACCCAGCACATGGTTCTCGAATCCGAGAAGCTGGCCATTGTCGGGCAACTCGCAGCGGGCGTCGCCCACGAAGTCCGCAACCCGTTGACCGCGATCAAGGGCTTTCTTCGACTGTTGCCGAACGCCTCTCCGATGGTGGCCCAGCGTTACCGCGAGATCATGTTGGCGGAGATCCGGCAGTTGGAGCGCACGGTCGGAGAACTCCTGATTCTGGCCAAGCCAGAGGCCGTTCAGATGCTCCCGGAGCGAGTGGAAGTTCATCTTGGCGAAGTGGTGGGAGTGCTCGAGACCGATGCGGTCATGCAAGGGGTGGTGATTGAACTTGCGATCGCGCCAGGCGTGCCTGCCGTGTACTGCTCTGCAGTACAGATGAAGCAAGTGTTTCTTCATGTCATGCGAAACGCGCTCGAGGCGATGCCGGACGGTGGTCACCTGAACGTGAGGGCCAGACGGGTCGGCAACGACCTTCAGATCACCTTTGCGGACACAGGGGTGGGCATCTCGCCCGAGCGCCTGGGGACACTCGGCGAGCCTTTTTACACCACGAAGGAGAAGGGTACGGGAATGGGGCTGTTGGTCACCCGAAAAATACTCGAACATCATGGCGGGCGAATCTCGATTGAAAGCCAACAGGGAGAAGGGACAACGGTCACGCTTCATCTGCCGCTGTGTACGCAAGACGTCCAGTTGGCCAGGTAGACCCAGTTCTTTTAGATAGTCCGGGTCGTATGGAGCCGCTGTTTCCAGAGCAAAAAACCGGAGGGATCGCGTTGTAAAATTTCTTGATCTTGTCACTTGCCAAACGCGCGCTTTGGGGGGATAATGGCAACAAAGACAGGATAGCTGGGATCAGGGTGATGGTCGATGGGTCGGGTGTTCGAGGCAGTAGGCGTCAGTGTGATACTCGCCAGCACGATGATGCTCGGCGTTGTTCCTGCTTTTGCAGCAAAGGCACCGATTGCGGCAACGCAAACCTACGCGTTACCGGCATATCCGCTGTTCGATAACCTCAAGGTAGCCTCTGCGAAGTGGAGCTATGCGGATGAGATGCAGTATGTCCAGTCCTTGCGGCTCGGCAGTACAGTAGACCTCGTCAAACCTTTTCGGGCTCCAAACGGTCAAGTGTTCTTTTGTGGCGTGATCTCGTTGGCACATCGCCAGCGTTTGTTTCTGGTGAATCGCCAAACCTTCACGAGCTTGGCCAAGTGGCGAAGTTACATTCAGGATGCATCGGACTTTGAGTTGATTGGGCACACCCTCGGCGTGTACACGGGACCGATTACGGTGACTGTTCAAGGCTCCGGTCATAAGCCAGGAGAGAAACACCCGGGAACTTCCGCGCTTCTTTAGAATCGGTCAGGACTAGTAGTCGAGCTTGCTTGCGAGTGGATACGGAAGTATGACAGTGTTCGGAGGTCTTGATGAGTCACGTAACGAATCGACGGAACGTCACCATCGCTGTGATGGTGGCGACTTTTTTGACGGCTATGGACAGTACGGTCGTCAGCACGGCAATGCCCACGATCGTCAGTGATCTGGGCGGCATTCGCCTCATCAGCTGGGTTTTTGCGGTCTATCTCCTCACGTCCTCTGTAACCGCGCCGATCTGGGGGAAGTTGTCTGACTTGTTTGGTCGGAAACTGATTTTTCAGATTGGCACCTCCATTTTCCTTCTGGGCTCGATCCTGTCAGGCGCATCGGCAAGCATGGATCAACTCATCTTCTTCCGAGCCTTTCAGGGGATTGGAGCCGGGGCGGTCTTTCCCATTACGCTCACGATTATCGGAGACATCTACAAGTTGGAGCAGCGGGCGCGCATGCAGGGACTGTTCAGTGCCGTTTGGGGCGTTGCCGGCATTCTGGGGCCGCTGGTCGGAGGCTTCTTCGTCGATACCCTCTCATGGCGATGGATTTTTTATATCAATATCCCAGTGGGTCTCTTGTCGATGGCCTTGATTTGGATGTTTCTACAGGAGGAATTCGAGAAGCGGGCGCACAAGATCGATTATCTCGGTGCGGTCACGTTCGCCGCATCGGTCACGTCGCTGCTCTACGCACTCTTGAGCGGTGGGCAGACGATCGCCTGGGATTCTCCGCTGGAGTTTGCGCTGTTCGCGGCATTTGCTTTGTTTCTCGCGTTGTTCATCGTCATCGAATTCAAGGCCCCCGAACCGATGTTGCCACTCAGCCTGTTTACCCTGCGAGCCATCTCGGTCTCGAACGTCGCCAGCTTGTTTGCGAGCGCCGTCATGATTGGCCTCTCTGTCTATCTCCCCCTTTGGATCCAAGGCATCCAGGGGCACAGCGCGACGAGTGCCGGCCTGACGCTGGCGCCGATGTCGATTGGCTGGCCGAT
>JAPNUJ010000009.1:0-3977 GCA_026627155.1 Bacillota bacterium | reverse complement strand
CACGTTGTGTGGGCGCATCATGTTCCGGCTCAATCCGCGGCGGAGCTCCTTGATCGGGGCGGCGTGCGTGCTGATGGCAGTCGTCTGGCTGGCGACTGTGGCGCCGTCGACGCCGTACGTCGTCCTCGTGGTGATTATGCTCATCGTCGGTTTCGGATTCGGGTTTGCCATGACGATCTTCACCGTGCTGGTGCAGTCGGCCGTCGGGTGGAACTTGCGGGGGGCCGCAACGGCGTCGAACCAGTTTGTACGGTCGCTTGGCCAGACTCTCGGCGTCGCCGGTTTTGGCACCTGGTTCAACGCGGCGCTGCTTCATCCTTCCGCCGCGGAGGCGGGGCGCTTGCCGCGCGGGACAACGATCGGAGTGTTCAATCAACTTGTAAACCCGGCGTTTGCCGAGCATTTGCCAGCGGGGTTGTTGCTGGTGCTGCGGTCGATCCTGGCCTCCGCGTTGCACAGTGTGTTTGTCGTGATGGCAGTGCTGGCTGCGGTTTGCTTTGCAGTCGTGTGGGTCATCCCACGCGTCTTTAGCCAGGAAGAAGGGGACAGAGGCGTCGTATCCGAGGTTGCGCCCTCCGCCTGATCGTCGTCGCCGGCTCCTCTTTGCAGGTTCGCCGCCGAAGAGCACTTTCTGTTATATTGGAGACGGGCGACTCGCCTGACCCGGAAGGGTTACGGGTGGAGAAGGAACCGTAGAAAGGGAGTGACTGGGCTATGAAACTTGGCGTGTTTGCTGTCTTGTTTGCGCAAAAGCCGTTTGAAGAGGCGTTGGACTACATAGCGGCAAGCGGTCTTGAGGCGATCGAAATCGGTTGTGGAGCCTTTCCGGGGAATGCGCATTGCAACCCTGAGGAACTGTTGGCTGACGAACACAAGTTGCACGCGTTTCGGGAAGCGATCGCGGCGCGCGGACTGGAGATCAGCGCTCTGAGTTGCCATGGCAACCCGCTGCATCCAAACCGCGAAATCGCGCGCTCGCACCACGAGGCGTTCGAACAGACAGTATTGCTGGCGGAACGACTGGGCGTCAAGACTGTGATTACGTTTTCGGGTTGTCCTGGAGAGTCTGAAGGGTCAAGGTTCCCCGTTTGGGTCACCTGTCCGTGGCCCGATGATTTTCTTGAAGTTCTGGACTGGCAGTGGAAGGAGAAAGTGATTCCTTACTGGCGTCAACAAGATGCGTTCTTGAAGGCTCACAATGTGCGCGTCGCTATCGAGGCACATCCCGGCTTTGTGGTGTACAACACGGAGACCATGCTCCGCCTGCGCCAAGAGTGTGGGGACAGCATCGGGGTCAACTTTGATCCTAGCCATCTCTTTTGGCAAGGGATGGATCCGGTGGTGTGTATCAAAGAACTCGGACAAGCGGGGGCGCTCTATCATTTTCACGCCAAAGACACGATGATCGATCCGCAAAACACGGCGGTCAACGGGGTTCTCGATACGAAGAGTTATCGTGATGAGTTGAATCGGTCATGGATCTTCCGCTCTGTGGGCTACGGTCATGGAGAGGAACTTTGGAAGCAGATCATCAGTACCTTGCAACTTGTGGGGTACGAAGGCGCGATCAGCATCGAGCACGAAGACAGCTTGATGTCTGTGGAAGAAGGGTTTCAAAAGGCGGTTGCCTTCTTGAAAAACGTTTTGATCAAGGAGCGCATCAAAGAAATCTGGTGGGCCTGATCCGAGCTGACAGGTCATCGCCTGGCCTGCAAAAAGCTGCCCGACTGGCGTCTGATCGCCGGTCGGGCAGCTTTTTGCCATCATCGCATGCGGTGAGGGTATCGTGGTTAGCGGTCAGGTCCCGCGACACCGATCGACCGCAAGTATTCGATGCTGATGCGCGCACTGTCGAGGGGGTCGCCTGGGCAGATATCTTGTTCCACAAAGTACCAGTCTGCCCCGCAGGCGTCTCCCGTCTCGATGATTGCAGGGATCGGTAGCGTTCCGCGGCCCAGTTCGGCAAACGTACGGCGCTCGTCGGCTGACATGTCTTTCAAGTGGATCAGCGGACACCGCCCCTTGTAGCGGGAGATCCACTCCGTTGCGCTGCGACCTGTGCGCTCGACCCAATACACGTCGAGCTCGGCCTGCATCTGCCCGGGTTCGGTCGCCTGGAACAGATAATCGTGAGCTGTCTGGCCATGGCCGTCTTCCGTCGTGAATTCAAAGTCGTGGTTGTGATAACACAAGGAGAGCCCGTGCCGGGCATACTGATCGCCGAGTTGCGCAAGGCGTTCGGCGAGAGCCTCATACTTTGAGAACGGCTCACGGTCTTCCGGTGCGAGCCACGGGCAGACCACGTACTTCAAACCGATCTCTTTACCGAAGGAGGCGACTTCTTCGACCTTTGACAGCTCCGCCAAGCCGATATGGGCAGACACCCCGCGCAGCCCCAATCCGTTGAGCAAACTGGCGAGTGTCTTTGCCTCCATGCCGCCGAATCCCGCAAACTCCACGCCGTCATAACCCAGCTCTGACACCTGTCGCAAGGTGCCGGCAAAATCAGTGGCTGTGCGGTCCCGCAAGGTAAACAACTGAATTCCGATGTTGTGTTGCTTCTGTTCAATGGAACCTGTCATGGCTATGTAGCCTCCAGTGGGTGTACCCTTTGTGCGGGATGTTCGCATCGCTGCGCAAGAGGATCATGCGGCTGCGCAGAGGACGTTGAGAAAAGGATACCAGAACCGACGTCTGGATGCCATGGGGCAGTCTGCGTTGTGGACGCTCGGGAGCGCAGGAATTGATTTATGTCATTTTTGTTACACGAAGATACCCGTTGTGTAACGAAGGTCGCGGAAGCGATTTCGCGCGCTGGGCGCGGGTTTTCGAGCTCGTTAGAGGCGAAAACCATTTCGTTCCTGTTGCTTGCGGGGCAAACGGTCAAAAATTCTCATGTAAGCGCTCTTGCATTTTTCATAGAGTCGTACTATGATCAATTTGTCGAAAAGATTGGTCGAAAGCGGTACACCCTTGAAATCTCCGCGTAACATAGGGGGGCCAGAGGATTCGTTTCGGCCGAAGGAACGAAAAGCATTTCGGATCGGGTTTAGTACCTAATTATAAGGGGGCATTACAGTTGAAAAAACGAACCATAGGCATGTTGGGCGCATCCACAGCCGTGTTGGTGGCGCTGACAGGTTTCTCGCAGGTGGGGGCATCGGCCACAACCCATGCACTCGATGCATCGATGACGATGAAGCGCGCGATCGCAAACGAAAAGCCATTGGTCATCCTGGCTTCTCCCGTCGGACCTTGGACGGATAACTTCAGCCCATGGTCGAATGAAGTGGGTGACACTGGCCAGATCGGCTTGATTTATCAACCTCTGGAGTACTTCGATGCTGTGACCACTGCGAAAGTGCCGCTTCTCGCTACCGGGTATTCTTGGAGCAATGGATTCAAGACCTTGACGGCTAACCTTCGCCACGGTGTGAAGTGGTCCAACGGTACAGCGTTCACTTCGGCTGACGTTGTGTTCACCTTCCAAGAACTGAAGAAGTATCCGGATGCAGACGGCAACGGCGATTGGAACGTTCTGAGTTCTGTGGTGGCCAAGGGACCGTACCAAGTGCAATTCAACTTCAAAACGGTAAACGTGCCGTACGCGTCGTACATCTTGGGACAGTACATCATTCCGAAGCAGCAGTTTGCCAGCTTGGGTGACCCGACAAAAGCTCTCATCAAGAACCCGATCGGAACAGGTCCGTATATCCTTCAGAGCTTCAACACGCAAGACGTCACGTACTATGCCAACCCGCAGTACTGGGGCGGCGAGCCTGCTGTCCGCACGGTGGAGTACCCGGCTTTCTCGGGCAACGACAGCGCTGACCTCGCGCTGGCCAAGAGTCAAGTCGACTGGGCCGGGATCTTCATTCCAAGTATCCAGTCGGTATACGCTTCGAAGAGCCCATACCACAAGTACTGGTTCCCTGCTGGCGATGTGACCATGCTCTACACGAACATGGCGGTACCGG
>JAPNUJ010000099.1 GCA_026627155.1 Bacillota bacterium | reverse complement strand
CATCCCACGTCACGGCGATTGCCTTGCGCAGGTGGTTCACTTCCAACGCCGACTTGATCAACCGCAAGGACGTGAGCAATGCCGCTGCACTGCGTATCGTCAGATGCGGATACCCCGCCCGGACCTCTGCCGCAAACAATTCTTGCCGACTCGCGGAGGCGTTCCACGTCAACCGGTCGAGATCCAGGTACAGGGAGTCGATACCGAGAGCGATGGCCGGGAACTCATTGTAAAACCCATCCACGTCTCGCACGTCCACAATACCGGATTGCTCCGTAATCGCTTCTTTCGTCATGCGCATGCCAGTCCATTTTTCGCGATCCGGGTCTTTCGGTAAAGTCCAAACCATGCAATCCCTCTGCTGCCCGTTTCGCCGCAAGCACAAGATCATGCCCTCGCGATCAAGCCCCGTCAAATAATAAAACGAGCGCTGCACCCAGAAGGGCAAGGTCGTATCGCGTGACGCGACGGCCGCTTCTCCTGAAAACAGAATCAAAATCGACCCATCCGGCAACGCCTCTAGGATGCGTTCACGGCGCGCTATCCACTCACTGGTTGACATCGTGCATTCCTCCCTGTCCATCACCCGCAGACGGCCGGCGAGATCGCGTCGTCGCCTCGATCCGGGCCAGACGCTTTCCATACATCCTATCACGCCGCCCCAGCGCGACCAAACGTTCTGCCGCAGATGGGAAGATCAATCGTCGCAAATTCGTAACATTAAAAAGAAGGTCTTTACATCCCAAACCTCGTACAGGTGTGATATGGTAACGATGCATATCGGTCCGAAAGCAGGTTTTGTCCAAAGTGAATCTTCGTCATCGCGTTCTTGGCGCACTCTGTGCAATCACCCTCGCAACGGTCACCCTTTTGAATGCCGGCGCGGCCCAAGCCAACAGTTCCGCAAACGATTCATCGAGCCCCCCGCCCAACTCATCCGCCTCCGTGTCATCGGGCGCGTCGACGACTGGAGCCCCGGTCAGTTCGGCGATATCCAGTCCAGCGCTGACCAACGCCCTGTCGCTCGATCCATACAACGGCCACGCCCCTGTGGTGAACGTCTCGGCAGAGTCCGTGGATCCAACGCTGGACGCCTACATTGCGCAGGTGGCCTATGGGCCGAATCCAAACGACCCCGCGTCTGTGCCGCAAGTAATCGAGCCGATCGCGCCTGACGGAGTGAGTTTACGACTATTTCCCTATCCGTTCAAGGCCATGCTCGCAATCGAGTCTGATGCCGATCACATGACGCTGCGAAAGTTCAACATCGTGCACGAGTTTCTCAACACAAAGGCGGAGACACCGCTCGGACGCGGTCTCGGGCTCGACGTGTCGGATTCATTCTTCATGTACAACGGTTCCAACATTCCCGCAGTGATCGACTATCAAGGCCAGACGTTGCACGACGAGATGACGTTTTTCAAAGGCACGTCACACCAGTTGAATGACGGCGCGATCATCTTGCATTACATCAAGGCGGGCTGGATTGACACGTTTCACTCCGTCGGCGACTTCTCGCGTGTGAACCAGCATACGACTGTCTTCAAGCGCTCGCAGACTGCCTATGCGATGGCATACCTGGAGCGGCATGGAGTTCATATCACCATCTTCACGGACCACGGCAACCAGTCCAACGTCGGCAACTTTGGCGCCTACGGCATCGATGCGTTCGAGGACTATCAACAAGGAGACAACCCGTCGTCGCCGTACTACGTGACAGACCTCCTGCATCACGAAGGGGTTCGGTTTGTTTGGCCCGACCTCTTTAGCGATCGCTACAGCTATCCGACGATGATCTTCCCCATTCCTCTGCGCGACGGGCGAACGATGTGGGGATTCTGGCGATTTACAGGAACCTTGCGCATCGATCGAGGGCATCGATTGTGGCGCTATGACTGGACGGACCTGTGGAACCCCTCGCTTCTGGCGCAAGAGCTCACGCCGGCTCGACTCAACGAACTGGTTCAGACGCACGGGTTTACGGTGATCGCCACACACCTTGAAGGCAATGCGGACAAGAACCCGTTGTCCACGAGTGCCGTGGAAGCCCTGACGCGGTTGGCCCACATGCAGGACCGTGGTCAGATCCTGGTGGCGCGAACCAGCCGATTGCTTCAGTACAACCTGGTCCGTCAGTACCTGTCGTATCAGACTTGGGTTCACAGTGGGACGACCTTTATCAACGTACTGTCTGTCAATGACCCGGTCGATGGCGCTTTCGTGCCCACTTGGCAACAGATGCGCGGCATCACGTTCAACGTTCGCTCGCCCGGACACACGGTTCTCATGATCCGAGGATTGAGATTGCCGCGCAACTTGCGCTACGTCAGCGCCCATACAGTCGGTGTGAAGTGGTATCCACCTGACACGAAGAACTACGCCGTGTGGAGCACGGCAGAACTCGCGTTACAGCAGAGCCAGCGCCAAGCAGATGCTGGGGGCACGATGAACGTTCTCGGCTTAGTGCGATCGGATTGGTGGCTTGGCTCACTCGCGATTCTGGTGATCGTCTTCGGCACCGTCTGGGGACTCACTCGCCGTCGCTCCAGACGAAAAAGCCGCAAGGGACGCCGCTAAGGCGTCGCATGCGACGATGGCCTTTCCTTGGTGACCTTGGCGGCATAAGGGATTGCCTTGGTGACCTAGGTAACCTTGGTGACCCCGGAGAGGCCAGAAGAGATGGCGGCGCGATCAGCGTTTTTGCATCAGGTCGCGCAGTTGGTCCCATTGCTCGGATGTGACCGTGCGCAGGTCGCTGAACTCACCCGCTCCCTGGAGCCACTCGCCCCCGTCGATCGTAACGACTTCGCCGTTGATATATCCCGCATAATCCGAGACCAGGTAGGCTGCCAGATTCGCGAGTTCCGATTTGTCGCCCACGCGGCGCAGCGGCACCCGTTCGATGGCATGGTCGGCGAGGTCGGGCGTAGGGGCGAGGCGGGACCATGCACCCTCTGTGGGAAAAGGGCCGGGGGCGATGGCCACCTGTCGAATCGCGTACTGTGCCCACTCCACCGCCAGCGACCTCGTCAACGCCAGTACACCCGCTTTGGCCACCGCGGACGGCACCACGTAGGCCGATCCCGTCCACGCGTAGGTCGTCACGATGTTGAGCATGACGCCAGATTGTCCGCTGGCGATCCACCGCTTGCCGAGATCCAGAGACACGTAGAGTGTCCCGTGCAACACGATCCCCACCACGGCGTCCACGGCCCGCGGCGAGAGGCGCTCCGTGGGACTGATAAAATTGCCGGCTGCATTGTTGACCAATATGTCCACGCGCCCATAGTGCCCCAAGACGCCATCGAGCATGGCCTCCACCTGTGCAGGATCTCGGACATCACAGGCAACCGGGAAGATCTCACCCCGCTTGTTCGGGGAGGCTTCACGCATCTCCTGTGCCGTCTGATTCAACACGTCGAGCCGTCGCCCACAGATGGCCAAGCGCGCACCAAGTTGAAGAAACCGTTCTGCCATCGCGCGCCCGAGTCCTGTTCCACCACCGGTCACGAGGACGACTTTTTCCTTTAACAGATCGTCTTGAAACATCGATACAGCCCCCCTCTTACACCTTACTCGGACGTCCGCACTCAACCGATGCGAACGCGAACGCCATGCTCTTGAAACGGACACCCGCCCCGCCAAATGGGGACTTCCGGACATAAAAAAGCGACGAACATGAGCTTCTATGAAAGCCTCACCCCCGCCGCTGCTTGCGAGCATTGTAGCACACCCTCTTCTGTAGTACTAGGGGCACTGGCACACAATCGGGCTCGATCTTGCGACATTCGCGATATTTGCCTATAAATCGCCACATTCAGCGCCCCTTTCACCGGTGAAACCCCTGTGACGCGGTCACAGAGACAGACGGTACAGTGCTCGAGTGGATCCTGGCCCTACAGGGCGCATCACCAATGTGTTACCATAGACCTGATCAAGCAACCAAGATGAAGCAACGGATCGACCATTCGGGAGGCGGCTCTCATGTCGGAAAAACGAAGCGTACCTACATTTTGTCTCTATGTGCAATCCGGCCCAACGGTCGAAGAGATTCTGGAAGGCCCGGTGGTCAGTCCCGACAAGCGAGAGATCGCACAGGACCTCGGACAACTGAACGCCATATTTCGCAACCACGGCGCTGTGCTCTGCCATAGCGGTAAGTGGTGGTATGTACCCACACACACTCTGGTCCGCTGCTGTGGAGGCTCCCGCCGGTTTGCCATGCCTTGGCCTCTCGACGAGGAGCACGCGGAAATCGAGTTACCAGGCAGCAGCGCACTGTGATCGAGCGACACGTTTCCGGAGGCGTACAGGCTTGCGACTGCGCTGTGCGATGTTGGTTGCGACAAAAAGGAGCCATTTGACCGTGCAGATCGACCTCTCGGATGAACAGTATCGGAAGCTGGCCGCCTTGATCTTTCTGGGGGAGTGGATCGTCAACGGCGGCGAAAAGGAGCCCGATGACCGCAAAGAGCTGCAGTCGGCAGCCGACTTTTTCTATTCGCTAGCGCCACAGTTCGCGGTGGCTGACTGGATCGGCTTATGCCCTGATTGCGGCAACGTCCATGCCAACCAGACCATGGAGGACGCTCTGCTGCCGATGATGGACGAGTACGACGAGAACACGTTCTGGGACGTGCTCGCTCATCACATGGCCTTTCGCGATCTGAGCGTGACCAGTGGCGTGTCAGACACGGACCGGGAACTGCCCAAAGAGATGGAGATGCGACTTTGGCGTCGCAAGGAACAGTATGATCAGGAGTTTCAAAAACACGGACTGAACCACGTCCGGATCGTCCTCCATGGTGGCAAGAGCGGCCGCTGAGTCATGCGAGGGCTGACGTTCAGAAGGAGTGTTTAGAGTGAAGTATCGAAAACTCGGCAAGACGGGAATCAGCGTCAGCGAAGTCAGCTTCGGGACGTGGGCGATCGGTGGTTCGTGGGGGCATGTGGACGAGCAGACCGCGCTCGCGGGCCTCTCACGTGCGATGGAAGCGGGCGTCAATTTCTTTGATACAGCGGACGTGTACGGCGACGGACGCGCAGAGTCCCTGTTGCAAAAGGCGACACGAGGACGCGAGAGCGAGATTCACATCGCCACGAAGTTTTGCCGTAAGAGCGATATCGCCGATCCGTCCACGTACTCCTGGGATACCGTCAGTCGCTTCTGTGAGGACAGCCTGCGACGACTTGGACGAGAAGCCATCGACCTCTACCAGATTCACTGCCCGCCGCACTCCATTCTGGAGGATGGCGCGGTATTTGATGTGTTGGACCGCCTTAAACAACAAGGAAAGATCCGGCATTACGGCGTGAGCGTCGAAACCGTCGCAGAGGGATTGACGGCCATTGCACACCCGGGTGTGGATGCGCTCCAAGTGATCTTCAACATTTTTCGACAGAAGCCTATCACAGAACTGTTTCCGGAGACCTTGGCCAGAAACGTCGGCATTCTCGTGCGCCTGCCCCTGGCGAGTGGGTTACTCACCGGCAAGTTTCGCGAGTCGGATACCTTCGCGACCGATGATCACCGCCATTTCAACCGCGACGGGCAGTCCTTCAACGTCGGCGAAACCTTCGCTGGACTCCCATTTGAAAAAGGCGCTCAACTCGCCGCACAACTGCAATGGATCGCGGAGGGTCGCGGGTCCATGGCACAAGCGGCGATGCGGTGGATCTTGCAGCACCCGGCCGTCACGTGCGTGATCCCTGGCTTCAAAAATGCAGCGCAGATCGACGACAACCTCGGCACGCTGGCGACGCCGCCGTTCACGGATGCTGACCTGGCGCGGCTCGCTGACTTTTACGAGACCGAAGTGGCACCCTGGATCCGTGGACCGTACTGATCCCATCACCCAGATCACGTATAGATCCGGACCCTACGACGTCAAGGGCTACCTGTGCCGACCCGCCGGGGTTCACCCAGAGATCGCGCGCAAGTGGCCTGCCTTGGTGTACTGTCGCGGTGGCATTCGCAGTGTCGGCAAAGTGCGGCTCGAGTGGGTGCGCGCGTTTGCAGCACGTGGCTTCGTGGTGCTTGCGCCATCCTACCGCGGAAACGAGGGCGGCGGTGGTACGGATGAATTTGGCGGGGCCGACTGCGAGGACACCTGCGCGGCCGCCCGCCTGCTACGCGACTTGCCGTTCGTCGATTCCACGCGAGTGTCCGTGATGGGATTCTCGCGCGGGTCGGTCAACGCCTTTCGCACAGCCATCCTCGAGCCCTGGATCCATCGGCTCGTCCTCTGGGGCGGCGTCAGCGACTTGGCGGACACCTATGACGAACGCCCGGACCTGCGCCGCATGCTGCGCCGCATCCTCAAGGGCGCACCGAACCAGGTGCCCGCCGCCTACCGGGAACGCTCCGCAGTCTGGCATGCCGCCTCCATCCCTTGTCCCACCTTGCTAGTCCACGGGACGGCTGATGTACAAGTCGCCATCTCACACAGCCTCAAGCTGCGCAAAGCCCTGCTTGCTGCAGGGCGCCCTGTCGACTGGCACCTCTACGAAGGCTATGGTCATCACCTTCCGGATCTCGTGTTTGACGCCGTCGTGGATCGCTGGCTGGAGTGGATCTCGTCCGAGTAGCGTCGACCTCGGCGGCGGTGGTGCGCGCAAGGGCGGGATACGCAGCCTGTTAGCCCAGAGACGGTGAAGATCACGCCGGACAATAGACTTATAGTGGACCCCTGTGTCAAGACACGGTTTTTGACTTCATCGTTAACTTAGGCGTCGTGATTCTTCAACAGGTGGGCGCTTAACAATGTGAGACCGCAGTTGTACCTTGGCTTCGGGGTGATGACGACGGAATCGCGATGGAAGCCGCCATTTTGGATTGGGAATCGGCAGTTCACAGATGAGGATCTGGAACTCATTCGTTGGACCGTCGGGCGCTTTGGCAACTTGAGCCGGATGCAACTCGCACAGACCCTGTGCGAGAATCTCCCATGGAAGGCTCCGAATGGACAGTTGCGCGTTCATGGGTGTCTAGAGTTATTGGAGCAACTCGAGGCAGTAGGGATGGTCCAGTTGCCCGTGAAACGAGCACGCAAACCCTACCGACCGGCTCGGCTGCGTGCCGAGGCTTTGCCTGAAATGCCGCTCGCGGTCCGCTTGGCCGAAGTCCGGCCGGTCACCGTGCAACCCGTGCCCGCCGAGGAACAGGCACTCTGGGATGCGACGATGGCCCACCATCACGGGCTGGGCTTTCAGCGAGCTTTTGGCGCGCATCAACGGTACTGGATCTATGGACAAGTCGGCGGCCAGCGCGTCATTCTGGGCGCTTTTTTGTTTGCAGCAGCGGCGAAAGACGTGGCGGTGCGCGACGCGTGGCTCGGATGGACCCGATCCGAACGGTCTCGGTTTCGCTACCGGGTAGTTTCCAATAGTCGGATGCTCATCCGACCTGGCGTGAACGTGCCCCACCTCGCGAGTCATGCCCTGTCTCTGGTTCTGCGACGTCTGCCCACGGACTGGAAGGCTCGGTTCGGGTATGCACCCGTCGTGGTTGAGACTTTCGTGGTCGCGCCCTGGCGTGGCACTTGCTACCGAGCGGCGAACTTTTTGCATGTGGGTCAAACAACGGGTCGCGGACGTCAAGATCGACAGTACGCGCAGGGCGGGACGGTGCGCGAGGTCTTCGTGTATCCGTTGGTGCGTCACTGGCGGCAAGCGCTGGTGGCACCAGAAGCAACCGAGGAACACGAGACGGAGGAGACCCTCTCCACGAGGCCTGCAGAGCAAAGCGCAACCGCAGAGGAGGACCATGAGATGATCACCGCACAGCAACAGTTGAATGAACGAAACGAAGCGCTCATTGTGCAACGATACGAGATGCTGGCCCCTTTTTTGAATGAAAAGCAACGTCGTCTGCTGGCGGGAGCCGAGGCGGTCGCCTACGGTGCAGGCGGGCCGGAGCGGCTCGCGGCCTTGCTGCACATGTCGGATCGTACGATCCGTCGAGGGATGCACGAGATCCAGAATCCACAAGAGGTGGAACCGGAGCGCGTCCGTCGTGCGGGTGGAGGGCGAAAAGTAGCGACAGATCTGGATCCGCAGTTGAAAAGTGATCTCGAACAGTTGATCTCCCCCACCACCCGTGGGGACCCGGAGTCTGCGCTGCGCTGGACGTGCAAGAGCACGCGTAAGCTCGCGGTCGAACTGTGTGCGATGAAACCGGGCCGCTCGATCAGTGACTTTGTGGTTCGGAACCTGCTACACGAGATGGGCTACAGCCTGCAAGGTAACCGCAAGACGCTCGAGGGCGCGAA
>JAPNUJ010000098.1 GCA_026627155.1 Bacillota bacterium | reverse complement strand
ATCTAATTCTGTTGGTGGGCGGCTTGGGACCCACGCATGATGACATTACCAAGGAGGCTGTAGCCGCCGTGGTGCAGCAGCCCTTGGAATGGAATGAGGCGGTGGCTGACCGCATTCGCACCCGCCATCGCTGCATGACCCACCCCCCCCATCGCTGCCGGACCAACCCCGGCGGCCCCTCGCTCAGGCACCGTCACGATACCTTGGAAGGACAACACCTTGTGCAACAGGCCGATGAGCGTAACGGACTCTTCCTCTCCCAGGTGATCCACCAGACCAGCAAAGACCTTGCGCACAGCCAGTCGTCCCTCCTGCACAGCCGCTCGTCCGACTTCCGTCAGCAGGACTCGAATGACTCGACGATCCCGTGCATCCACCGTACGTACGACGTGGCCCGTCGCTTCAAGTTCCTTCACCATCTGCGTCACGGTCGGCGACGTCACCCTCAGTCTCTGGCCGATCTCCGAGATCATCATGCCCGCATCCCCCGCCGACGAGGGTTCGCGCGAACCGTGGTCAAGACAGAACAGCACCTGCATGCCACTGGCCTTGGTTCCGGGGTTTTGAAAAGAGAGCCAAGGCAACTTGCGCAACCGACGAAAGGACTCAAATAGCTGCTGACCTAGTTGCGTCGACGGGGCCGCGTCGGTCTCCATTCGCGTTCCCGTTCGCGTTCCCGTTCGCGTTCCCGTTCCCGTTCCCGTTCCCGCAGCGCTCGGCGCTGTCGATCGCTCCCGATTCTCCACAGTACTTTCCATCCTCCACAAACCCCCAAAAAAGAAGTCACTGCTGCAGATCTGTAGGCATTCATTTGATAGGCAACCTAATTATAGAGAGAGCAATCCCTGCGGTCAAGTGGCAGGGTCGACCACACTGCGGATCACGTCAAGAGCCTATCTTTGCACAACTCCTCTGTTCACTTGCAAATAGTCAAAAAAGCGTGTATAGTGCGAACAAATCGCAACGACACAGGACACGAGATGCGTCAAAAGGCCGTACAGAGAGGGAACGGATGGGCTGCAACGTTCCCCGGCCTACGTGCTTCTTACCACCTGAGAGCGGCACAGGGAACCGAGTGTTGATCGACTCGCGCGTACCTGCGACGGCCTGGCCACCGTTACCTGGCTTTGAGACCGGTGCAGCCGTAGACTCGGGTGCCTTGGTGAACTAAGGGTGGAACCACGAGACGACTTCGTCCCTTTACGGGCGAGGCGTTTTTTATTTGCCCACATTCTTGTATGGGGAGGTACCCGCCAATGCAGTCCTTGTCAGATGTCCTACAGCGAAGCACCGCCATCCTTTTGGCTCACGCCGTACACCTGCACTTCAGTCCCGAAATCGTACGAACGGGGGACATTTCGGTCACCGGCGACGGGTTTTACTGCGACTTCGACCTACCACGGCCCATCCGTCCAGACGATCTCGAAAAGATCGACAATCAAATGCGGCGATTCATCCAGGACGACCTTCCCCTGCAGGCTGCCCAGGTCGACGGGCAGCAAGTAGAAGAGATGCTGGTCGCGCTGGGAGAGACACTTCTTTGTGAACGCCTCCCGTCCAAACAATCAGTAGACGTGGTCGACGTCTGCTCGCACGGCCCCTTCGTAACGCTAAGTGAAGGGGATCACGTCGAGTCAGCGGGACAAATCGCTGCGTTTCGCTTGTTGACAACCGGGGCCGTGTACTGGAAAGGCGACGCGAAAAGCCTTAGCCTGCAGCGCATCCACGGGTTCGCTTCAGCATCCGTCGACGACCTGAACGGACACCTGGCTTATTTGGAAGAGTCCAAGCGCCGCGACCACAGGAAACTGGGTCCCGAACTCGACCTATTTTTATTCCTTGATGAGGCGCCGGGCATGCCGGTCTACCTTCCCGGAGGGCTGATCATTCGCACACAACTGGAGCAGTTCGAACGCGACTTGCAGCGTGCTGCGGGATATCAAGAGGTGCGTACGCCTCTGATGATGAATCGGCGACTTTGGGAGGAATCCGGTCACTGGGAACACTACCGCGACAACATGTACTTTATCGATGTCGAAGATGGCGCACCGGTGGCTACCGAGGAAAGCGATGGCGTCGGTGGAGGTGGAGGTGGAGGTGCCCGATATGCACTCAAGCCGATGAATTGTCCGGGACACATGCTGATCTACAAGCGCCGTCCCCACTCCTGGCGTGACCTTCCCGTCAGGCTTTCCGAGCACGGTCAGGTTCATCGCCACGAATTGTCGGGTGCACTTCACGGGCTCCTCCGCGTCAGGACATTCACACAAGACGACGCGCACCTCTTCGTACGACCGGATCAGATCGAGTCGGAAATTAACAGCGTCATCAGGCTGATCGATCAGGTCTACAAGGTGTTTGGGTTTACTGTGGAAGTGGAGTTATCGACGCGACCGGCCGACTCGATGGGATCGGACGCTGAGTGGACTCAGGCAGAGACGTCTCTTGCCAACGTTCTCAAGGCACTGGACCTTGCCTACCGGATCAATCCCGGTGACGGCGCATTCTACGGACCCAAGATCGACTTTCACATTCGCGACGCGCTCGGACGGCGATGGCAATGCGCTACCATCCAGCTGGACTTTCAAATGCCGGAGAAATTTGACCTCGAGTACATCGGCGAGAACAATGAGCGGCTTCGTCCTGTCGTGATCCACCGTGCCATCTTCGGATCCGTCGACCGCTTCCTCGGGATCCTTACCGAACACTATGCCGGGGTATTTCCGCTGTGGCTGGCTCCAGAACAGGTGCGTGTGCTCCCGGTAGCATCCGCGTTTGTAAGCTATGCGAAAGCCGTTGTGGCAGCCTTGACCACGCACGGGCTACGCGCGAGTGTCGACGCGCGCGACGAAAAATTGGGATACAAGATTCGCGACGCCAGCGTTCACAAAGTGCCTTACGTCGTCGTTGTGGGGGCGGCGGAGGCGGCAAATTGGACAGTGTCCGTGCGCTCGCGCGCGGGCAGATTGCAAGAAAACATGCCGCTGCATGACTTGATCGCCCGCGCTGAGGCCCAGGTAGCAAGCCGACTATAAATTCCACGGTCAGGATGGCCGGGGTGGCTGGAGGTGCCGGGGTGACGGGGTGACGGGGGCGCCCGGGGTTGGCCAGCCGAGGCGGGCGGCAGGCAAGCGGCGGGGAGTCGGCACCTCTCAGGCAGCTCGTCCCAACAACAGGTCAACGGAGCCCATTTTAAATTCAGCCGGACTCTGCTAGTCTCATTTTGAGACTACCCGGACTCTGCCAGTCTCATTTTGAGACTACACGGACGCCATAAGTCTCATTTTGAGACTACCCGGACGCCGTAAGTCTCATTTTGAGACCGCGCGGGCTTCGTAAGTCTCACTTTGAGACCATCCGGACTCTGCCAGTCTCATTTTGAGACTACACGGACGCCGTAGGTCTCATTTTGAGACTGCGCGGGCTTCGTAAGTCTCACTTTGAGACTTCACGGGTCCCGCCAGTCTCATTTTGAGACTACCCGCACGCCGTAAGTCTCATTTTGAGACCGCGCGGGCTTCGTAAGTCTCACTTTGAGACTTCACGGGTCCCGCCAGTCGCATCCTGAGACGACCCCGGCTCTGCCAGTCTCATCTCGAGACTATCTGCCTGCCCCGCACCCCTACGCTTCAATTGCGTCCACTGATCAGCGTAGTTCTGCCGCTCACTTTTATTGCAGGAGGATATCTCAGGAGCAACCTCCCTACAAGCATTGACTTCCACCGCAAGTGGTCGTGCCTCTCGCTGACTTCGATGCCCTTACCGCTCGCTCTGTGCTTTCACGAGGGTGCAAAGACTCGGGATAGACCTTCTGGCTTGACGAAAGCGACAGTCCAACCCCTAGAGACGAGTCGTCACGGCGCCATTTCGTTCACGAACCACTCCCCAAATTGTAGCCAGGGAGTCAGGAGACAATCGCTCCTCACTCCCTGGCCCTCGCTGCCTGGTCTCTCAGCTGGTCCCTGACCAGGCCGCTAGATTCCGCCGATTGTCTCTCGCTCGGACGGATGGCCAACGCCGTTCAAGAGTTCCTCAGGGGTTCATCCCCGCTTGCATCGATGCTTGAAAGACCTTGCCGATCGCGCCCACGTTGGCCAATACGTTGACTGCATCGGATGGAATGAAGATTGTGCTCGCCGGGCCCTGGGCCATGTTGGTCAGCGCCTCAAACGACTGGAACGCCAGAACCTTCTCGTCGAGCCCTGCCGCCGCCAGCATCTCGATCCGGTTTCGTTCCCCACTCGCAATCAGTCGGATCCCGTCAGCGCGTCCGGTCGCTTCCAGGACGATCGCCTGCTTGACACCTTCTGCCCGACGGATATTGGCCTCTTTCTCCGCCTCAGCACGCAAGATGGTCGCCTGCTTCTCGCCCTCCGCCCGCAGAATCGCCGACTGCCGTTCGCCCTCCGCCTGTAAAATGTTCGCGCGCTTCTCGCGCTCCGCCTTCATCTGTTTTTCCATGGACGCTTGAATCTCGATTGGCGGGTGGATATCGATCACCTCAACACGATCGATTCGAACGCCCCAAGTCTCCGTGACCTCATCAAGCGACTGCCTCAACTCGGCACTGATGCGATCGCGGCCCGACAGCGTCTCGTCCAACTCCATCCTACCGACCACTTGGCGAATGTTCGACGAGGTGATATTTTGAATTCCCTGCACAAAATTCTGGATGTTATACGTTGCCATCTTTGCGTCGATGACGGTGTAAAAGAAGACCGTCTCGATGTTGATGTTGACGTTGTCCTTAGTGATGACTTCTTGCTTTGGAACTGACACCTGCTGCGTACGCAGGTCGATCGTTCGCTTGACCCGATCGACAAACGGAAGGATCACGTTCAAACCAGGTCCCAAAGCCCGATGGAAGCGTCCAAACCGCTCCACGATCTTGATCGTCTGCTGACCGACGATCCGCAGCGACCTCCAGACGACCAGCAACACAATGAGGATGACCACAATCAAAATCACAAGATTCGTCACGCCACTGACTGACATATTGCCACCGCCTCCTTGAAAATGTGTACAAGCCGCTACTCAAAAGTTCCCTGTCGTCGTTACTACAACATTTGTCATATGCGCCTGGTCATCTGTCTAACCTGCCAACCTGCCAGTACGGCGCGGCCTGCATCCGCCAGCCCAATCCTGGCCAAAGCTCACGGGTCCGGGCGGGCAGCACGTCGAACCAAAAGAATCGACGAGCGCGCTTCCTCCACGACGATCAGTTCATCACGCTCGATCGGACCGTCTGGGGACTCGGTAATCGCACTCCACGTCTGGCTTCCAACCCGCACCACGCCGGACTTCTCGCTGGCCACACGCTGAACGACGATGCCCTGCTCGCCGACTAACTGTTCGACGTTGGACTGATACGTACTTGGAGACCCACCCCGCCAACGCCGAACCAAAGGGCGCGTCACGATCAGAAGGAGAATGGATAATACGACGAAGACAATCAGTTCCACACCAAAGCTCGTTGCGAACAAACTGATGACACCGGTGACGGCTGCGGCCACCGCAATCCACAGCAGTATGAACGTAGTTCCCAACAGCTCGATCACGCCAAGTACCACCGCCACGACAAACCAGACCACACTGGCCATCTTTCACTCTCCTGACGCGGGACGATCTCATCTTGCCTGAAAGCGGATTCTCCAGCCCACCCCCAAGTCCCGCAATCAGAGTGGCTCTCCTTCATCATAGGGTCTCACTCAGTGTATACGCAATGGCAAACTGGAAAGTTTCTGATCGCGTGGCCCGAAGGTGTTCGGGTCGCCACTCCCGAAGTACCTGAACAGCTGCTCTCTCCGAGATGGCGGAACACAGTCTGCCCACCGATCCGCACATGCCCAAAACCGGTTTGTGTCAACCCCTGGAGCGTCGTCCTGCCGACCGTACACGGGACACCTGGCCCCGCACTTTCGACCGGGACCTCCCCGCCAATATGCTACTATAGTCTGTGACATCCAGAATGGGGGAACCGCCATGAGACTGAGCATTCTTGATCAGTCCCCGATCAGTCATGGAAGCAACGCGCGCGAGGCCCTGTCGCAAACTGCACAGATCGCGCAGCTGGCCGATCATCTGGGCTATACGCGATTCTGGGTATCGGAGCATCACGACGCATCCGCTCTGGCCGGTTCCACGCCTGAGGTCCTCGTCGCCCATCTGGCGGCCCACACCCGGCGGATCCGCATCGGTTCTGGTGGTGTGATGCTCCCCCACTATAGTGCGTATAAAGTTGCCGAAAACTTTCGCATGCTTGAGGCCCTTTATCCAGCGCGCATCGATGTGGGATTAGGCCGCGCTCCCGGAGGCATGCCTCGCTCCACTTACGCCTTGCAAGAGGGTCGCGAACGCCGTATTCCCTACGAACAACAGGTCGACGACCTCATCGGTTATTTGACTGATACCCTGCCCGCGACGCACCGGTTCGCAGGGCTGCACGCTGCACCGATCGTTGACACCGTCCCGCCAATTTGGCTGCTCGGCTCAAGCGACGCCAGCGCTCTGACGGCGGCTCACTATGGCACGGGATTCCTGTTCGCCCACTTCATCAATCCTGAAGGTGGCACCGACGCGGTCGAAGCCTACATCCGCCGCTTTGTCCCGTCCAGACTATACGAAGCCCCGAGTCCCGCCGTCGCCGTCTTTTGCATCTGTGCGCCGACCGATGCCGAGGCCGATCGCATCGCCCGTAGCTTGGACCTCTCCTTGGTGATGCTCGCCAACGGACAGCGACGAGACGGCACGCCTTCCATTGAGACAGCGGAAGACTACCCCTATACGGCGTACGAGCGAGCACTGATCAAGGAGAACCGTCGGCGCATGGTCGTCGGAAGCCCAAATTCCGTACGTGAACAGCTTGAAGAATTCGCCCGTTCGTATCAAACTGAAGAAGTCATGGTGGCGACGACTACAGCGAGGTTTGCAGACCGTGTGCGGTCGTTTGAGTTGTTGGCAGAAGTCTTTGGCCTACCGGCCATCACATCTTGAAGGGAGAGGAAATTACCCATGCAACAGAACGATTTGAAACAAAAGCTCACTCCCCTACAATTTGAGGTCACGCAACACAGTGCCACGGAGCCGGCATTTCGCAACGAGTTCTGGGACAATCATCGCGACGGTCTGTACGTCGACATCGTCTCTGGCAAGCCGCTCTTTTCTTCACGCGACAAGTATGATTCGGGCTGCGGCTGGCCCAGCTTTACCAAACCCGTGGAAGCTGCAGAAGTGGTGGAAAAGCGGGATCTCACGCATGGGATGATCCGCACAGAAGTCCGGAGTCAGACGGCTGACTCTCACTTGGGTCATGTATTTGACGACGGCCCGAAGGAAGCAGGTGGATTGCGGTACTGCATCAATTCGGCGGCGTTGCGTTTTATCGCGGTGGAGGACCTTGAATCAGAAGGGTACGGGGCCTTCAAGAAGTTGTTTGAGTAGACGCGGCGCTTCATCAATATGTGGTACGATGGACACGTCACGTATCGACTACATTTCTAGGAGGCTGGACGAGCATGGCTGTAACGTTTAAACAGATGGTTGGCGAGGCACGGGCCAACGTGCCCGGCGTAACCTCGGCGCAAGCTCGAGAGAAGATCAATGCAAACCCTGACACATTCGTCATCGACGTGCAGGACGCCAAAGACGCAGGCGCTTGCGGACTCATTCCAAGCAGCGTCAACATCTCGCTCGGGATGCTGCCGATCCGCGCCGACCTCGAACTTCCGGAGCACCTGCGTGAGCCCCGCTTGGCCGATCGCAACCGCCCGGTCCTCGTCACTTGTGGCGCAGGTGGCCAGGCTGCACTCGGCGCCTACCTCTTGAAGCAGATGGGCTTCACAGACGTCGCCTACATAGATGGCGGCACGGCTGCCTGGAAAGCCGCGGGCTTCGACGTAGAGTAGTCGCACGATGGTTGCGAGGCGTACCTCTAAGAGCAACCAAGTCCCGGATCTCCGCGCTGACGCGGGACCGGGACTTGACTTTGGACAATCGGCTGTAGAGCTATGGTTGCAGTCTACGCTGATGACTACTTCAGGCGCTTGCGAACCACACCGTAACCTGCAAGTAGGATCACGGGAAGAATAGCTGCAAACGGAACCTCAGGAAGCGGACCCGTGGGGGTCTGCGTCACGTTGAATTGACCGAGTTCATAGCTTGATGCGTCGATGATATCGTCGCCCCAAGACGTGTCGTAGACGCCGGAGTAACCGGAGTACTCGGTGGAGTCGTATGGGGGGCCCATGCGAAAGGCATTCGGCGCACCCGCAGTCCCATCCATGGACGTATCACCCGTCGCTGTGAGTAGACCGCTCGTGACGT
>JAPNUJ010000097.1 GCA_026627155.1 Bacillota bacterium | reverse complement strand
AAGAGGGTGACGACATGAGTCGACGTCAAGCACGACCGAAGTTTATTCCACCGATGTGGTTGGTGTTGCCACTGATGGCGTTTGGCGTTTACGGAACGTCGCTGTTGTTCAATGCGATCTCTGGAGCCGGATCGTGGGGCTATGGGCTGTTGGGTTTGGCTGCGATGTTGCTGTCTGTCCTCATATTAGGCACGCCATTTGCGCTGGCACGCATCGTGCAAAAGCAGCGTAGGGCGGCCAAGCGGGCTATGGCAAACGGAAGGCCATGAGGGAAAGAAAGAGGTGTTGGGTGTGAAGCACATTGTATTGGCAACAGACGGATCGACGCCATCTCTTCAAACGATTCCTGTTGTGCTGGAGTTCATGCGTCTTTGGCCAGATTGTCGGATGACCGCCGTGTATGTCTCCTCGCTGGAATCGGCGTATTACCCCAGTGTACCGGGCGTTCTGACGATTCCCAACCCGGAAACAGGGGAAGAGGAGGCTGCGAAGATCAAGGCCGATGTGGTGGACTCCAACTTTAGGGATATGCTGGAGCGGGTGGACTTTGTGCACTCTTATGGCCATGCGGCGGCCGTCATATGTGATGTGGCGAAGCAGCGTGGCGCGGATTTGATCGTCGTCGGCAGTCACGGTCGCGGGTCGATGGATCGATTGCTGCTTGGGAGCGTCAGCCATGGGGTACTCAATCGCGCCAAGGTGTCCGTGTTGGTGGTCCGCTAGATTTGTTCGCTAGATTTGTCTCAGGGCACCGGTTTCGAGGGAATGCGAGGTATGGCTTTCCCATAAAAATGATTCAAATGGACTAGAACAAAATAGTTCAATTCACAGGTCCCTCGTCTCTCTTGTCAGTTCATACTGGCGATGGAGAGGAGGGATTCTCTATGACTGCTTAGAGGGCACGGAATGGTGCCGTAAGACTCCGCCGTCTTGTGACAGGTTCAGCAGAGTGGATCGTGGGCTTGATCACCAAAGCGACGGATGAGATCCAACGGATTGAGAACCTGTTCTACGAGTATGAACAAGCACGCGCGTCGCATCCGGACGGTCAATGAGTGCCGTCGAACGAGTCACCTGGCAGGGTCAATCCGGAGCGAGTGGCATAGGCAGCCGCCTGTGTGCGGTTGTTCAGATGGAGTTTCTCCAGGATGTTTCGCACGTGATTGCGCACGGTGTTTTCGCTGATGTAGAGGGCCAGCGCGATGTCACGATTACTTGCTCCCGTGCTGAGCTGTCTCAACACCTCGATTTCGCGATCGGTGAGAGGATCCACCTCTGGCGCGCGGGTTGCCCGCTTTGCACTGAGTTCGTGAATGATTTTAACGGCGAGATTACCTGGAATGACGGGCTCGCCTGCATGGATTCGCTGCACGCTTTCCACCACTGTTTGCGGACTGGCGTTCTTGAGAACGTAGCCGGACGCACCTGCCTTGACGGCTTCGAATAGCGACTCTTCTGTATCGGACACGGTCAAGATCAGGATTTTCGCGTGTTCATCGAGTGCGCGAATGAGGCGGGTGGCCTCAATGCCGGTCATCACTGGCATGTGGATGTCCATAATCATGACATCAGGATGTTTCTCCTTGAACAGAGCCAAGGCGGTCTGACCGTCGCCTGCTTCACCTACCACTGAGATGCCGGCGTGGCGGCTGATGATCGTGCTCACTCCTTGGCGAAACAATTCATGATCGTCTACGACGCACACGCGAATGTTGTTCTCACTCATTGGACTCATGATCGATTCCCTCGTTTCCGAAGACAGATTTCACTTTATCATACCCGACATGTGGGGTGTGTGAATGACACAAAAGGACTATCTTCAAGTGACGGCCTGGTACGATCCATCCTTGGTCCAGATGCCCTGTGCTATACTCGGCTGATAGAGTGCCCGGGATGCCAAGGTTAACCCACGTGTAAAGAGGGATCAGACATGCTGCGCGAGACGCTTGCCCAACTGGAACATACGGTAAAGGAACTGGCGGATATCGATATGGCGCTTGACGAGGCGTCGATCGTGGCTGTGACGGACCAAGGCGGGACGATCACTTTTGTCAATGACAAGTTTTGTGAGATATCACAGTATGACAAGGATGAGTTGCTGGGACAGAATCACCGTATCATCAATTCTGGTTATCACTCGAAGTCGTTTTTTCGGGAGATGTGGCGCACCATCGCGCAGGGCAAGGTATGGCGCGGGGAGATAAGGAATCGAACAAAGTACGGGGCGTACTATTGGGTGGATACGACGATCGTCCCGTGTTTGACCGATGAGGGGAAGCCGTACAAGTACGTGTCGTTACGCATCGATATTAGCAAACGCAAGGAGATCGAGGGAACGCTCGACACGCTGATTGCCACGCTGCCGGACCTTGTCATTTTCAAGGATGGTCAGGGAAATTGGCTTAGTGCCAATCAAGTGGCCCTCGCGCTGATCGGCATCGGTGAGGAAGCGTATCGAGGAAGAACGAGTCAAGAACTGGCCGAATTCTCATGCAGCGCCAGGGAATGGATGGCCTCTTTGTCGCGGTTGGAAGAAGAGGCCTGGCAGACCTCCGCGACGCTGGAGCGCGAGTTTGAGGTAAGTACTGTGGAACGGGAGCCGCGTGTGTTTAGCTTCAAATGCGTGCCGGTGTTTCATGATCAAGGTGATCGTAGCGGGATGATCCTGCTCGGCCAAGACGTCACGGAACAGCGTCGGACCGAGGCGTTTTTGCGCCGTGCTGATCAGATCACGGCAGCAGGGCAACTCGCGTCGGGTGTCGCGCATGAGGTCCGAAATCCCTTGTCCGCTCTCAAATGGTCTGTACTGATGTTGCAGGAAAAGTATGAACGCGAGGCCCTCTTTCCCATGATGTTGGCTGAGATCGATAGGATAGACCATACAGTGGAGCAACTCCTCACGTTGTCGCGTGACAAGGTCAGCGTCTTTTCGCAAGTGAACGTCGATGAGGTTTTGCGGGGATTGGTGCCGATCCTGCGAGCGCAGGCAGAAGAGCAAGGAGTGTCGCTCCGGTTGACGATGGCGTCCGATCTGCCGCCGGTATGGGGAGATGGCAACCAGATCAAGCAGGTGCTGGTCAATCTCATGAAAAACGCGATCGAGGCGATCGCGGAGTCTGGGCAGGTGGAGGTCAGTCTGTCATTATCTGAGGATGGGAGACTTGTGATTAAGATTGAGGACAATGGCGTGGGGATGCCGCGAGAGGTGGCTGCGCGAGCCGGGGAGCCCTTTTTCACGACCAAGCCTGGTGGGACGGGACTCGGCTTGATGATGTGCCACCAAATCGTCAGAGAACACGGCGGCAGTTTGAATATTCTGTCCAGGGAAGGGAGAGGCACGACGATCTCTGTGTTGTTGCCTGTTTCGCAGCCTTCAGCATGAAGACTGCCGTTACCTTAGTCCATATGGACCGGGTAAGATAGTCCAACTGGATCTGCCACGACAGGTCCAACCCTCGATTACTCTTTACCGGGGCTTGGTCCACGGACCGGCTATACGGACTGTGTCTGCACCCCGCAAGGCGCGCTGGCCATTCGCGACAAGTTTGATGATCTTGTCAAGCATCCCGGACCGGTGGTTATCGGTGCAGCTCCTGGTGCAGGTTGCACGGGTGCTGCGTATGAGTTCTTGTTCAACTTCGAGTATAATCTGCGCAAGCGTGGCGCTAGGGATAAAGTAGAATTGACATGGATTACTCCGGAACCCTTTCTCGGCCACTTCGGCATCGGGGGAATCAAGGGTGCGGAACCTCTCTTAAATGCTTTCTTTGACAAGTTGAATATTCGCCACATCGAAAATGCAGATCTCGTGAAAGTGACCCCTGAGGCCCTCCATCTCAGTGACGGGACGACCCTTCCTTTCGTCTTCTCCATGATCATGCCGCCTTTCTTGGGACAAGACGTGGTGCGCAACTCACCTGGTGTGGGCAACGCCAAGGGGTATGTTCCTGTCCATGACACGACGAGCACAAGACGTTTGCGAACATCTTTGCTGCGGGCATTGCCATCGATGTTCCTGCTCCTTTTGTCACGCCTGTGGCGGTCGGAGTTCCCAAAACGGGGTATCCAGCGGATGAAGCGGGAAAGACGGTCGGAGAAAACATCTCGCGGCTGATTAATCATGAAGTCGATCTTCGCAGCAAACCCTTCTCCAAGATACCAGGGTTGTGTGTTATGGATGCTGGCCACAAGGAAGTGATTATCGTCAGCAATCATCTTATGAAACCGCGCGAATTTGCTGCCATTTTGCCCAATCCGTTGTATGATGAGGGCAAGCGATTGTTCGAGAAATACTTCCTGTGGAAGACGAAACATGGGTATTCTTATCTTCCGTAGCCACTACGACGCGACCGTTTGCGTATGATCGGAATTCACCGTCCGCGATCGGATGAGAGGAGGGGGAGATCTTCTCAGCGGTCAGTGAATGTGACGACGGGGCCGTGGTTTCCTATAAGGTCGGCGTGGGGGGCGAATTGACCGAGGTCAGTCGCCGGTCCACGGCTGGAGCCTCACCTTGTCATCTGGCCTTGAATCGACGCCGAGACCGGCACCGAGATCGGCACAGAAACCGACACATTCCAATGGCGTCAGACTGTTTCGACGTTGCCTGTGGGTACCCTCACCGACAACACGACCGCTCATATCGAAGTGGATGGCACCGGGAGATTTTTATATTGTTCCAATCGAGGTCACGACTCCATCGCGACATTTTCCATCGGTCCAGAGGGGACCCTGGCGGAGATGGCCTGGACCTCATGTGGAGGCAAAACACCTCGCCACTTTTCACTAGTCCCCGAGACGCCCTACCTCCTCGTCGCCTTGCAAGACTCGGACTTGGTCGCGACGATGCAAATTGGCGAAGACGGCGTTCCTCACTTGACGGGGCAGTCTGTTCACGTAGAGCGTCCAGTATGTATCTTGGTGTGAGTAGACTGCGCAAGGCGCCGCTGATGTTCTCGCCTGAACGCGAGGCCACATCGGCTACTCGCACGTGCCCCCCGGATCCGATCCCCGGATTCGACGGTCTCCCTGTCATCTGACCCCCGGTCTGACGGTCTCCCCGCCATCTGAGCGTGACGTGGGGAACGACTCTTGGTTCGTAGCGGGACTGCAAACGAGTGAACTACGCTTTGTCAGTTGGAGTGATAGACTTGAGACGATTCATTACCGTTCTGGTCATCCCCATGTGCGTATGGGCGCTGGCGTTGCTCTATCAGGGCTCGGAAGATGGTTTTGCTCGTGAGAACGCGCGACAGTCGTCTGACGGTGCACAGCGACTGGATGATGGCTCCTTGACCGCCCCATTCGCCCGTGGTGTGCTCACCGCCTCTCCGTCACGGTTTGAATCACTAGGCTCAAGTGTGGCTTTCGCCGCACCACCAGATCTGAATGGCGAACATTTCGTCACGCCGCTTCTTGGCTACGGAGTGACCGGCGCCGGAAATCTTCTGATTACGCGAGATGGCGGACGCTCTTGGATGCTGCTCCTTCATGCGCCAGGGGCGGACTTCACTGCCCTTACTTGGGAAGGACAAGTGGGTGTGGCAAGCGGCCTGTCCCTGTACAGCGGCAGTGGCCTTGCGATCCCCACTCTGGCCGTGACCACGAACGATGGGCTTTCGTGGACGCTACGTGATCCGACGTTTCCACCAATGTATTCCGTCATGCAGCGCGCGGGTTGGCAGACCCTCGTGGCGCACCCCATCACTGCGCGCGAACTGCTACTGCTTCCGGTTCCGGCACTGGAGAGCCAAGTGCCGGCCTATGGGCTGATATCCATGGATGGTGGCACGCACTTCGAGCCGCTGTGGCTCGGGCATGGATGGCAGCCTACGGGCGGCGTGGCGCTACTGTCCGCCGGCCGCTTTGCCATTACCGTGCAAGGCACACCGTCTGCGGGTGTGGAAAAGTCAGGGGTGGCGATTCTCAGAGACTCGGGTCATCTCCTGCGTCTCTATAGTGCGGTCTTGCCTCTGCCGCTTTATGCGGTCCTTCCTTTGTCGGCGCAAGAATTCATGGTGGCAGGCGGGACGTTTCCTGAGTACTCGCCAGCCACGGCCTACGGTTTTTATCACTTGTTTCTCCATGGCGACGGAAAGTTCGTCCCACTCGATGTGGTCCCGGACAGGCGAGCGATGAACTACGGTCCTATGGTTGCTCTCAGCCGAGGAAGCGATGGTCTCTTGTATGCCTTGGAAGGCGGCGTGCCGCTTGGTGGAAATCCTCCTGCACAAGGGCAGCTCATGATCAGTCGTGACGGCGGGCATCGCTTTGTGAGCACTGGCGTCACTGGATCGATGCTTGACGTACTCGGTCGACACAGTTGGCTTCTCACAGGCCCGAATCCTTGGAGTTACCAAGTGAGCCCGATGCGGGCTTGGTACAGTGCGAGCGCCGGTCGGAAGTTCACCTTGTTGCCCACTGACACGGCTGCAACACCAGTAACTGCGGTGAATGTGCTTGGCCTTCACCATGTGCTGGTGACGACAGCGCACAATGTGTGGGTTCACGCGGATGAAGGCGGGACGTGGGTCCGGGAACCGTGGCCACCTGCTACGTATGCCGGTGTCGGCGAGCCCTTCCTTTTGCGCATGCAAAGTGGCATCGACGGGTCGACGGGATTGGCCTTATCCGATGATTGCGGCGGTACATGGCACAGCCGCGCGCTACCGGAGTGGATCGCGAACGTGGACGATGCCAGTGTCAGCGTTGGTGGCTTCATCGCGATCACCGCCGAGGACAGCGGATCTTCGGGTGATTCGCTCGTGACCAGTGCAGACGGCGGGCGTGCGTGGCGGACGGCGAGCAAGGCATTTGCCGATTCCGGTCTATCTGCCGTGTTCCTCAATCCACAGCTCGGCTACGTCTTCGATGGAAACTTTCAGTTGAATCAAGGAACGCAGTGGGAGCGTGAGTTGTGGCACACAGCAGATGGTGCAAAGACGTGGCACCCTTTTCCCATTGCACCGCTGACGCTGGTATCCTCAGGAGATGTAACAGCGACACGACACACGCTCATCTTGGCGGGGGAGGTGGAACTCGGAACTCAGCCGCTTTATTCGGTCAATGGCATGAGCGAGGCGCACGCTGTCCTCGTGCTGGTTGATACCGTCACGGGTCGCGTTCGTGCATGGAATCTTGGAAGACACATCCCGAAGCAGATTTCGTTCGTTTCCAGTCAAGTTGGCGTGATGGAGACGATGGAGGGTCGCCTGTATGAGACGCGCGACGGCGGTGAAGCGTGGAGTCCGCTTGTATTGCAGGTACGGGGTATCAGCCCGATGTACTGAGCCAGGGGAAACGGATGCAGTCGACATGGACAGAGAGTGGTGACGATTCATTGTGTTCCGTGGTTCTTCAGGATTATGACCCAGAATGGGTAAGGCAGTTTGAGGTCGACCGCGAGCGGATCGTCGGTGCGTTGGGCGAACGAGCCAAGCGAGTTGAGCACGTGGGCAGCACGTCCATCTTGGGCATGAAGGCGAAGCCCATTATCGACATCGCTGTCGCCGTGGACTCGTTTTCCGCTGTGGATGATGATGCCATCGTGCGATTAAGGGAAATAGGATACGAATTCGTTCCCAAAGTAGAGTTTCCGGGCCGTCGATTCTTTCGGCGTGGAACGTGGGGGGCGGGAACGCATCATTTGCATCTGTACGAGGACGGCAGTCCGTCGTGGGAAAACATCCTGTTATTTCGTGATCATCTCCGGGAACACCCGGACAAGGCCAGCGAGTACATGGCGCTAAAGGAGCGACTGGCGCAAATGACTGGGGACCGGCAAACGTACACTGATCTGAAGGGACCATTTGTCGAGAGTGTTGTGAGGCAGGCAAGGGTCGCCGCCCTGTCCGAACCTGGCCGGATCACGTAGGTTGAGGTCTTGCTCGATGAGAAGGTTGCGCTGGCTCAGTGGCTGGTTGCCGATCGCTGGGACAACTTCACGAACCCGGAGATCAGCTGCGAACACGCGGTTGCCCGGACAGAGCGCGGCGACTTTCATGGTGAGGACAGGCGAACCTATTGGATCACGACAAATGGTCACACTCGTGTCGGACTCATACAACTGTACGATCTGCTGAACTCTACCGCCATGTTCGACATCCGGATCAACACGACGCACCGCGGCAGGGGAATCGGACGCAAAGCCGTGAAGTGGCTGACCGACGTTGTATTTTCTCAGTACGGGACCATTGCCCGTCTTGAGGCTCACACGCGCCAAGACAACCTTGCGATGCGCAAGACGTTGCTTGCGTGTGGATTCGTCAAGGAGGCGCATGATCGCGGGGGCTGGCTGGCTGGCTGGCTGGCTGGCTGGCTGGCTGGCTGGC
>JAPNUJ010000096.1 GCA_026627155.1 Bacillota bacterium | reverse complement strand
CCGCTCAAAGACAAGCGACAAAAGTCCCGCAACGGCGAGGTACACTCTGCGCCGTTACGGGACCTGCGGTGGAGCGGGTGATGGGAATCGAACCCACGCTACCAGCTTGGGAAGCTGGAGTTCTGCCATTGAACTACACCCGCACATCGGATTCCTTCGTCATTATATCGGTTGGGGGAGCCCGGCGCAAGTATCCCCTCCGGCATTCGGTGACCACAGTCGGGCCAGGACCCTACTGAAGCCTTTGGTAAAAAAAGGGCTGCCGCTGCACCAAGCCGTAGGTCTCGGCGTGAAAAATCTGCTCCGTGCTGCCCACAAAGAGAATGCCACCGGGGCGCAGTGCCGTGGCGAACTTCCGGTACACCTGTTCCTTCGCGTCGTCAGTAAAGTAGATCAGCACGTTGCGACAAACAATCACATCAAAGTCCCTGGCAAAGGGATCCGCCAAGAGATTGTGGCGGCGAAACTCGATCCGCGCCCGAAGAGCTGGGGCCACTTGGCCGCGACCATCGCGAACCTCGAGTAACGGACCGCGCATTTCATCGGGAATGGAGGCCAGGTCTGTCGCCGGGTACGCGCCTTGTCGTGCCACCGTCAACGCGCTTTCGTCGATATCCGTCGCCAGAATGGAAAACTCGTCGAGCGGCAATCGACTGGCCAGGAGAAAGGCGAGGGTGTATGGTTCTTGGCCGGTACTACAAGCCGCGCTCCACGCCCGGACTGAGCGGCCAGGACGAGCGATCTCGGGCCATAACTCCGAGCGGAGCATGTCCCATCGCACCCGATTGCGAAAGAACTCCGAGACGTTGATCGTCATGCGGTCCAAGAGCTCAGCCAGCAAGGCTGGATCGGACCGACAGGCAGACAGATAGTCCGCAAACGTGGCAAATCCGCGCTTGTCGCGAAGCGTCGTGAGACGTCGTTCCATCTGCTGGCGCTTGTAGCGCGACAAGTCGATGCCGGTCAGCGTATAAAAGGCGCTTTCAAACCACGCATACTCGTCTTGTCGCCCGATCTCCATCACATCCGTTCAGTGCCCAGACGGGTCCTAGACCCACTTGGCGATGGTCTTCTCATACGCGGCAATCTCGCCGGCCCCGAACCAGATACCGATCTCGCGCGACGCGCTCTCCGGCGAATCACTGCCGTGAATGATGTTCATTCCGATGCTGACGGCGTAGTCGCCACGGATCGTCCCCGGAGCCGCGTCAAGGGGATTGGTCTTCCCCATCATCGTCCGGGCTGTTGCGATCACACCCGGGCCTTCCCAGACCATCGCGAACACGGGTGAAGAGGTGATGAACCCAACCAATTCGCCGAAAAACGGGCGTTCCTTGTGCTCAGCGTAATGCATTTCCGCCAACTCTCTGGGGACTTGCATCAGTTTGGCCGCAACCAACGTGAACCCCTTGCGCTCCATGCGGGCGACCACTTCACCAATCAGTCCACGCTGCACTCCATCTGGCTTTACCATGACAAATGAACGTTCCAATCAGAACACCCTCATCCCTTTGTGTACGTGCGCAGTGCCGGCCATCCGCCATGAGCCGACGCGATGCCCAAGCTATTGTAACAAGTGCCATGCGTCTGATGCAACCGCTCTGAGGTCCTTGATCGACAAGGCCTCAATACTCCCTCTGCCCGACAAAGTCCGCAAGCGACAACAATGCATCTTTGGCCATCCCATCTGCCAACGGCGCCAAACTCGCCCGCGCCTTGATCAGATACGAGGTGGCCAACCGCTGCGCTTGCGCCACGCCGTCTCCACTGCGAACCAGTTCAATAGCCCCGTCCATGTTGAACGTCTCCGATCCGTAGCCAAGGCAGACCTCCAGTTTCTTGCGCACGGAGGGATCACGCATCGCAAATAGCACAGGGGCTGTCAGGTTCCCCTGCCGAAGATCGTTGCCCACGGGCTTGCCAAGGCGCTCCTCTGTGGCCGTGAAGTCCAGGATGTCGTCGATGACTTGAAAGGCCATACCCGTACCGTATCCGTAGCGCCTCAGGGCGCGCACAACCGACGTGTCCGCCCCGGTGGCCATGGCCCCAAGCGTACACGACATCTCGATCAGCAGCGCCGTCTTCCGGCGGATGCGTCGGAGGTAGGCCAGAAGCGTTTGATCCAAGCGAAAAAGGTCTCGAATCTGTTCGATCTCGCCTTCCACCATTCGCCAGATCGCCCGAGACAAGATGCGGTGCGCCCGCGTGTCTGGCAGACGTGCGAGCGTCTCAAGCGCCTGCGCGAAGATGTAGTCGCCTGCCACCATGGCCATCTGATTGCCGAACTGCGCCTTGACGGTCGGTTGCCCACGCCTGGTGTCCGCGTGATCAATCACATCGTCATGCACCAACGTCGCCATATGAATGAGTTCAAGCGCGACCGCCACATCGCCCAGACGTCCGCGGTCATAATCGCCAAATTGCCCCGCCAGGAGCACAAAGACAGGGCGCAGGCGCTTCCCCCCGGCTGTGAGCAAGTGGGTGGCCGCTCCCTCGAGGCGACGGTCCGGGCTGTGCAGACGCTCTTGCAAGCGTTGCTCGACGTACCCGAGGTCGTCACCGAGGTGGCTGTACAACTCCGACATCTCCAACGCAGCCATCTCCCGTCAAGCTGAACGCACAGGCTTGTACCCTATGTGCAGAGCACAGATGCCAAACGTCAACGGATAACTCACAACCCGCTCGAGACCGGCCTCCACAAAGAGGCGTGCCAACTGATGGCGATCCGGAAACGTCCGCAATGACTCCGGCAGCCAACGATAGGGGGCGTCCTTGCCCACTGCCATTCGACCGATCACAGGCAAAATCCGATAAAAGTAAAAGTAGTACAGCGTCCGAAACGGTTTAAAGTCCGGTTTGGACAGTTCGAGAGACACGACCATCGACCCTGGTTTGACCACGCGGGTCATCTCCTTGATCACCTGCAAGACATCCGGGACATTGCGCAGGGCAAACCCGATCGTCGCCACATCATACGTGTCGTCGGGAAAAGGCATCGCCATCGCGTTTCCATGCAACAGCGAAGTGAAACCATCGATCCCCAGTTTTTGCAACTTCGGTTCGGCGACGTCCAGCATCTCCTGGCAAAAGTCGAGGCCCAACACTTCACCGCCGCGTCCTACCGTCTTGGCCATGGCGATCGCCCAGTCCCCAGTTCCCGTGGCGACGTCAAGGCAATGATCGCCTTCGCGAAGTTGCATCTTGCGCATAGCGAAGCGGCGCCAGAGCTTGTGCTGATTGAAACTCAGCACCGAGTTCATCACGTCATATCGATCCGCGATATCCGCAAACACCGTATGCACAAATTCCGACTTTACGCCTGCCTGATCGTTGCCCATCGGCATCAACCCCCTTCCACAACGCGCACCGGCTCCGCACCAGGTCCGACCGCCATGAAGAGACGTTCGACCTGCCCCCAGCCGTCTTCTCCAAAACACTCAAGCGTCAGGGTCTGAAGTCGAGCAATGCACTCACGCAAACTGTGCCCCAACCTTGATGCCATCCCTTTGACCGGAATCTGGTCAGACATGCGGTCCTCGTAGATACTTGCCGTAACGGCGGTCTGAACGACGGCCAGGACTGGCTCGCCCATCGCACACGTGCGACAGAGTCCGAGCAGCAACGAGTTGCGAATGACAGAGAGGTGGTTCATGTACTGGATCTCGTTGGCGGTTCCCTCGGAGGCAAGCAATGCAGATTTGGCAGCCGTCATGCGACCGATCGCTTGTGAAAACGTCTCGATCAGGTCGACTCGGCCTGCATCCGCCAACAGCTTATAAAATAACGCGCTCAGGTAATCACCGCCCAAGATCGTCAACTGACCAGACTCCGTCTGCGGCTCGATGCTGTCCGGGATCAGATCGTGCATCCCCAGTCCGTGGTAGATCAGCAACAGCGCCGAAATCACGCGGTTGCGGACGCCGCTCGGAAGCCCTGTCTTCTCCATAATCAGATAGGCGAGAACTAGTTGCACGCGTGAAATCGTGGGCAAAACGCCACCGCGCGTTAGGATGGGATGGCTCATCAGTCGCTCCGTGTGCGTGAGCAATTCCGCAGGTTGCAGTTCGCGGTCCAGTCCGGCGTCGTTCCGTTCCACCGTCGTCAGCCCCTCTTTCACCCGGAACCCGGCCTCAATCGTCAGTATCAACGGCTCCATGCTTAGTATAGACTACAGCGTGGCCCCGCACTTTGATCGCCGACGTATATTCGGTAAACTCGCACACCATGACCTCGCCCTTATCCAGCTTTTCCAAATGGTTGAACTTGGTGTCCTGACCCCTCGTGAGGCCGATCACCTGAACCCCGTTCTCTTTTGCCTTGATCACAACGTACTCATCCATAGCGGCGTAGTCCCTCTCCAAAAAGAAATCAGCCCACGGTCGCGGGCTGATGCATTGGTCGGAATGCCGGGATTCGAACCCGGGACCTCTACCTCCCCAAGGTAGCGCGCTACCAGGCTGCGCTACATCCCGTCACCGAACGAGTATCAGTATAACAGCCGTACTCGAGTGGCGCAAGTTCAGGCGTTCCAAGGAACGCATAACGGGTGCACCAACTGTCACCACCCCATCGGCGCCACTGTGTCGAAACCCGGCACATCAGGGCGAATGACGGGGTTTTTGATCATTTCCGCGGAAATGGATTCTTTCTCGCCCGTTCCAGAGCGCGCAACTCCACACGCCTGATCTTGCCGCTCGACGTCTTGGGCAAACTGTCGACAAACTCAATCTCGCGCGGGTACTTGTACGGTGCCGTGACGGTCTTTACGTGATCTTGCAGCGTGCGTACCAAGTCCGGACTCGCCTGACTCAGGTCCTTGAGGACGACAAAGGCCTTGACGAGATGCCCTCGCTCCTCGTCCGGACTGGCCACCGCCGCGCATTCGGCTACAAGCGGGTGTGAAACCAGTGCGTCTTCCACCTCAAACGGACCGATCGTGTACCCTGCGCTGATAATGATGTCATCGGCGCGCCCTTCGAACCAGAGATAACCGTCCTCATCGAACCGGCCGAGATCGCCCGTTACATAGTAGTCCCCGCGAAACGCCTTGGCCGTCCGCTCCGCATCATAGAGGTACTCTTTAAAAAGCGTTGGCGCGCCACGACGCAACGCAATGTCCCCCACCTGACCGATCCCCACTTCGCGGCCGTCCTCATCGATGACCGCCACCTCGTGCCCCGGCATCGGCTTGCCCATAGAACCGGGTTTGATCGCCATCGTGACTTGGGTGGACACCAGCAAAGAGTTTTCTGTCTGTCCGTATCCATCACGGACCTGGACACCCGTCTGCGTTGCAAACGCCTCAATCACCTCGCGATTGAGAGGCTCCCCGGCGCTCACGGCGCTGCGCAACGCTTGGGGTCGCCAAGTACTCATGCGTGCGGATTTGGCCATAAGGCGGTACTCCGTTGGCGTTGCACACAACAAGCCAATAGGGTACTGTTCCATCAATTCGAGGTATTGTACAGCATCAAACTTGCCTGTGTAGACAAACGCCGTCCCGCCTGTTCCCAAGATCGACACAAAAGGACTCCAGATCCACTTCGCCCAGCCCGGGCCGGCCGTCGCCCACGACCACTCGTCAGGCTGTACATCGAACCAGTGGACGGCCGCATTGGCCAGATGTGCGCGTGGCCACCCACAGGCATGGACCACGCCCTTGGGCCCCGCCGTCGTCCCCGACGTGTACGAAATGAATCCGATATCGCTTGCGTCTGTCGGCGCGATCGCCGATGCCGTCTGACCGTGCAAGTCGTGGAGCCACTCATCAAGGGGCACGAATCCCGTCGCCATCCCGCCGACGACAAAGCGCAGCACGTCGTCATCGTCCTGCAGCCCTGCGTAGACCTCTGGTGCCGCCAGCAGGGATGTGATGACCGCCTTCACCTGTGCATGGCGGACGCGGTACGCGATATCGCGCGCACGCAGCAACTCGGAACCGGGCAGCACCACCGCGCCAAGGCGAATCAGACCGAGGTACACCGCGTAGGACTGACTGCCGCGCCCAAGCATCACCAGTACGCGGTCGCCGCGTCCGATGTCTAACCGGGATAGTGCCACATGCACGGCTCGGGACCGCGATATGAGGTCATCGTAGGTAACCCGCTCTTCGCGATCACCGTCGCGGACGACGATCGCCAAGTGGGCGCCGCGAGCCGCCGCCATCGTTTCAACGGCGCCCGCGAAATTGTACTCAGTCGCCATGTTCATCCCCCCATTTGCAGCGCTAGCACTTCTGCTCCTCGCCTACGTACCGAACCCGCGCAAGCACCGTCTGTCTTCCCCCGCGGAATGTCGCCACGTACAAAGGCATTCTGACTTGTACAATTCGCCACAGGCAAAGGGGATTCCTCCACGGCTTTGCGCCCACCGGCAAAAGGCAGTGGCAGGTCCCGGATTCAGGACCTGCCACGATCTGAAGACTTGCGGTGCCACAGGATTCGGATCACGACTCGCCAACGGCATCTACAGGATGATCGCGATCAGGCCACCGCTTCCCTCGTTGATGATTCGCTGAAGCGTCTCTTTGAGTTTGTACTGCGCATTTTCCGGCATCATCGACAACTTACCGGAGATCCCCTCGCGGACAATCGCAGCGAGTGACTTGCCGAAGATATCGGAGTCCCAGATCTTCAGCGGGTTCTCTTCAAAGTCCTGCATCAGATACTTGACAAGCTCCTCGCTCTGGCGCTCCGTGCCCACGATCGGGGCGAACTCCGACTCCACGTCCACGCGAATCATGTGAATCGACGGCGCCGTCGCCTTGAGTCGCACGCCAAACCGGGAGCCCTGGCGAATCAGTTCTGGCTCATCCAATGTCATCTCCTCCAACACTGGAGGCGCGATCCCATAACCCGTCAATTTGACCATCCGCATCGCTTCGGCGACTTTGTCGTACTCGCGCTTGGCAAACGTAAAGTCTTTCATGAGTTTGAGCAAATGATCCTTGCCTCGAATCTCAACGCCCACCACCTCGGTGAGAACTTGATCGTACAGCTCATCCGGCGCTGTCAGTTCGATATCCGCGACGCCTTGCCCCATGTCGACACTCGCGAGTGCGGCACGGCTAATAAATTCAAATTCCGTGAAGTGCCCGACCACGCGGTCGACGTCGCGCAAACGACGGATGTCCTTGATGGTGTCGCGCACGGATTGCTCATAGTTGCGGCGCAGCCAGTGTTCCGGGTCGAGGACCATCACCCAGCTGGGCAGGTTGACATTGACTTCATGCACAGGGAACTCGTAGAGCGCCTCCTTGAGGACGACCATGACGTCCTCCGTCCCCATGGTCGCGGCGGACAAGGCCACGACGGGAACGTCGTATTTGTCGATCAGCGCACCGCGCAGGGCCTGCGTGTCAGGGCTGTACGGGTGAACGGAGTTGATCACCATGACAAACGGCTTTCCCAATTCCTTGAGTTCCGCCACCACGCGCTCCTCGGCCTCGAGGTAGTTGTCCCGCGGCAGTTCAGCCACAGTTCCGTCTGTCGTGATGACCAACCCAATCGTCGAGTGGTCGGCAATCACTTTGCGCGTACCGATCTCCGCCGCCTCTTGAAACGGAATCGGATCATCGTACCACGGGGTGGACACCATCCGGGGACCGTGCTCGTCTTCGTAACCGCGGGCACCATGAACCGCATAGCCGACGCAGTCGACGAGCCGGCAGTCGATAGTGAGCCCTTCCGCCACAGCGATGCGAGCGGCGGTATTCGGGACAAACTTGGGCTCAGTGGTCATAATCGTTCGCCCCGCTGCACTTTGCGGAAGTTCATCCAGGGTCCGGGCCCGATCCGCTTCATCATGCATATGAGGAAGGACGATCAGTTCCATAAACTTTTTGATAAAAGTGGATTTCCCGGTGCGAACGGGACCTACGACACCCAGATAGATATCGCCGCCAGTGCGCTCCGCGATGTCCTTGAATACATCAAATTTGTCCACGTGATTCCCTCCCTGGAACTTGAGACAGCGGATGTGAGCTGCTCGAGACATATTGCGGGCGCCTGGACGATCGTCTTGCCACGTCCACACTACGGACATTTCATATCTATGTCCCGGGCGTCTGGAGTATGCCGTCCGCCGACCGCTTGACTCTAGCTGTTCTATTAGTACGTGCCAGGGAGATCAAGTAGAACAAAAAACCTCTCGCCTAGCGGCGAAAGGTCCACTCGTCACCATTATACTTTTCGCGCGCCAACTCCTGTGCGCGGGCCCACTCGCGGTCCGTGAGGTGGCCTGTCTGAAGCAGCGCGGGCAACCCCGTCGCAAAACCGCGGGCAAAGGCCTGGGACGCCTCTTGGTAGGTCACCTGTCTGTTCGTCAGATCGCGCACGCTGACCGCTCTCTCTTCGAAGTCGGCGCGCAGCCTGGCTCGTTCTGGCTCG
>JAPNUJ010000095.1 GCA_026627155.1 Bacillota bacterium | reverse complement strand
TGTGGGCTTCGGCTTGCCGAAGCTTGCCGCGAGCGCGGAACACCTGCCCTTTGTGAACGGGGCGCTGCAAAGACTGTCCACCCCTGTGGCGTCGCCAGCCACTTCGGCCACTTCGGCCACTTCCGCCCACTCTGCCTCCCGGCCTGACGGCAAGACAGGCAGCGCTCGAGTGATCGCCGGCAAACCCAGTGCAGCTGCGAGTCACGGTGCTCACGCCCATCCTGCCTCCGCGGGATCTCCTGTCCTGCACCCAACCACAAAGGAGACGGCTTTGACTCAGAGCGAGAGCCCGCCCCGACACGAAACGATGGCGGTCACTCACACTTGGTCCTTCGATCTGACACAAGGCATGCCCTTGTTCGATTTGGCCCAGTTTCTCGCCAACCATCGTCTCGTTCCCAACGCAACAAACTTTGACATGGCCATGACGCAAAATGGCATGGACAGCGACGTTCAACCTGGTACGTATCGGTTTCACAGCGGGATGTCCCAAGCAGCGCTACTACAAGACATTAAAAACGGCCCGGTCTCCTCCTGAGGAGTCGGCCGTTTGGCGCCGCCGATCCCACGCCCCGATGGGGCGCCCGCCACCTCCGACCGCTCACCGCCGTGCCGAAGCCCGCATCCACACGAGTCTACACCCCGGCAGCGCGCAGTTCTTGCATCAGCGCCGGAAAGCGAGAGTACTTCGTGTGAATTTCCGACTTCAACCGATCCCAGCCCGCCTGGTTCCCAGACGTTGTAAAAAGCTCCCGTATGATCGTTAACATGTGCGCCGCGCGGCGATATTGCTTGCGCTCTTTTTGATCGATTGCGGTGACAACATACCGCAGTCTCGCCTTGATCGCGGTCGTGGGATCCGATTCGTCCATCCATCGGAGAAGTCGCGCGACATCCTGATTCTCACTTGGATCAGGCAAATACGATCTGTCGAAGTAACGTAGCGCAGCCGCCTGATCGTGAAGCATCCAGTTCACCAGCGCTACCAGTTCCTCTCGCCCCCTCATGGATTTAGAACTCAACCATTCGCGCAAAAACGAATCGCGTTCCTCGTCAACAAGATCACCCAGACATCTCTCAAGACGCTCATAAGAGGGAAAGACAAAAAAGGCGCGGCGTCGCCAAACCTTCGCATCCTCGCTGTGGCCCGCCGCCTTGCTCCACTCGATCATGCGATCAAACATCTCTTCGCGCACCCGGTTCTCGTGCATAGACTCAGAAAACTCCAGACGCCCGTACGCAAGCGCCTTGTCCCACTGACCTTCTTTGGCGACCGCCTGCGCCAAGTATCCCGCAACAACGGGGTCCATTGCAGGTATCGAGTGAAACGTCGACTCAGCCTCTTCGATCCACGAGTGCCTAAGACACAGTTGAACCCACCAGTGGTAGACATGTCGCCTGGCCCCATCACGCAAGGTGTCGCCCGTCAAACTGCCACGAAGAAATCCGGGCCAGATCCGCTCGATCTTGGCGCGTAGGGTCTCGAGCTGCCGACGATGGCCAAGCACGCTTGACAACTCGATCGTCCAGTGGCTGAGGTCCCCCGTCGCTTGACACTGGCGCAAAATCCAGTCGATCAATTGGTCGGTTGCCTCAGCACATCGTCCCTGACCACTGTGTTCGCGGACCCAGGCAAACCCCACTTCGTAGCGATCGAGGCACGGATCAAGGAGTGTATCCTTTTGCCAAGACTCCAGAACCTCCGTTTCATTGCGCCATCGCCTCACATGATGGTGCAATAGGGCGAGCCCCATCATCCCGAAAAGGGGGAACCCAGAACGCGCCACGGATGCCAGCGAGTCGAAGACTTGAACCAGATACGACTGCGCATCCTCTATATCCCATTCCATCTCTTCATCATCTGGATACCAACGGCCAGAACGACGGTAGGCTCTCTCATCCCAGTCGGAATACTCTTGCCGCTTGATCAGCGCCGCGAATTCGTCTACGCTCTCACGTGCCATCGACTGGAGGTAATCCTCGGCCAGCACGGCATCCCCCTCGAGATCGCCAGCTACCGTCACGAGCTCTTCTCTTTCCTCAACAAGCTGGCGAGCCTTGACCAAGGCCGCCGCCACCTTGACATCCACTTTGGACGCGAGCCGCACGGTCTCGAGCAGGGCCTCTTTGCTCAGAGTCTCGAGGTGCGGAAACAGCGTATCGATCGTCAGGAAAGGCTCGGTGTGCACCGGGGCGGACGAGGGCGGATTGACCTCTGTCATCTCCTCGATCAAAAGGTGGTGAACCACGGCGGCAATGTGCTTGCACAGACCCTCATAGGGACAATTGCAGGTACTCCTCACAAAATCACAACGATCCAGAACGATCTCATAGTCGCCGGAGTCTCCTGTGACAAGTGCGCACACGGTCTCATCGTCAACACGGACGATACCGACGCGCCCCTCTTCGGCGTAGACCTGTCCCCGTTCCCGAATGTAGCCATGAATGCTTTGCCGCATCGCCTCGCTGAGTGCGATAAGTTTGCTATCCATTGTCGTTCTCTCCTGACGAGTCTGTTTCAGGCCATCGATTCGAAGCCTGCGCGTGGACCTGGAGCTCAACCATTCGCGCAAAAACGAATCGCGTTCCTCCTCAGTCAAATAACTCCTGCCGCTCCGCCCGCATCCACCTTGCCACTTGCGCATCCTGTCCATCCTCTGACTTCTCCAGTTCCGCCACGATGCGTTGATAGTCCGTGTCATTGCGGTTCTGACTCATCTTGGCGGCGGCGTCAAGCGCGGTGATGTCCACGCGAAAACCGACGATGCCTTTGGCTTCGCGGTGAAGTAATGCAGGGTCAAATGTGTTCCACAATCGTCCTTGCTCCCGATTCGATTCATACCGTGTCAACAGCCCATCGAGTTCCCGATGGAGCTCGTCTTCTGTCAGGATAGTGGCAGATCCATACGCATGTACGGCGAGATAGTTCCATGTGGGGACCTGTGGCTCGGCGTACCAGCTCGATGAGATGTACGCATGGGGTCCCTGAAAAATGAGCAGTACATCCGAACCCGCATTCAACGAAGACTTCTGTCCATTGCCGAGCGCGATGTGCCCCGTAGCGTAGAGCTTCCCGTCCTTTTCCCGAATCTCGACAGGAATGTGCGTCGCGACGGGACGCTGTCCATCGACGGTAATCAGCAGAGCGAACGGGTGCGCCTTCATGAATGCAATGGCCTCTTCACGATTCATTTGGTATCTCTTGGGGATGTACACGCCGCATCACTCCTGCCTAGTCTGCGCATAATTATACATCCACCGACCACCGGTGGCTACCTGCGGGCGACCGGTCCTGTTTCTGCTCCTTGTTGTATACCTGCAGCGACTCTCCCCGCAAATCACCCTGGTTGAGGATGAACATCTTGCTTTTCCCTCTCATTCCCTCTGAGCGCAAGCACTGCACACCCTATTGATGCCAGACACATCTCATGATAGCGTATACGTGGATGCCGAGGAAACGGGGGCCTGTCTCTGAGCCACACCTGGAGACCGCTCCGGAAGGCGCGTATCCCGACTTTCGCTTGGCCCGGGAAGTCTCACCGACGTCTCTGTCCACTACGCAGAGCGTCACGCAGACAATACCGCACGCGATGGCAGTTTGCCCTGAGAACAAGAAGGAGGTCCGACATGGACTATGTGAAGCTTGGCAACACGGGTCTTGACGTATCGCGGGTTTGCCTTGGCTGTATGGGTTTTGGCGTCGCTGAGCGCTGGATCCATCCGTGGGTCATCGATGAAGAGCGCAGTCGCGCTGTCATCAAAAAAGCACTGGAAGTTGGGATCAACTTTTTCGACACCGCCAACGTGTACTCGGACGGGACCAGCGAGGAATTCGTGGGCCGTGCACTGCGCGATTTTGCCAATCGGGACGAGATCGTCCTCGCCACAAAAGTGCACTTTCGCATGCATCAGGGCCCCAATGGCGCTGGGCTGTCGCGCAAGGCAATCTTGAGCGAGATTGACAAAAGCCTCCAGCGGTTGGGCACCGACTACGTCGACCTCTACCAGATTCATCGCTGGGACTACGAGACGCCGATCGAAGAGACGATGGAGGCCCTGCACGACGTGGTTAAGGCAGGCAAAGTTCGCTACATCGGCGCATCGGCCATGTACGCCTGGCAGTTCCTGAAGGCGCTGCACGTGGCGGACACGCAGGGATGGACGCGGTTTGTCTCGATGCAGAACCATTTGAACCTGGTGTATCGTGAAGAGGAGCGAGAGATGCTCCCACTTTGCAGTGAGGAGAAAATCGGCGTCATCCCCTACAGCCCGCTCGCGTCCGGTCGTTTGACGCGCGCGGGCACCGAGCCCTCCCTGCGCGAGCAAACAGACCAGACGCAAAAGCGCAAGTACGATCCGATGGCCGAAGCGGACAGCGCGATCGTAGGGCGGGTCGCACAACTTGCGGAGCGATACCGCGTGCCCCGCTCGCAAATCGCCCTGGCGTGGCTCCTGCAAAAGGTGCCGGTGACGGCGCCGATCGTCGGCGCAACGAAGTTGTCGCATGTGGACGATGCGGTCGCAGCGCTCGCCGTTCGACTGACGGCGGACGATGTGGCCTGGCTTGAGGAGCCGTACGTCCCGCACCCCGTGGTGGGCGCGAACTGATCGGGGTGCATCCGCCTCCAGTCCGTCTACGCAGGACCCTTGCCGCCTGATACGGCATGAAAAGCCCGTCTGAACCATCAAGATGATAGCAAGACTGTGCAGAGACTAGTCAATCGCGCGACGCTAAAGAATTCTTTAGACTGAATGCGGGCGTGGCTAGACTGTGCTACAGATAGAACGTCGCATACGCTTCCCAACCCGCCCATCGCACTCCCAGCTCGCGCAACTTGTCAGGCACCGGTTTGCGCTCGAGCTGTAGCGCGTTTTGCACGGCTTGTTGCACTCCCACATCTTGCACCGGGAATGCTGTGAGATCGCGAAGGCAGCGCATCGCGACATAGGCCGCCGTCCACGGACCGATCCCTCTGATCGACATCAGCCTTGCCGCGGCGCTGCCCGATTCCGGGAGCCCGGCAAGTTCTCCCTTCGACAGCGACCCGTCCGCAATCTGACGCGCCACTTCGCAGATATACTCCGCCTTTCGCTGGGTCAGTCGCAACTCGCGCAACACGCTGACTCCCGCTGAGGCAACAGTCTGCGCAGTTGGAAACAGCCAGTACTCCTCACCCGCCACCTGGCAGCGCTCACCGAGTGCGTGGACCAACTGTCGCTTGATCGAATACGCAAATGGCAAATTGATCTGCTGACCAATCACCGCCCAGCAGAGGGCCTCGAACAAGTCCACGATACCCACGAGTCGCAACCCTGCATACCGCTGCACAAGAGGAGACAGGATGGGGCAGTCGCGCATTTGCTGATAGAAGGGGGACAGGTCGCGTGTCAGATCGAGCCACTGCGCCACATGGTCTACGACGGCCAAGCGCGTCGCCTGCGAAATCGGCCTGTCCACGCTTCGCATCTCGATCTCGAGCGCGCCGTCAACCCAAGCGATGTCCACCCACACCCGCATCTCGACGACGCTCACCAGCCGCGTTACACGCCCGCGCGTGACGCGCCACAAGGGCTCGTCGTCCGATCGCGAGAGGTAGCGCAGTACCTCCGGCCAGGCAAACGGCCCATTGGGCCAGACAACCGCCGTGGTTTCCGACGACCGGATGCCCTCGAGCTTCATCGCCCACCGCCTGCCTCGCTGCGAAATGCCTGCGGCGAGACACCCACCGCCCGCCGAAACACCACGGCAAAGTGGGAAGGACTGCGAAACCCCACCTGACGTGAAATATCCCCTATACTCGCCGTCGAATCGCGAAGCCGCTTCTGTGCCTGCTCCACACGCACGGTGACCAGTTCCTGGGCCGGGGACCGCCCTGTGCACCGTTTGCAGACGCGCTGCAAATGATAGGGGCTCACATTGACCGCCCTCGCCAGCGACGACAGAGTGATCGGCTGCCCATAGTCCGCTCGCAAAATCGCCATCACGCGGACAACCAGTTCCGTGTCCGGTGGCGTGCGCTGCGGGTGGTCGGGCCAGCAGCGCTTGCAGGGCCGAAAGCCTGCCTGGACGGCTAACTCCAATGTGCCAAACACCCGCACATTGGCACGCTTGGGAAGCCGCGAACGGCAAGAAGGAAAGCACACAATCCCTGTGGATATGATGCCGATATAGAGTTTGCCATCGAATCGCGAGTCGCGATGGATCATCGTATTGTACAGTTCGTCGGTCAACTCCATGGTCCCGTCCTCCACCCGGCTGATTCATTTACACCCAGTATAAAAGGGTTTCCGTGCCCGGCCAAGCACCTGCGCATAAGAGCGCAAGATCGTGGTCTTACACTTGCGCGCGAAACGTCTTGCCCAACTCGCACCCGAGACCAAAGTAATGGCGGAAACTGTAGATCAGCGGGTTCCATCTGGCCGGATTGACATGTTCGTCACTCTGCGCCAGACCCTCGTGCACATGCACGCGATGCACCAAGGTTTCCACGATGGCAAATCGCACCGGATCGCCGGTCATCTGAATACTCTGAACGCTCGCTTCAATTTGAATGGGACACTGCGCAATACGGGCGGAACGCACGCAATCCGAAGCCAACGGCGTCAAACCAGCCGCCGCGAATTTGTCTCGCGCAAAATGAAACTGAGCCGCCTTTGACGTCGGCACAGGATTCACACCTGTCAGAGGCGCCAGGGCTTCCACCTGGTGCCAGAGATCCGCACTCGGCAAGTTGATAACACAGTCCGGATCCCGACTCAGGTTCAGGAGCCCCTTCCCTCCTTCGCCCAAACCGAGGATGATCCGATCCGTCAGCGCCCATGCAGACGACATGGGCGTAATGTTTGATGTCCCGTCCTCATTGACGGTGGTCAAGAGCACTACAGGAGTTCCAAAATACAAAATCTTCGGGTGTATGGTGCGTGTTGCGGGAATGCGTGTGTCTGCGATCATGGCCAGTCGTCCTCTCTGTGTAAAAGACTGTTGTGTACGCAGACGATTGTAATACGCCAATCTTTCGTCTATCATCGAACTATGGCAGCAAACGAGGAAACAAAAGACGAAGCAAGCAAGCAAGCGAGCAAGCGAGAGAAAGAAGGTCGCCTATGCCCACGGGAACCACAGATCAGGCAGTGCACGCCGTTCCGACGCCACCAACGATCGCGTCCCTCGCCGCACTGATCGCCGACCCCTCCCGAGCCACCATCCTGCTGGCCCTGCTCGGCGGCCAATCGTTGCTGGCAAGCGAGCTCGCACGCGCCGCGCGAATCACACCGCAAACAGCGAGCGCCCATTTGCGCAAGTTAGTCGACGGGGGACTGCTCGTCTCGCACAGAGTGGGCCGACACCACTATTTTCGACTGCTGTCCCCAGAAGTGGCACACGTACTGGAATCTCTGAGTACAATCGCCCCGCCGCAACGGGTGAGATCCCTGCGACAGTCTGATGAGGCCAAGGCGATGCGCTGCGCGCGGACTTGTTATGACCATGTCGCGGGCGAACTCGGCGTCGCAATCGCCGAACGGCTTTTGGAGCAGCGATGGTTGCTGCTGAGGGGAGACGCCTACGAGGTCAGCGCTACGGGTATAGCCGCGCTTCGTCGACTCGGCATCAACGTGGAAGATCTCTTGCGTGGAAAACGCCATTTTGCCAAACCTTGTCTCGATTGGAGCGAGCGAAAGTATCACATCGGCGGAGCACTGGGAGCCGCCATCGCCACAAAGATGTTCGAACTCGCTTGGATCGAACGCGTCCCAGCGAGTCGAGCGGTCAAGGTGACCCAGGTCGGGAAGTCCGCTTTGCAGGCCCATTTGGGCCTCTACGCCAATGAAATCCCGACCTAGACGCCTTTGCGCAAACCACTATTGAGCTGTCCAGCCGCCGTCCACCATCAACACGGTTCCCGTCACCATGTCCCCGGCCGGCGAGGCGAGGTAAATGACGGCTCCCGCCACATCAGCAATCGTCCCCACCCGCCCGATCGGTAACCGCGAGACAACACCCGCCAGATACGCTGGCTGATCCAGGCGCTCGGCTGTCCCAGGCGTGTAGATAAATGTCGGGGCCACCGCATTGACATTGACCCCACGTGCAGACCATTCCAGAGCCAGTACGCGCGTCAACTGGTTCACCGCCCCCTTACTGGCACAGTACACCGCATGATCGCGAATACCCACCGAGCCCGCTTGCGAACTGAGATTGACAATCCGCCCATAGCCCTGTTCCAGCATGATCCGTCCTGCTGCCTGACAACAGAAAAAGAGACCTTTTGCGTTGACGGCCATCATCTCATCCCAGTCTGCTTCAGTCACGAACTCCGCAGGATGATTCGCGCCCAGTCCCGCGTTGTTGACAAGGATATCGAGACGACCCAACTGATCGCGGACTTTGGCCATAGCCGGTGCGATCGCCTCCACCTGGCTCACGTCCAACCGAACAGTCAGTGCTTCACTCCCGAGCCGACGGAGCTCGCTGATGACGTCCTCCAACTGCGCAGGGTCCCGCGCGGTCAA
>JAPNUJ010000094.1 GCA_026627155.1 Bacillota bacterium | reverse complement strand
CGCGATAATCGGCGTGCCGCCCTCAAATTTATAGGGGATCTCTTTCCAGGTGGACTCGAACAACTCCACCGTCTCGATCATCTCACCGCCAAAGTGCACGGGTTCCATTGCCTCCAGCGCCGCTCGCTTGCCGTAAAGAACGCCGATGCCAGTTGGGCCGAGCATCTTGTGCCCGGAAAACGCTAGGAAATCGCAATCGAGGTCCTGAACGTTTACCGGCATATGGGGCACGCTTTGCGCTCCGTCCACCACGATCACAGCGCCGTGGCGATGGGCGATCGCTGCCACTTCCTTGATCGGATTGATCGTACCCAAAACGTTGGATACCTGCGTCATCGCCACCAGCTTCGTGCGATCGGTAACGACAGCTTCCACATCAGCCAAACGGATGGTGCCGTCAGGCTGAAGAGGAATGTAGCGCAGCGTCGCACCACTCACCTTGGCGGCTTGTTGCCACGGAATCAGGTTACTATGGTGCTCCATCTCCGAGATAACGATCTCATCGCCCGGCCCAAGGCGCGGGCGCAGGTACCCCTGCGCGACCATGTTCAGACTTTCTGTCGTCCCACGCGTGAAGACAATCTGACTATCTGAACGCGAATGGATGAACGAAGCCACTTTCGCCCGCGCGCCCTCATACGCATCTGTGGCGCGCGATCCCAAGGTGTGCACGCCACGGTGGACATTGGCGTTTGACTCAGAGTAATACCGCTGCAGTGCATCCAGCACGCGCTGCGGCTTTTGTGAAGACGCCGCGCTGTCCAAGTACACGAGTGGCTTACCGTTGATCTTTTGTCCCAATATCGGGAAATCGCGTCGAATCAGCGCCCTGTCCATCTACTTCATCTTCCTTTCGAGAACCCGTTCCACGGCACCCCGGACACTGTCCACGGGAAGTTGCGCCAGGACAGGATCAAGGAAACCCCAGACCACCATCTTTTTGGCGGCCGCTTCCGAAATTCCACGCGACATCAGGTAAAAGAGTTGCTCTTCGTTGATTTGTCCGACCGAGGCGGCGTGACCGCATTTGACATCATTCTCATCGATCAAGAGCATTGGAATGGCGTCAGCGCGACTTTCCGGGCTCATCATCAGGAGCTTTTCCGCTTGCTGGCCGTTGGACCCACTGGCCCCTTTCAAAATGTGCGTGATCCCCCGGTAGACGCCAAACGCATGGCCTTGCATCACACCCCGCGCAGTGGTGTCACTCTCGCTGAACTTCGCCTCGTGCACCATGCGCGCCGTCAAGTCCGCGTGAGCACGCCCGCTGCCCAGTACAACCGCATGGCAGGTGCTCGTACTTCCCTGGCCCACCAGACGCGAACCGATCTCTGACACAGTATACCCGTCGCCGACCTCGCCGACGATCCAGTCCATGGCCGCATCGCGCCCGACCAGTGCTCTCCGCACCACGACACTCGTCATCCGCCGTGGTAAATCAGACACCACGCCGACCTTGATTCGCGCACCTTGACCGATAAAAGCCTCGGTGACGCCGACATGAAGGTGATCCGCCAGATCGGGCGCTGCGAGATAGGTCTCCAAAATGGTGGCCGAGCTGCCCTCGCCAGCCTCATAAAGATTGTGGATGAAGGATCCAGCGCCTCCGCGCGTGACTACGTGCACGATCTGAATGGGTGTCTCAAACGTCACGCCGCGCGGGATACTCACGTAGACGCCATCGCGCCATAGCCCAGCGTGCAAGGCCAACAGTTTGTCTTCGTCGAAAGGGACCACGGTGTGCAGCTTTTCGACAAGCGCTGAGCGCTTGCCAACGGCATCGAGCAAAGCTTCCACCACGATCCCATCCGGTAGCGCTCCAATCCCGCGCTCTGACACGAGCTTTCCGTCAGCAAACACCAAGAGGACGCCCGCACCATTCTCATCGAGATACGGGCCTGCGATCGTTTGCCAATCCTGTGTTGTCCCAGCAGACGCTCGCTCATCGGAGTGCGTGGCAAACGCTGTCAAGTTGCGCCGCGATATGTCACTCTTTTCATACTGAGGCACCGGCAACTCTTCATATCGCGCAAGTGCTCGCGAACGCAGCGCCACCATCGATTCTGGCTCGTGACGCGCGCGAAAGACGGCGTCGGCCTCGGCCGCGAGTGCTGAAACAGCCATGACTTCACTCATCGGTCAGCCCCCCTATACGCCCGCCTCGACCGTCTCGTCGACGATGCCGAGTTCATCTTTAAGCCAGTCGTATCCGTTTTGCTCCAGCTTTTCAGCGAGCTCACGTCCACCAGAACGAACGATCTTGCCCTGCATCATCACGTGCACATAGTCCGGGTCAATATACTGCAGTAGCCGCTGATAGTGCGTGATGATGAGCAGTCCAAACTCCGGCTTCCGCAGCGTGTTAACCCCTTCCGCCACAATCCGCAGGGCATCGATGTCAAGACCCGAGTCAATCTCGTCCAGGATGGCGATACTCGGCTCGAGCATCGTCATCTGCAGAATCTCGTTCCGCTTCTTCTCACCGCCTGAGAACCCCTCGTTCAGGTACCGCTCACCGAACGTCGGGTCGATACTCAGCGCCTTCATCTTCTGGAGCAGTTCACGGTGAAACTTGAGAACAGGAACCTCGTTCCCCTCACCGAGACGAGCATTCTTTGCCATCCGCATAAAATTGGCGTTCGACACGCCCGATACTTCGCTGGGATACTGCATCGCCAAAAAGAGTCCCGCGCGTGCCCGCTCGTCCACGCCCATCGCGAGGACGTCTTCACCGTTCAAGGTCACTTGCCCGGCGGTCACATCGTACTTCGGATGTCCCATCAGGGAAGAAGCCAACGTACTCTTGCCAGTCCCGTTCGGGCCCATGATGGCGTGAACCTCGCCGCCGCGCACCGTCAGGTCAACGCCCTTGAGGATCTCCTTGCCCTCCACAGACGCACGCAATCCTGAAATCTTCAACTCCGGTATCATACTCATACACAACCTCCTGCCAACGTTCGTGTGGCCCTCGCAATGTTGACTGTTTTAGTCACCATTCATGCTATCATATGCTCGCCATTTTGCAAGCGCCCGAGCCCAGTGTGCAGGCACCTTACGGGTACTTTTGGCGCACCTTTCGAGCACATGCATGACGGATTTGTGGCAATTGACCGTCGAACGACTCTCCTGCGTAGTGTTCGCGCAGCGCTCCAAGGTGATACGGAGAGCCGTGGCGGGTCTCAGGTGGCAAGTTGGAGGCTGGTGGGTGGGTGGGTCTTCGCCTTATCCCATTTGCGTAGCCACAATCAAACGCGCCGTCGCCACGACCATGAACGCCCGGCACAAAAGGGCGACCATGATCTGCAGCCGACAGCGCGCACGATAAAAAGAGGCCAAGGTCAGATCAACTCTAGAACAAATACCGCATGACGGTCTTGGCTTCCTCCGACATCATTTCCTTGGTCCAGGGCGGATCAAAGGTAAGGTCGATAATAACCTGCTTGACACCGAGATCTTCAACGCGTCGTACAATCTCGTATTGGAGTTCTTCCATCGCAGGGCAGCCCATCGTGGTCAGCGTCATGCGGACCACCACTTTGTCGCCACCGTCTTCGATTTTGACGCCATAGATCATGCCGAGATTGACCACATCGATCTGAATCTCCGGGTCAAGAACTTCCTTAAGCTGCTCCATCACTGCTTCTTCCGTCAACACAGGAATCACCCCGACAATCGATTAGCCTCCACTATGGTACCCAAATTCTCACGATTTGTCGAATCACCCGACTCACCCGACTATCCGACTATCCGACCTCGACCCGAACAAGGGTCCCGGATAACTTCTGAGCGGAGAAAAGGAGTTGATTGGCTATTATTTCCACTTTGCGGGGATGCGGAGACCTCGTATACTCGCGGTAACGCTATCATGACAAATGAGGTTTTCGAGTGAGACATTCAGCATCCTATCATCGTTCCAGCCTGGTCCTTCTAGCCCTCGTTACTCTGGTTGCCCTCGTCGCCTTCCTGTCCCTCGCACAGCCTCCGGTCGCGTCGCCCAGTCGGCAGGCTGACTCTGGCGAGGCCGCACACACGCAGCTCGCCGATCCTCCACGAAAAGTGGGCGGCGCAATCATTCTCGGCTTCGCGGACGCAGATCTGGCGCAGTACGTGGCCAACGCCAAAGAGCCTATATCGATTCTCTCGCCCCTGTCCTTCTTTGTCACAAGCGCAAGTGGCACATTGACTGGACGTGTCAGTTCTTCGATCGTGACTGTGGCGCACGCGCATCAGGTGGTGGTCTGGCCAATGGTCGAGGCCGGGTTCGATCCGTCGCGCACGAACGCACTTTTAACCAACCGGGGTGCCCGCGCTCGACTCGTGCAGCAGATTCTAGCGGACGTTCGTCGCTATCGATTGGACGGCATCAATCTTGACTTTGAGGACATGCTCCCAGCGGACGCACCGCGCTTCACGAATTTTGTGGCCGACTTGGCGTCGGCGTTGCATGCATCGGGCAAGGGACTCTCCGTGGACGTCACACCGCCCTCACCTGATCCGAACTGGGGCATGGTCTATCAGCGGGCCGCCCTAGCGCAAGCGGCTGACTATGTCGCTTTGATGACCTATGACGAACACTACGCAGGCGACCCCCTGGCTGGTTCAGTCGCCTCGCTGCCTTGGACAGATGCTAGCCTTCTCGCGACCCTGCGGTCAGGCGTACCCGCTTCGCGCCTGCTCTTGGGTGTGCCATTGTACACGCGCGACTGGTATTGGACGAAAGCGGGCATGCAGTCTTCCTATATCCCTATGGCCGAAGGCATGGCGGACGCGCAACGTCCCGGCGCACACACCGCCTGGGACGCGCATGACAGACAGGATGTGTTGACTTACGAACGAGCCGGGGTACACCACAAGGTCTGGCTCGAAAATAGCACCAGCCTGCGCGAGCGGGGTCAGCTGGCGCGGGCCGTGGGCCTAGCAGGCGTCGCTGTCTGGCAACTCGATCTTGGCAATGCGGAAGATATCCAGAGCATCCTCTCCGGGCTAGCATCATCACCCAGGCGCGCTGCCCGGTAGCTCACGTCGGGAACAGCCCACCCCCGCAAGTTCATCACCTGCATGCCGTCCGTCGATTCTACTAAACGCGCTCTGTTGTCTGCACTCCCTTCGCCATGTATACTGGCGTCATAGAGTCGTTCTAAAACGTTTTCGGCATGGACGCATCCCTTGGGCTCGATGAGCCACGCTTACCGAGAGCTCGAGCAGGAGTCCAATCAGGAGGTCGATCCAGTTGTCCATCCGTCTTGCAAGCGCTACCGCGGTGGCCGTTCTACTCGTGGCGCCGACACTGCTTGGTTCCGATGCCTACGCGAGTGCGAACGCGAGTCGCATCATGTCCCCTACGCGCGCACGCGCTGCCGAACCAGGTGTTTCCGTGGCACGCCATCCTGTTTCACCGCACACGTCAACACCTCTTGCAGCAGTTCTTGAAGCGCCCCATGCCTCGCGCACTTCGGGTCCCGCTGCTGCCCACGGGAACGTCGGGATGACGCCGCGCGACCACCCACTTCATCCGCGGTATGCCGGGCTGCCCACATTTACCGCCATTACACCGGATGCCACCCGGTATCCTCTGGTCGTCGGCGAGACGCATCAAATCTCACTACAAACGATCTGGCCAGATGGGACCACACAGCCGCTTCCGCCTGGCACCGCAGGACTGACGTTTCGATCGTCCAACCCGCATGCGGTGACCGTCACCCAAGACGGCTTGTTACGGGCGATCCATCCAGGAAGCACCACGGTCGCCATCACGTACTCGGGCGTGACGACCCAGTTGATGATCACGGCACTGGCGGACACGACCGGCGGGGCACCTCGCGTGATCAAGAGCCCGCTTGGCAACTGGGACCTTGTCTGGAATGAGCAGTTTCGGGGACCCGCCGGAGACTCGCCGGATCCGCACCGCTGGGGCTTTGAGCTCGGCAACAACGGCGGCTGGGGCAACGATGAAGAGGAATACTACACGAACAGTACAAAGAATGCCTTTCTGGACGGCAAGGGCGATCTCGTTCTGCGAGCCCTGCGCCAGTCCATGCAGGGTTCGTCCTTTACCTCGGCCCGGCTGTTTAGCAAAAACAGCGGCAACTGGCGCTATGGGTACATCCAGATCGACGCCAAATTGCCGCGCGGCGGACAAGGTCTCTGGCCTGCCATTTGGATGTTTCCAACCAACCAGACGTACGGCGCTTGGCCGGGAAGCGGCGAGATCGACATCATGGAAGCGGTCAACGCCATGAACGATGTCCACGCGACCGTTCACTTTGGGAATCCACACGGCATGGTGGGTCAATGGGATCCGCAAGATATAGGGCCCGGCTTCCACGTATTCGCTGTAAAATGGGATCCGAACCTGATCCGTTTTTACGTCGATGGGCAAAATTACCTGAGCGTTCCGTCCAACCAGTGGTTCGATTCTCTTGGCCGCACACCCGCTCCCTTCGACCAGCCTTTTCACCTGATCCTCAACATCGCGGTCGGCGGAGATTGGCCCGGCCCTGTGGCCGCGAGCACGCCATTTCCGCAACAGATGACGATCCACTGGATCCGCGTCTATCAACGCGCATCCACGTACGCCTGGCCCTTACCAGGTCGGATCCAGGCCAACCGCTTCGCATCCTCCAGCAAGGGCATTCGCGTGTTGCCAACGGAAGACCTGACATACAATCCAGCCACACCGCCCGTCCCATCCGACTCGTCCATCTCGCTGGTTCCAGATCACAAGGTCCAGTTTACGGCTGGCGGGCAATCCGTGACGTATCGTACCGACATCGCCGCGACGGGCCGCTACATCCTGTCGCTGCGCATCAAAGATGTGCAGGCAACCTCCATCGCTGTTGACCTGAACGGACACTTGCTGACGACCCTTGCCCTGCCAGACACCTCCGGGCACTGGAAGACGGTGGAATCGCGCGAACTGATCGTCCCCGCCGGCATGCACTCGTTGACGGTGTCGGCCAGTCAGCCCGACACCGAGCTTCACTGGTTGCGCCTCGATCCGTTTCGCGTGGCACAGCCCATCAAGCATCTTCGCTAGCTGCTACCTGCGGTGCGCGAAGCTGGGTTCACCACGGTCTCACTCCGGCGGCGCCGCCTCCTTGCGGATGACGCGCCGCCGTTTCTCTGGGGTGAGTTCGCCGTTCATCGCTTTCGGTCTCGCCTGCAAATGCAATTGAATCTTCGTCACATCGGACGGCGCCACACGCCACGCCCGATCTGCAAACAGAAAGCTCTCGGCTGTCAGGGCCCCAGTGGCCGACAAATGATCGAGGGCCCCGCGCACGAGATCGCTGTCCACCTGTAGCATCTGCGCTACGTCTGCCACTGAATAGCGTTTGGTCATAACGGCCCTCACCACTCCTCATGCCTTGCCTCATCCCGTTGGCGCCATGAGCGCGGACATCAGCGTGGACAGCCTCCTGCCCACGCAAGACACCGGCCAGAAAAGGGCTCCCCACGCGCTGTTGGACGATGTCTCTGACAAGAAGTGTAGCACGTCCGACCGCGAAGAGTATGCCATCTGACCCTCCCTGCATGAAGGCCTTCAATTTAGGTATAATGGCACAAGTACAGGCAGACGGGTGGGACGCGAGTGAAGCGTACAGGCATCATCGATATCGGCTCCAACTCCATGCGCTTGTCCATCATTCAAGAGTTCGCCGGCGGCGGCTATTCCGTCCTCGACGAACAAAAGTCGTCACCTCGCCTGGCCGGTGAGATCAATCCATCGGGTGACCTCTCAGCCAGAGGCATCAGCGAGTTGATTCTGCATCTGGAGGAGTTTCTCAGCCTGAGTCGGGCCTATGAGGTCGACCGCCTACTGGCGATCGGCACGGCTGCACTGCGCATGGCCAACAACAGGGAACGGATCTGCGCCGAAGTACAGCAAGCGCTCGGCTTGCGGATTGACATCATCAGCGGCGAACAAGAGGCGCTGCTCGGTTTCACGGCAGTCCTGCACACCCTCCCGATCACCGATGCGCTGCTTGTGGACATCGGCGGGGGCAGCACCGAGGTCACCCTCGTTCGCGGCGGCCAGCTGTTGGCCAGCCGATCGTTTCCGTTTGGAGCGGTCACAGTGAGCAAGTGGCGATCGCCTGGACACGCTGCAGCACTGACGGAGTGGCTGACGGCCGTACGCGCCCTCTTGGCCGAGTCGCCTTTGATCACTGACTCGGGGACGATGGAGATCATCGGCATCGGCGGCACCATCCGCAACATCGGGCAGGTCTATCAGGCGCAACACAACTACCCGCTCGGCCAAACACACAACTTCCTGATGACCAGCGCACAAGTCCAAGAGACTGTCGGATTCCTGGCCGACATGCCGCTGGCTCGCCGGCGCAAGACGGAAGGCCTGAGCAAAGACCGTGCCGACCTCATCGTTCCCGGCGGTGCGATCGTGTTGGCCCTGCTGCAGTTAACCAAGAGCCCATCGCTCAGAATCAGCGGTCGCGGCGTTCGCGATGGCCTGTTTTTCTCGAGTCGCGAAGCGGATGCCGTGGCCGCCGGAGACGATATCCTGGAAGCCAGCATCGGCAGTTTACTATCTCATTTCGGGGTCACGAAAGTGCATGCCGAGCACGTGTCCAAACTGGCACAGACGCTGTTTGAGGCGGC
>JAPNUJ010000093.1:8375-8626 GCA_026627155.1 Bacillota bacterium | reverse complement strand
TTGGATCGGCGCGTCTCCTGTAAAGTACAGTCGTGCTCCGGAGGGTGGTTGGCTCATCACCGCATGCAGCTTTGCGAGCGCGTCTTTCGTCGCCGTCGACACGTCGGCGCCGGGAAAGCCGATGAGCGCGATGTCTGTCGTCTTGTCGGCGCTTTGGAAGGAAGAGGCCACAGTCGTAGGCGTGTCGTAGGCATCTTCCACGCTAAGGACGCCGTACTGTGCTTTGTGCTGCGCGATGGTTCCGAGCTTTT
>JAPNUJ010000093.1:0-8365 GCA_026627155.1 Bacillota bacterium | reverse complement strand
GCGATGACCGCCGTACTGGTGGCTTGTTGCGACGGATCGACACTGTCCAACCAGTTTTGAGCGACGTTGACCGACGCGTTGGCGGGTAAGTAACTACTCTTTTGAGACGCGACAACATTCGCCAGATTGGGCAGCCACACGCCTGTAGCGACGGCCGCAACCAGCCAGACGGCCACGATCGCGAAGCGGAATCGACGGACAAATAACGCATACTTCTGGGACACAATAGACACCTCCGGCGATCTTTCTGATTCTGCCTGCTCCCTGCTTATCCGTGTAAAGTTCGCCCGCATGTGTTAAAATTCACGATATGAGTTTTAGCTCACATGTACCATGAATCATTATGTGAGTGGTTACTCACATATGTCAACAGGAGTGAGCTCGCTATGAGTGACAATTTTGTGCGCAGGGTTCCACAAGGTGAGCGAGGGCGAAAGCGGGTGGCGCTGATCCTGGAGGCGGCCGAGCAAGAATTGGTGGAGTCCGGGTACGATCACATGACGACCAACGCCGTGGCGGCGCGCGCTGGCATCTCGATTGGGTCGATCTATCAGTTTTATCCGAACAAGGATGCGCTGGTGACGGCCCTGGCGGAGGCGTATCATGCAGAGATTCGGGGCTTGTACGACCGCTTGTTTGCGGAGATGAACCCGCGCGCGCCGCTGCCCGAGTTGATCGACCACCTTGTCGATCCTCTGGTGGCCTACAACGTGGCAAAGCCAGGGTTCGAATCGCTGTTTTGTTCGACATTGTCGCCACTCAAACAGATGGCGGCCGTGGATGCCTTGCGTGCCGAGATCATCGACCGCACGGTACAGGTCTTCGCAGCGCTCTGCCCGGACATGGACGACTCACGGCGCCGCAGTTACATCGTCATCGCCGTACACGCCGTGGAGGCCCTGCTTCCCCTGGTGTCCACGGCCAAGCCCGAGGAGCGCGCGTTTGTGCTCAGTGAAATCAAACGCATGCTCCAAGTCTACCTGCAACCGGTCCTCAGCCCGTGATCGCCTGCCAGAAGGCAGCGTCCTCACTGCCGAGATGCCAGACGGACAGTCCGAGCAGCCCATATGTGTGCACGAGCGCCTCGATGTCAGCGATGCTCGCTTCGTTTTCAAACCAGACGACGTGCGTTTGACCGTTTGCCGTGTAGTGGAACGTGGGCGTCTCCGACGCGGGGTCGATGCTGATGGTGGCTCCATACTGCTGCGCCAACGCCTCGGCTTGAGCCATGCTCACCTCTGTGGCGCTCGTGCCCACCCAGTCGTACCCATAGTCAGCCGCACCCACCAGGATCTTGTCTGCCGGGATCTGTTGGACTGCAAATTGCACGACGCGCTGCGTGTTGGAGAGCGTCGAGATGTCGCCTGCGGGCCCGCCGGGGACGTGTTCATCGTAGGTGATCAGCATCACGTAATCGGCGGCGGCACCGAGCCCCGCATAGTCGTAGGGACTGGTGCCACCGGAGCTTTGGTCACGCTCCGGGAGACAGACCATCGTCTTGCGGCCGATGCCTGAAAGTGCGGTGTGGAGCCGTTGCACGAAGGATAACAGGGGCACCCGTTCGTCAGGATAGAGATCCTCGAGGTCGACGGTCACGCCGGCCAACTGCTCGCTTTGAACGATTCGGACGATCTCCTGGACAAGCGCCTGTTGGGTCGACGCCGAGGAGAGCATCTGCTGCACGACGCCGGGGTCCGCCTTGTGCGTGATGTTGTTGTAGTTGGACAGCACCATGAACGCGCCGATCCCCGCTGCCTTGATGTCAGACAGTTCGGTCGTGACGGCAGGCCCAGCGGACATGGCCGTCAAGAGGAACTGCGTCTGATCGATTTTTTCCCTTGTTCGCGCCGAACCGGCCGGGAAGTCTTGAACAAATGGATAGTCTGTAAGCCCAATCGCGGTGATCACATGACTGTGAGCCGCGAGATCGGTGTCCTGAATGCTGGCGTCTGGCTGTGATGTCGTGAAAAAGTACAGCACCGGCGGCACCGTTGTGACTGGCGCTGGCGGTGTCAGCAACTGGGCTGCGGTCGGCGGCTTGGCCATGACTGTGTTCGCGTGGGCGACGACACCGGCAAATGCGCTACGCGTCATCGTCGCATTCGGCCCGAATTGACCCGCGCCAAGGGGTGTCAGAAGGCGGTTTGCGAGGACGCTGTTGATCGTCATCTGTTCATCGATGGGCACCGTGGCGACATCGAACAGCGCAAACGGACGCACGTAGTCGAATGGGTTGATCCCGTAAAAGTTGGCAAGGAGCAAGGCCAGGGTCAGGCGTGTCGCCGGGGCTTGAAACGATGGGATATCGATGCCTGTCAGCAAGCTATGGGCCGCCGCAAACGCGACGTACTGTGCGACATCCGCGCTGGCTGGCAGGCCGTTGCCTGCTCGGACCGGGGTGGCAGGGTAGTGTAAGGTGTCGTTGCGCCACGACAGGAGCATCGCGATCGCGTCTTCGGTCGTGACGGCCAGCGTCGGGGACTGTGTGGGGTCCACGGCGTTTGGCGGCAGATTCGAAAGGAGTCGCTCGGCTTCAGGCCGGTAGAGCGACTGTTTGGCCAGCGCCGACAATTCGACGCGAGCCTGCGCAAACTGACGAACGGTGCTGTTGGCGTAGCAGTTGGCGAGGCCCCACAGGCCCGGTCCACTGCCGGGCGCGATATGGAGTTGGCGTCTGAATGCGATTTCCGCCTTCCCGTATAGGTGAGCCTGGTAGTATCCCCAACCCAGGATGTTCCACACGGTATCGTCCTCTGGGTTGATTCTGGCGGCATCCATGAGAACGGGAATCGACTTTGGAAAATTGGCGACTGCGAGCAGTGCCCCTTCTTCATAGACGGGAGGCTCCCAGTTGGGAGCGAGTACAGAGGCTTGCGTGAAGTCCTTGAGGGCAAGCGATGGATCGACGGCTTTCACTGACAAACCCAGTTTGTACAGTGCGACAGCGGCGGGCGGGACGGTCGCGGCGTCTGCGGGCGACAACGAGATCGACAACGACGTCGGCAACAGGGAGCCGATCGCCATCATGGTCGCGGCGGTGGTCTTCAGAGTGGGGCCATAGCGGCGATGGGGTGCACGCCGATTCGCGGTCGGGCTTTTGTGCGCGCTTGCGGAACGTGTCGAACCAGGGTAAAGGGGTGTGTGGCGCATCTATGATCAGTCTCCTTGGGGAAGCGTATGGGTACGGCATGGCCTGTATGCGCTACGCGAACGATCTGGTGGATGGTATAGGTGAAGCTATGAGATCAGGATACACCTTCAAGTGAGCATTTACCAGACCGATTTGTGGCGATCACTTCCGCCGTGTAACCAGAACGACCTGCTTCGCGTCTAGTGAGTGACACGAGGAGGGGTTCCCTAATGCGCACACCGAAGTGTAAGCCAATGCGCCCGGTACCATGGCCTGCCGCGGCCGCCCTGCTGACGGCGCTATCCGTCTTCGCCCCGGTCGTCGGCGCGTCTGCAGCCACTAAGACCGATGCGGGCACGATCACATTGCAACAGGCCGAAGCCATTGCTCGGTCGGTCACGTACATCCCGCCGGGCTTTACGCTGAACTCGACGAACTTTAACGAGGACCAGTCAGGCCAACCAGCCGAGTACAGTCTCAGTTACATGCAAACGACCTCTCAGGCGCAGTACCAGTTCAATTCCTATCTGAATGTATCGATCGACGCCACCACAGGTATGGTGTTGAACTATAACCGCCAGACTCAGTCTGGCAGTTTTCACTTTCCTGCCGCAGTGTCACCGACTCAAGCCAAAGCGCTCGCCTGGGCTTGGGTAAAGCGACTGTACGGGCAGGACGCCAGTCAGGTCGCCGACGTCTCACAGCAAGCCAATGCGTCCAATCTTGCCCAGCCCATCGCGTACAGTTATTCATTTGAACGGATGGTGCATGGCGTTCCTGCGCCATTTGACGGGTTTTCGATCACCATCTCCGCAAACGGGCACCTTCTTCAGAGCAATGTGAACTGGACGACATTGTCGTTCCCATCCGCAAAACCGGCTGTCTCCAAGACGGAGGCCGAGTCGATCTATCAGCGGTCCCTGCACTTTACCCTGCTCTACGGTCAGGACTACAACGGGATCTCGGCGCCCACCTCCATCCTCGCCTACGCTCAGCCTTCGATAGCCTATCCCACCGACTGGAACACGCCGTTTTCCCAAGGTTCATCCATCACCGCGCCGGTCATCGATGGGGCCACCGGGCAGGTGATCGACTCCGATGGCCTGGCGAACCCCATGCCAGCCGGCTCGCCGACGAGCGTGCTGGTCAAGGGCGGGCCCTCGACTTTTCCCGGGACTGTGCATGTCAATTGGACCAAGGCGCAGGCCCTCAACTATGCCAAACGCATTGTAAACCTGCCGCCAAGCGATCGTCTGTCGCAACAGTCCTTCGACGTCCAGCCACCATCCTCGGACACGGTTTGGAACTTTACCTGGGTTAGGCCGCACAACCTGCAGATCGACGTGTCGGTCGATGCTACGCGCGGCGTCGTGACCAACTTGAGCGAATACCCGATGCTGTTTAAGAAGCTGGTCGGGGTCAGGGCACAAGGAAAAATCACTACAGCCCAGTCCCTGGCGGTGGCTGAGGCGTTCGCGAAGAGCGTATTTCCGGACGACACGGGGGCCATGTCGATCAGTCTTTCCCCTTTTCAAAAATTCCCCAATGGAGTTGAGCGGAATTATTCGCTGTCTTTTTTGTACCATGGCATTCCTGTGCAGGCGGCAGGGGGGATGATCAGTGTGGACGGTGATACCGGACATGTGGATTCGTTTAACTGGCAACCGGTGGCCGGCCTCAAAACGCTGCCGCTTCCTTCGCGAGCGGTGCCGGTCTCGCAAGTTGTGGCCAACTGGATGAAGGCGGAGCCGTTGACCCTCCAGTATCTCCTGACTTCCCCGCAAAACGACTATCAAGCGTCCCGCGCGGGAGCCAAGCTGCCGCCGATGCGCATTGTCTTGGCTTATGCTCCAACTGGCTACTACGGCAATGGCATGGTGGTCAACGCGCTGACCGGATCTCTGCAAGGGCCGGGGCAGCCGTCGGTGCCCTACACGGGTCCCATTCGCGATCTCGCGGGTGCGACCAATGCAGCCGATCTGTCCTTGCTTGCCTCAGATGAACTCTTGCCGGTGTCGGCGGCAGGGGACATTGACCCAGAGCGCGTCATGACGAGAGGGCAATTGATCACCCTTGTGGTCAACGCCCTAGGACTCAACAGTTCGCTGTCCTTGCCCGATGATGACGTCGAGGCGCTCGGCAAGGCGCTGTCCGGTATCCCGCCAGCCTCGCCAGACTATGCTGCATTGATCGCGGCCTATACGCGCGGGTGGTTGCCGCTTGGGCAGGCGATTGCTGCAAATGAACCCGCGACGCGCGGTTATGCTGCCCAGTTGCTTGCCCGAGCACTCGGTTTTGGACCGGCTCTGCTCGCACCGCAAAGCTTCCACCTCGCCGCCGCGGATGCGGCTGCGATTCCTGCGTCACAGTATGCGGGTGACGCGCTGGCCGTGGCACTCGGGATGATCACCCTGCAAAACGGCCGATTCAACGGCGACGCCGGGCTGACCGTCGATCAAGCGGGGCGCGCGATCGTTCAGATGGCCAACGCCTATGCCGTCGGCGCGCAAAATGACCAACAGCCCCAAGGTGGCATGGGTGCGGGCTGAGGGGCTGAGGGGCTGAGGGGTTGAGGGGTTGAGGGGTTGAGGGGTGGTGGTGACGGGCGGTGCCGGCCCTCGACGGCGACTCTCGACGGTTCGAACAACTGTCATCAACTACCCGCCACTTTTCCTACGCATTTCAAACGGCCTGTCATGTCCCAAAACCTAACGGGAAACGTGCGGATGTTCCTAGTCAGTTGCTTCGGGTGGCCTCCTGCCGATCTTGTACTGAGATCGACAGCCCTTTTCGTCAACTTTGCCTATCTGAGGGGATACAGGTCCCGGGGGAGCCGGGGACTCATCCTTCACTTGTAGTTAGAGGGATGGATAAGAGTTTGGAACTATGTTGGTGGACCACGGTCGCCGACGCCCGTGTCTATTTCCGAATAATGGGTCAAATGAGCGCGCTTTGATCCTACCCAGGCTGTGCAAGTCGCAGAATGAGACTACCGGGGCTACGTCAGTCTCAGATTGAGACTGCTTGGGCTTCATGAGTCTCAAACTGAGACTACTGGGGCTTCGTGAGTCTCAGATTGAGACTGCTTGGGCTCCGTGAGTCTCAGATTGAGACTGCTTGGGTTACGTGAGTCTCAGAATGAGACTGACCGTGCTCCCTAAGTCTCAGATTGAGACTGCTTGGGCTACGTGAGTCTCAAACTGAGACCACGAGGGCTACGTGAGTCTCAAACTGAGACCACGGCGGCTTCGTGAGTCTCAATCTGAGACTACGGGGGCTTCGTGAGTCTCAATCTGAGACTGCTTGGGCTTCGTGAGTCTCAATCTGAGATTACTGATCGGCGTATGTCTGTGGCTCACCTTCGTAGTCAAAGGGCATCCACACACGCACGAGCAAGCGCGCGAGCCGACAGACATGCCAACTCGGGCGACTGCGCGACTGCGCGACTGGGCCCCGGCGCTGCCGCTCCCTGGGCTTCACGATAGCGTGGGAACGATTCGATAAAATTTGGGTCAATGTAGCTCTTGTGCTTTCGACACACCCCTGTGCTTTCATCTGGAATGGGGAGTAAGCCACTTACACTACGGAGTCGGGTTTGCGTTTCGCACGGCGTTAGCGAGCGGGTGACCGCGACGACTGACGGGCTCTGGGCTGGAGTGGGCGACCGCGGCGGCTGATGAGCACGGCACTGGAGCGCCCGCAAGTGCGCCCGCAGGTTGCCCCCGAACGTGGGCGCGAGATGAGGTTCTCGACGCGTTGGTCAGCGACCGCACCAGTCGTTCCATCTGCTTGCAATCCGCTAGCCATCCGCTAGCCACCTGCTTGTCCGACCGTCTTTGCAACCTGAGTAGACCTGCCCTTTATATGGTACTATCGTGTCATGGATGTGGGGGGTGGACGGTCTTGACCATCGACGCGCGGACGGCACCGCAGCACATGGCGGATGCCACGGAATGGGCCGATCGCATTCGACGGCGCGACCTGTCCAGTCAGGAGTTGACGTACTTTTATCTTGGGCGGATCGCGCTTCACAACGACCAACTTGCGGCGTACATCACGGTGTGCGAGGAGGCAGCGCTAAGGGCGGCTGCGAAAGCGGATGAGGAGATGGCGCGCGGACAAGTGCGCGGGCCTCTTCACGGAGTGCCGATCGGTCTAAAGGACTTGATTGACACGCAAGATGTGTTGACCACCGCGGGCTCGGGCATGTGGCGAGAACGAATTCCCGACGAGGACGCTGCCGCTGTCAGGAGACTGAAGTCTGCGGGCGCCATAGTGCTTGGCAAACACAATTTGCACGAGTTCGCCTACGGAACCACGAACGAGAATGAACATTTTGGAACGGTGCGGAATCCGTGGGACCTGACGCGCACGGCGGGCGGGTCCAGCGGCGGGTCGGCGGCGGCGATAGCGGCTGACTTGTGTCCTTGTACGCTTGGCACCGACACGGGGGGGTCGATTCGGATTCCGGCGGCCTTTACAGGGGTATACGGATTAAAACCCACCTATGGTCGCGTCAGCTTACGCGGCGTGACGCCGCTGGCGGCCAGCTTGGATCATGTGGGACCGCTGGCGCGGTCAGTGCGCGACGTGGCGTTGCTGTTTCACTTGATCAGCGGCTTTGACCCGGACGATCCCCATAGTCTTGAAGCCCCGCTTGGCATACCATCCGGGCCCTTGTTGGCATTGAATTCCCGACCGTTGAGGGGACTTCGCGTGGGAGTTCCCGATGGGTATTTTACGGCGGGCGCAGAGGATGACGTGCTCATGGGCCGACACCGGGCGATCACAGAACTGGAGGACCTCGGGGCTGTCATGGTGCCGCTGCAGGTGCCACTCATAGACGAGGTTGCTGGGTGGCAGGCGACGATCATCGCAACAGAAGCGTTCATGCAGCACCAGGCCAGGCTCGATTCGCCAGACTTTCGGTTTGGGGATGCGGTCCGGGCTCGGCTTGAGTCGGGCCGTGCAATCACAGGGGCGGAGTATACGCGTGCGCAAGAGGGGCGGCTGCGCTTTAGGCGCGAACTGGAGCGTCTGTTCACCGGCTCCGCTCGCCGTTCCGGTGTCGCATCGGCCTTGGCATGGGGTTCGGGCGACATGAAGGGTTCGGCTTCGGTCGTCCGTTCGGAGCAAAACGGCACCCGGGTCGATCTGCTCCTGACCCCAGTCGTGAAGTATTTGCCCCCCGTGTTGGCGCAGGAAACTGTGGATGTGGCCGGCGAGACGGTAGTC
>JAPNUJ010000092.1 GCA_026627155.1 Bacillota bacterium | reverse complement strand
CCACCTCCGTTTCCTCTGGTTGATTGCCATTCCCCTTTGTCGGCCCGTCCTGATCACACTGGCTCTCTATATCTTCATCGGCACGTGGAATTCGCTGATTTGGCCGCTCATGGTCGCGCAAAACCCGTCCGTACAACCCATCGAACTGGCGCTCGCCAACTTCTTGACATCGAACTCGTCCGATTGGCAAGGGCTATCAGCGGCGTCGATGTTCGCCACCTTGCCGATCATCGTCCTGTTTTTGTTCCTGCAACGCCACATCATTCGGGGCGTCTCGCGCGGGGAGGGCATTCGCTTTTGACATACGCGACAGGACCAGTTGGGCACGCCTCGCGGCAGCCGCCATCGGTCCCGTCGCCTGTCTCATTGGAGCTTCAGAAATGCTGACTCCACGGTCGCGTTATTTTGCACGCCGCCCCATTCCTTCACCAGTTTTCCACGGGCATCAAAGACGAGCAGTGTGGGGAATCCATAGTGCAAGATATGAAACTCCTTGGCCATCCCTTCGCCCGAGTTAAATCGCACATATGGCAGCAAATGAAACTTGCGCGCCCACTGAACCGTGTTGCTGTAGAGTGTAGCCTGGTTGTCTGTGGGCGTCCACGTGCCATCGATCCCGGTGGCAGGTGTGTAACCGGCCGATCCCATGCCCAGCGTGGCCGATCCATTGATCGCGAGCACAGTGATATGATGCTGTTTGGCAAACGTCAGAAGCCCCGGCATATCCACTGTCGCCTCGTACGCGCAGTACATGCACGACGTGGCGAAGAAGTCGACCAAAAGCGGGTGACCTTTGAAGGAATCAAGTGACGTGATATATGGAATCGGATGAGACTGCCTGGACGCAACCTTGTGTTGCGCTGTGAGGGCGGACTGCACGGTCACGGCGGGCGCTGCCGCCGATTGCGTGGCACAGCCGGTCAGCAGCAACAACGCGCCAATAGCGACCGTCAGCAGTGGTCGAATGGACATCTCGGATGGACCCTCCTTTAGAGAGATCATGCAAAACGCGGACGGGCTCTACTACATTCTATGCTGGTTATAGCACAATGTACCCATGCGGGCCAGCGGCTATGGCGCCGGGGTGGCAAGGTGTCCGGACAGACCCGTCCGCTGTGGCCGAAACGCGGACAAAAGCGCTCCTGCCACGCAAACGCCCGCCGCCGCCCAAAACACGGAGTGCAGCGCAGTCATGAACAAGATGGGATGAACATCCGTCGGCACCCCGTTGTATCCCCGTCCCACCAGGGCGTTGAGTCGCGCCGAGAACAGCGACACCGACAAAGAAATTCCAAGGACCATCCCGATATTGCGCACCAGAGCGTTCAGGCCGCCTGCGGAGCCGACTTGAGCCCGCGGCACGGAGCCCATGACGCTCGAGTTGTTGGGGGACTGAAACAGACCCTGTCCAATTCCGAAGATGGTGAGATGCAGACCGACGAGCCAGACCGGCACGTTGATCGCCAGCAGGTTCAACAGGACAAAGCCAAGGCCGTTGAGAAGCAGCCCACCCGTCGTGAGCCAATACGGTCCGACTCGATCGGAGAGCCAGCCGGAGAAAGGCGCGACAAACGCCATAGCGAGCGGATAGGCGGCCATCGTCAAGCCTGTGGTCTGCGGGGATGCTCGCAAGACGTCCTCCAGGTAAAATGGCATCATCGTGTTCGTGCAAAACAGTGATGTAAAAGATAAGAGTGCCGCGATACTGCCCGTAAAAAACATCCGGTTTCGGTAGAGGCTAAAGTCGATCATCGGGTTCGCGGCCCACCGTTCGCGCAACCCGAAGCCCGCCAGAACGATCGCAGCCAGACCGATACCGGACCACGTCACCGCAGAATTCCACCCCCAAATCTCCGCGTTCGAGACAGTGTACAAAAGGGTCACGATCCCAACGATAAAGAGTCCGGAACCGGAGTAGTCAAATGCCCCGGCACGCCGCTCTTCGCGCGTCTTCGGAAGCATCCACAGCCCGAGCACAAAACCGAGAATGCCGATGGGAACATTGATCCAGAAGATCGAGGACCAGCCGAACCAGCCGATCAGAAGTCCACCGAGCGCAGGACCTGTCAGGGAGCCGAGCGACACCATGGTCCCCGTGATGCCGAGCGCCCGCCCACGCTGATTCGACGGAAACGTGGTGGTCACGATTGCCTGGCTGTTTGCCATGAGCAATGACGCACCCAACGCCTGCAAGATGCGCGCCCCGATCAGCAAACCGATGCTGCCGGACACGGCACAAAGGGCCGAACCTCCAGAAAAGATCAGAAAGCCGATATTGTACAGCCGACCGCGCCCAAAGAGATCGGCGAGCTTGCCCACGATCGGCAGGATCGCACAGATGGTCAACAGATAGACGGTGATGACCCACTGTACGGTATGAAGAGGCACATGCAGAGTCTCAGATATAGTAGGAAGCCCCACATTGGCAATACTGCCGTCGAGGGTAGCCATGAACGTGCCAACGGATACATTGGCGAGAATCCACCATTTACGGCGGTCATCAGTCGTGGGCATAACCGGTAAAACCTCCTCAGACATCGCCTAGCGCATCCTTTCAAACGCAAACAAGGTGGGGGAATGATGAGCGCGTCCGGGAAATGACACCTGAGCCACTCGCCAAAGCGACGGTTGCAGCGAATCTGCCACCTGTGTGACCACCTGCAACTCTTCCGCTCCCCCGGGATGTCCGCTATATACGATGACAGTCAGGAGACCGTGCAGAGTCAGCAAAGGCAGTACCCCGCGGAGCATCGCCTCGGTCGTGTCGCCGCGGGTGACCCGCGACTTGTCGCCCCCAGGGAGGTAGCCGAGATTGGCCATGGCGGCATGAACGCTCCCGTGCCAGGTTGAACCGAGTTGCCCAGACAGGTGGGCGTGATCCGTCTGAATCAGCCTTACGCGCTCCATCAGACCGATCGATTGCAGATGCAGCGACGTCCTGAACAGAGCCTCGACCTGAATATCGCATCCGATCACCACACCCCTCTGACCTACCGCAGCCGCCAGGCGACCCGTGTCGTGACCGTTGCCCACTGTGAGGTCCAGCGCCCGCAGAGGAAGCGTGTCCGCGAAGCGAGACAGGGCGTTGCCGACCCACTCATGCGCGAGATCAATGACGCCGGGAATGGCAAACCGGGCCTGATCGCGCCCGGTCATGACGACGCACCGCGCCGTCCCGCACCATGCGGAAGGAAGACCGGGTACCGCGCGCGCAGACCGCCCTTTTCTCCTGAGTCGAGCGACTCCCACGCCACGTCCTCCCACTCACTCGCCTTCGCCCAGACGACGCCGTCAAAGCGCTTGCCTTGCCACGAATCCCGTCGAGCCAGTTCCGCTTCAATCGCGTTCAACACTTCCCACTTGCGGCGACTCCAAAGGGGACCAATCAAGAGATCGGGCGGCCCGTCACCTGTCAACCGATGGATCACCATGTCCGGCGGCAACATCTCGAGCGCGTCGCAAACCAGGCCGATATACCGTTCTTGCGTCAGCAACTCCAGTTCGCCTCGCTCATACTCCGCCACCAACGGCGTGCCTCGCAGCAAGTGCAGGAGGTGAATCTTGACGCCCTGCGTCGGCATCCGCGCCACCATTTGCGCGGTGGCGCGCATCATCGCATCCGATTCCCCCGGCAAGCCAAAAATCACATGCGTGCAGGTGCGGATGTCGCGGTCCCGAAGCGCGGTCAGCGCTCTCACAAAGGTGGCCGTGTCGTGTGCCCGACCGATTCGGCGCGATGTGCTCTCGTGCACCGTTTGCAAGCCGAGCTCGACCCAGAGGTAGGTCCGTTCATTCAACTCGGCGAGCAAGTCCAACACATCGGGAGGCAGGCAATCGGGCCGCGTCGCGATCGCCAGCCCCACCACGTCGGGAAACTGCAAAGCTGTCTCGAACATCTCGCGCAAGACCGGGACAGGCGCGTAGGTATTGGTGAAAGCCTGAAAGTACGCGATGCTGCGCGCCCCCGGCCACTTGCGAGCCATGCTGGCGCGCACGGCCTCATACTGCCGGATCAAGTCAAGGCGGCGCGATCCTGCAAAATCACCGGATCCACGCGCGCTGCAAAAAGTGCATCCTCCCGTCGCCAGCGTGCCGTCCCGGTTGGGGCACGTAAACCCCGCGTCCAATGGGATCTTGCTGATCTTCTCGCCAAACTGCGCGCGCAAGTGCCCGTTCCAGGCATGATAGCGTTTGTCCCCAAATCGCGCGTCCACAATGTCTCACCCCCGATCCTGCCTACTCTGTTCGCTTCCTGATACTTCATCGACCAGAAAGCGAAGGCGTTGCTCTTGCGTTGGCTGCGGGCAGACGGTCTTGCGCCCAAACCACCGGTACCGATGACGCGCCACGAAGGTATACAGGCGATCCCGCAGCGGCCGAGGGATCGCGCGCAAGGCATACAGTTGCGGCCAGGGACGATCGAGTTCGCGCAGCAAGGCGAGCACTGCGTCGGAGCGCGTGTACACCTCGCCACGTGCGATCAGCACAACCGTGTGAGGGTCGTGACTACCTTGGGGCGAGACACCCGGATGCCTGTCCGGACTTCCGCTGTGTGGGGACGTTGATCCTCTTTCGGCGGGAGGTCTGTCATGGTTTGCGAGCAGCCGATGCGCGACCTCAGACTGCAACGGGGCGAAACGAACCCGTCCCGATCGATCGTGCCGGATCGCAAACTGAACGGCCGCATGGCAGAAGTTGCACACGCCATCAAAGAGGAGGACCGGCCCGGCCCCAGACCGCTGTTCGACACGATCCCCGAAGTCATCAGACCTGTCCATCTCGTGTCACCCCAAGTCCAGGTACCGCCGCTACGCCCCCGCGCCGCCGCGGCGGCACATTTACGCGAGCAAGCGGCGAACCTTGCCTTTGCTCACAGGATGCCGACGCTCGTACGTGCGCAAGCGCCCCATTGCGATGATCCCGATAAACGGGCCGATGCAAAGGATCATGAACGCGTGTTGCCATCCCACCGCTTGCTGCAGAGGGGGAATCAGGTAGATCGAAACCGTCGTCACGAGAAAGCCGATCGCCATCTGAAAGGCTAGCGCCGTTCCCGTGTACTGGCGTTTGGCGTGGTCTGCGACGGCTGCCGAGAATTGCGCAGAGTCAGCGATCACCGAGAAGCCCCAGACGATGGCGACCGCTGCGGTGAGCCACGCCGCCCGCCCAAATGTCAGGCCAATCGTCAACGCGCACAGGCCGCTGACGATCATCGCATACCGGGTCAGTCGCGCCTTGCCGATCCGTTCAGCGACGAACCCGCCCACCACGCAGCCACAGGCCCCAGCGACCCCGATCACGACAAATGACCACACGGCCGCCTGCCACGCCAACTCATGCAGACTCGCGAACAAGAACAGCGGAATCCACGTCCACATCGCGTACAGTTCCCACATGTGTCCGAAGTACCCGAGATTGGCCAGCATCACGGGACGATTTCTCACGATGTGCCGCAGGTAGCGAAACGACACGACACTGGCAGCCGTCAGACTCGGCAGATCGCTGACCAGCCAGTTCATCATCGCCGCCGCCGCGAGTCCAAGGACGGAGCAAGTGAGAAGGACCGGTTGCCACTGCACAGACGGCGATAGCGCCACGACGACGTGCGGCAACGCCGACCCGAGCGTCAACGCGCCGACCAGGATGCCGATGCTTTTGCCGCGTTGCCGAGGGAACCACTGCGACACCATTTGCACTGCGGTAGGGTACACCCCGGCAAGACACACACCGACCAAGAACCGCAGCATCAAGTCTACAGACAGGCTACCAGACAACACCATCAGACCGTTGAGAGCGGCCGCCCCGAGCGCTGACAGCGCAAACAGGCGACGGACGCGAACCCGGTCGGCAATGCTAAAATAAGCCGAAACAAACGCGCCGACGATGAACCCGACTTGCGTGCTCACCGCGATCCACGTTCCATCATTCGCATCCACATGCAAAAACGCAGTGAGGCTCCCGGCGACCGAAGAAGCGCTGAACCACATGCTCAGTGCAAACAACTCGCACAGCGCGATGAGTGCCAGCGTCATCCAACGATGGGTCACGCGAATCCCTCCCTTTTGAAGTACCGCAGGGTGTGTGCAGGGTGACACCTCTTCGCGGCGGCACCGGATCCCCTTGGGTCAACCGAGTTCAGACAGGATATGGTCAAGGTACAGCCCCGGAAAATTGACATCCGTAGTGAGCGCCAATGTCCTGCTTCCGACGACATCCTCCACTTCATTGAGCAGGAAATTTTCCTCCCCGTCAAGCAACCAGTCCACGCCCACCATCCCGAGTGGCGGAAGTGTGTCGATAACCCGTTCGACCAAGCCCCTCTGCCCGGCCGTCAGTTCAAACGCCGCCGCCGACCCACCCAACGAGTAATTCGCCCGAAAGTCAGTCGTCGAGACGCGCAGCACGGCCCCCACGATCTGACGCCCGATGACAAATACCCGCACGTCCTTACCCGCCTGCCCTGTCGGTCGTTGGGCGACCCAGTCCACACCCGGCAAAGTCCGAGCGATGGCCTGCCACTCGCTCGCATCGTGGACACGATACACTTGCCGCCCGCTGCGGCCACGGACCGTCTTGACGACAAGCGGATAGTCGAGCGCGACGGCTGGGACGCTCGGCAAGGTCTGCACCTGTTCGGAGGTCAGGCACCATGTGTCAGCCATCGGGATCCCCGCTGCCGCGAGCCACTCGTGCGTCACGGCCTTGTCGTTGCAGATGCGCGCCACGGAGGAGGAATTCCAAACGGGGACACCGCAGCGCTCCAGTTGCTCGCTGAGCACAGGATCGATCGTCCGCATGAGCGCGAAGTCGGGCAGGTCGGGCCGCGTCGCAGACGCGGCAGCAGGCCAGACCTCGGTAGGCGCCGCGGTTGGTGCCCCGCTTGGTGCCGCGGATCGAACTCCCGACGCGCGCGCGGCATCGCCCCGGTGCACAACGACCGGCCGGCCCCCAGCCACCCCGTGAAACACCTCGTCCCGCAACACGAGGTGCAAGGCAACGCCCCGTGCCTCCGCCTCGCGGGTCAGCCAGTCGATATAATAGCGGTTGCGCGCCACGTCTTCCTTCCTATACACAAGCCAACCGGAGACGCTCACAGTTGACGCACCCGCTCACGCAAGTGCGAGAGAATCCGCTCACCGGCATCGATCCCCGTGCATCGAAATAAATTGATAATGTGCGCATTGGTGTTAACCTCACACAGGATTGGTTCCCCGCCCGGGCCGAACAGCAGATCCACGCCCGCATAGTCTGCGCCGAGGACAGCCGCTGCCCGCACGGCGATGTCCGCCTGCTCCTTTGTCGGTCGATGTGGATGCGGTGTGGCGCCTTGACCGATATTGGCCCGAAAGTCATTGGGTGACACGCGCCGCATGGCCGCGACGACGTGCCCACCTACCACCTGCAGGCGCAGGTCGGTGCCGTGACTGCTCGCCACGTACTCCTGAAAGAGCGACGGAATCCCCGCCAACTCCAAGACTTTTTCCTGCAACGCCACGCGATCGGCGATCAGAAACACCTGGTTGCCATACGATCCGTAAGAATGCTTGATCACGAGCGGATACCCGAGCACGTCCGCGATGTCATCATAGATGGCAAGGTCCAAAATTCCTGCCTTTTTAAATGTCCGCGGAGCCAATATCGTCCGCGGCATGGGGATGCCATGATCCGCCAAGACGAGATGGGTCATGCCTTTGTCATCACAGGTGGCAATCGTCTGCGACGAGTTAAAGACCGGGACGCCGAGTCGTTCAAGCTGGCGTGCCAGATAGGGATCCTTGTCCCAAAACAACACGAAATCCGGGAGCGGCGCCGTCACGTCCCCGAAGAGTGCCGCGCGCCCGTGCTCAAAGCTGGCGAGCAACCGTTGATTGGACACGATGTGTGGGGTGATGCCCTGGCGACTCGCGTGATCCGCCAACCACTTTGCGTGTTGCAGGATCTTCTCCCCGCCATAGCCGTTATAGACGATCCAGCATCGCATCGCGCTCATCGCCTTCCCTGCCGGTCCATCTGAGTCGCGATGTGGGCGAGCATGGCGTCCGCCGCATTGATCCCCGTACAGTCACGCAGGTTGAGAAGATGGGCATTGGCGTTGACCTCACACAGGACGGGCTCGCCGTCCGCGCCAAACAAGATATCCACACCCGCAAAATCAGCGCCCAAAATCTGGGCACACGTCACCGCCAAGGCCGCTTGCTCCGGCGTCGGAGCGTGCGGCTTGGCCGTGGCGCCTTGCCCCATATTGGCCCGGAAGTCCTGCGTGGACGTTCGGTGCATGGCCGCCACCACGGAGTCCCCGACTACCTGCAGGCGCAGGTCGCGACCAAAGCTGCTGGCGATCAACTCCTGAAACACCAACGGCCGCGCCCCGAGTTCCGCAATCTTCGCTCTCATTGCCGCACGGTCCTCAATCAGGTAGACCTGCGAACCAAATGACCCAAACGACTCCTTGATCACCATCGGAAACCCGATCACATCTTCCACCATCTCATAGTAGCGATCATCGACAACACCCGACCAGGCATCGATGCGCGGGCCCAGCACCGTCGTCGGCATCCGCACCCCATGATCCGCCAGCGTCTGATACGTTCGCCCCTTGTCTTCGCACAGGGCGATCGCAGAGGCAGCATTGTAAAGTCGCACCCCACGCTGTTCCAGCGCGCGTGCCAAGTAGAGATCCTTGTCCCAAAACAGCGCAAAATCTGGCAGCGGGAGGTCACTCACGCCAAGTAGCGCCGACTTCCCCTTTGCGATCATCGCCAATACGCTGTGATTCGCCACCACCGTCGCATCGATCCCGAGTCGCCGCGCGCTCTCCTCG
>JAPNUJ010000091.1:244-8850 GCA_026627155.1 Bacillota bacterium | reverse complement strand
TGAGCCTGCTTGTATTTTCTGTGGACAAGCCGACGAGATCATCCACTTCAAAGGCAAGAACATCTGCCCGAGCTGTATCGCCGAGATGGCCGGCAAGTAAGCATCTGCCCTTTGCGAGTGAAGGCGTGTGGCGAGGTCCTCCCATCAACGGGGAGGACCTCGTCACTTTATGCAACGCCAAGTCCCCGAGGCACCTGGTTCAGTCGGCCTGCCTCTGCGGCCTGGAAGGCTAAGGGGTCATCACTGATCCCGGTCGAGCAGTGTCTGATAGACATCGCGACGGGACAAGCCGGCCGCTTGCGCCACCTGTCTCATGGCCTCTTTTTTATCCAGCCCTTGGGCAATCAAACCGTCAACCGCCGAAACGATACTTTCCGCGTCCGTTGGCGCAAAGAGAGAGGTTGTTGCCTCGGAGATGGTAGCCCCCTCGACCATCACGACCATCTCACCGCGCAGTGTCAACCCCGCGCGCCACTGCGAGTCGCCGAGTTGTCCGCGATGAAAGGTCTCATGCACCTTGCTCAGTTCGCGCGCGATCACGCACTGACGGTTCCCAAACACGAGGAACAAGTCGTCGAGGGTCGCCAGGATGCGATGGGGCGCTTCATAAAAGAGCAATGTCGCCGTCTGCTTGGCCAGTGCCTCCAGTTCGGAACGCCGGGTCTTCTTCTCGCGAGGCAAAAACCCGACAAACAAAAAGCGGTCCGTCGCAAGTCCAGAAGCGACCAGTCCAGTCACAAAAGCAGATGGCCCTGGCAAGGCGACGGGAGCGATGGACTCCTCAAGCAACAGTCGGATCAGATCGTGACCGGGATCGGAGATGCCGGGCATCCCAGCGTCCGACACCAGTGCCCCCGATTCACCAGCCAGCAAGCGCTGCAGCACAAGTGCGCCCGCGTGACGGGTGTTGTGCTCGTGATAGGAAAACAGTGATTTGGGATGGATGTCATAGTGAGTCAGCAATTTTCGAGTGTGTCGCGTGTCTTCGGCCGCAACGAAATCGACTTCCCGCAAGATGCGCAGTGCTCGTAGCGTGATGTCTTCGAGGTTGCCTATCGGGGTGGGCACGATGAACAAGGTGCCCGTCATGCCGCAAGCTCCTCCCATGGGATCATGATGACCGCTCCATACTCTGCAGGCAAAAAAGACAGTCCCCTTTGCGCGTCGCCCCGTAATTTACACTGCAGATGTGATACCCATCGTCATAAAGCTGACTCAGCACATGCGCCGCCGATGCGGCAGCCCCGTCTTCGCCGGTACGACCCGTCTCTCGCAGATGCACGTTTTCGAGATTTAACCGTCGATTCTCCTCAATCAGCCCTTCCATCTGCGAACGCATCGAGGCAAGGTCCTCCGCCAAAGCCCGCAGATGCCGTTCCATCCGCTCCATCTGATCCATGATCACGATCGGTTTGGTCATCGCTCTGCCTGCCCCTCCCCTTGGCTTGCCATGCCGATCAGCATCGCCTCAAACGAGGCCTGGACGTTCACGTGACTTAACAAACGACGGCGTTGTTCCGCGAGTAGAAGGGCAAACTCGGCAACCTGTTCAGCCCCAACACCGTGCGTCAGTTTTTGCAGATCCGTCAGCTCACACAATCCCGTCTGTGCCTGTCCATGGAACAGGACCTGGACGACGTCGCCCTGCAGCGCCATCCACGCGTCGACAAACTGCAACGCTTCCTCGCCCGTCAGACGAAGTTTGGCCACTGTGCGACCGACTACTTGCCAGGCATCCACCCGGCGCGCCAACGCGGCTGCGGTCAATTCTACCATTGAGGCACACGCCTGAACAAACCGCTCTTGGCCGAGTTTTGTCGCGAGCGCATCTGCAATCCCAGTCGTGGACGCCGCGGCCAGGCGAAGCGTCATGCAGCGTGACCGGAGCGTTGGCAAAACGCCTTGCAAGGCCGCGGTCATAAGCAGAAAAAGGCGGTCTGGTCCTGGCTCCTCCACCCACTTGAGAATGGCGTTGCCCGCCTCAAGCGTCAGGCGCTCAGCTCGGGACACGACAAATACCTGAAGCTGTCCGCCTGCGCTACGCAGACGGTCGCTGCCCTGTGCCGACCGCATCTGCGCAACCTTCACGGACGCCCCGTCCGGATCCACCCATGTCAACCCCGGGTGATTGCCAGACAGCACCTGCAAACACGAATCGCATTGGCCACACGCGCTCCCTTGCGGCGAACGTTGCGTGCACAGGAGCGCCTGAACGGCTACGCGCACATCCCGTTCGGCGCTGTCTTGTTCGCTATGAGATACCAGATAGGCGTGCCCTAGCCGCCCGGCTCTCAACAAGTCGACCAGTACGTCCTGAAGAGACGATGCCGGCATGCGCACACCCTCCCCGTTTGACTGACCTGTCGTCACCGCCACAGGTGTCGTGCGGTCCCGTGTCCTGCGGTCTCTTGCCGTTCCCTGCGCGGTCTCTTGTGGAAGCCTTCAGTCCGCCTACAGACGAAGACTGATCAAGAGCCCCTTGATGTCACCGACCATGCGCAGAAGCGCCATCGGTTCAAATTGCTTGGCCAGCAGTCCTTCCGCCAAAGCAAGTAACTCTTTGTCGATCTCCTCGACTGCCATCAACACCTTTCTGCGACCCAGCGCCCCGGCCACCGTGCGGCTACTGTGTCGCAGTCCCCCCCTGACGGCATGCTCGAGCATGCGGCGCAGCGCCATGCGGTACTTGTGGATCGCCTCCACGGAGGGATTGTTGACAAGCTCTTCTCCCTCGCGCACCACGTCACTAAAGAACACATCGAATTCCGTCTCGCCCTGTCGCTTGTTCGCCACATCCAATTGGGCGGCAAACAAGTCGGCCGTCCCGACGCGAGGCGCGTCATTGTTTGCGTACACCCCAGGTAGCCCGCGGCTTCGCGCTCGTTCATCGATTTTCACGACGCCACCTCCGAGCCAAACAAGCCCTGATTAGAATTGCTCGAACCTATCCACTTTGACCACAAATACAGTCGCTCCCCCCACCTGCACGGATACTGGGTAAGAGACATAGGATTCGACCTGATTGCCCAAAGGGGACAACGGCGTGACCAGTTGTTCCCGAGACCGACAGCTTTGCTTGATCAGATCAAGCACCTCATCAACGCGCTCGTCGTCCACCCCGATCATGAACGTCGTGTTTCCCGATCGCAAGAAGCCACCGGTAGACGCCAGTTTTGTAGCGCGAATCCCCGTCTTCACCAGCCTTTCCGAAAGACGGGCCACATCCTTGTCTTGAACGATCGCATAGATCAACTGCATGGAGCCCCTCCACTCCTTTCGTTGTCTCTTTATGCATCTGGGCCATCGAAACTGCCAAGCAGTGCCTCAACATCTCGCCAAATCTCTGCTGCGACCTGCTCGACGGACTGCTGACCGTCGACTCGCACAACGCGCCCAGGGTCCGCCTGGCCGATCGCGGCGAGCCCGCTGCGCACCTGTTCGAAGAACGCAGGGCCACGTCGCTCGATCCGGTCTTCTCCCCCGAATTGCTGACGACCACTTGCCCGCAAACGGGCACTGGCGACCTGCACTGGAACATCCACGACGAACGTGCGCGTCGGCATCACCCCACCCACCGCCTGATCATTGACCTGGCGTACCAGGTCTGGTGTGATCCCAGCGCTCCGCAAGCCATACCCCTGATAAGCGATGCTGGCATCGACAAAGCGGTCGCACACCACGATGAGTCCTTTTTCCAAGGCCGGTCGCATCACCCGCGCCACGTGTTCAGCGCGCGACGCTGCGTACAGGTAGACTTCCGCCAGCGCGGTCATATCGGATGCCGGGTCCAGTAACAACGCCCGGATTTTATCCCCGATTGGCGTGCCACCGGGCTCGCGCGTTCGCACAAAAGCCCGTCCCACCTGTGTCAGGCGCGCGCAAAGGCGATCCACCTGCGTCGTCTTGCCGGAACCGTCGATCCCTTCCACGGTGATCAACAGACCCGATCTGCCTGTCTGCACAACAGCGCCCTCCCATGTCGTCACATCAGCTCACGTGCCTTTGGAGCTGCCAGCATGTCCTCACAACCGCTATCCACGTGCCTCTGGAGCTGCCAGAACGAAATCGAGAGTGCCGCTCGTGGTCACTCCGTCCACTCTCATGCCCCTTCGCAGTGCCTGAAGCACGCACGCGACCACTTCCGCCGTGACGGTCTCGCCCGGCAAAACCAGGGGAACCCCTGGGGGATAGACGGTTACGCTCTCGCACGCCACCTGCCCCAACGCCTGAGTGAGATGATCGTGGTGCACATCCCCCTCCGCCCAGTGCGCCTCCGCAGACAGGACCGCCAACTCGGCCTGCGCTGCGGAAGCATATGCGGCAAAGTCCAACGAGGCCGTCAAACCCTTTCCAGACCGGCTGGCCGACGTTTTTGCGATAGCTGCCAACGCCTCCACCACAAGGCGAACATCCTGCGCCGAGTTGGCATAGGACCAGCAACACAAGACGTGGTGCTCATCGGCCCACTCGCTGAAGATGCCGAACTGTTCGCGCAGCGCGTCAGCGAGGTCGATCCCGGCCAACCCCAGTGCAGGGGCGATCAACAACCACTTGAAAGGGTCCACCTGAACGCCGTCCGGCTTCCAGAGAAGACCTGGACAGACGCGCTCCAACGCTTCGACTCCCCCCGCCAAATGAGCGCGGACTTGCGCAATTCGGTCCAGCCCGCTGATGGCCAACTGCGAACGAACCATATCGATCGACGCGAGCAGGGGATAGGAAGGAGAGCTGGTCTGCACCATCCGGAGTGCCCGGAGCACGCGCTGGGATGACACCCGCTCTCCTGACCGATGCAGGAGTCCCGTCTGCGTCAGGGCGGCGGTCATCTTGTGGGTGCTTTGCACCACCAGATCGGCCCCAGCCTGAATCCCGGAAGCCGGCAGCTCCGGGTGAAACGGCAAATGCGCCCCGTGCGCCTCGTCGATGACGACGACCATCCCCGACTGATGTACATGGCCCACGAGCGCCTCAAGCCGAGTCGCCACCCCGGCGTACGTGGGACTTGTCAGCACAACGGCGACCGCCTGCGGGCATGACGCGACGGCGCGGCGCATCAACTCGTCCGTGACCGGACCGTAGACGGCCCCCCCTTCGCCCGTGTACAAAAGCGCTGGCGTGACCACTTGCACCCGGGCTCCCGCGAGACGAAGCGCATGCCAGACTGACTCATGGCAGTTGCGCGCCGCGATCACCCACTGTCCGCGGCGGACGACCGCGAGGATCGCAGCCAAATTGCCCACCGTGCTGCCACCCACCAGAAAGTACGCCTCATCGCTGCCGAACGCACTGGCAGCCAATGCCTGTGCGGAGGCAATGGCCCCGACAGGTCGATAGAGATCGTCCAACCCGGGCAACTCGGTACCATCCAGCGCGGCCATCGCCTGCATCCAGGCATCGGCGCCAGTGGGCAAGAGTTGGCCGGCCTTGTGCCCAGGGACGTGCAATGATACCCGTTCCGTGGCGACATGCGCCTGTAGAGCCGTTAAAATCGGCGTTTGCCGTTGACCGTCATTCATATCATGTATGTTCGCGCCCACACTGTTCAATTCCTGCCCAAAGCAGTACAAACCCCGCTACAAGTAGCAGGGGCCGGGTGCTGTATCCGGATCCGATGCGATGTCGCGCCACAGTGCTCGCATCCGCTCCACGAAGTAATCGTACAAATCGTCGTCCACGCCGGTGTTGACGATCTCTCTTTCGCACTCCAGACAGATAAATTGCGACAGAATGTGAATCCCCTCGCCACCGACCTGCTCGCAGATCATGCAGACCGGTACAGGTGTCCCCTGTGAACTCTGTTGACCTTCCATATCACACATCCCACTCACCCTGCCCAATCCAATTTTTGCGCGCCGTGACGACTCGTTTCTATCATCCTTGCCCGATTCTGACGTCGTCATACCTGCCGGCGCACTCAGCGCAGCCCACGGGCCTTACAAGTCTATGCCAATGGCCCCGGATGGTGCGGCGTCCACCTATGCTATACTACGTGCAGCAGAAATGGAGGTTCAGCCCATGCCGGAAGAACGCGAACTCGTGCGCCAGCGTGCCTCGCGCGGAGCCTCTTCCATGGTCAGCGCTCAGTTTATCGCGCGCTTGCTCGGAATCTTCCTCGTCGTTCCGATGCAAAACCTGATCGGCGATCAAGGGCTGGGCCTTTATCAGCTTGTCTACCCACTGTACACGATCATGCTCACGCTCTCCACCGCTGGATTTCCACTTGCGCTTTCAAAGACGATCAGCAACTTGAACGCTCGCGGACAGTATCGTGAGGCCAGCCAGACGTATGCGATTGTCGGTCGCGCCCTGCTGGGCTTTGGTGTCGTCGCCTTTGTCTTGATGTGGTTCGGAGGACCCTATCTGCTCAGTTGGTCTGTCAGCAGCAAGGCCTTGCTCGCCGAGACAGTTCCCGCCATTCACGCGCTGGCGCCCGCGCTTTTGATTCTGCCTCTCATGAGTGCGCAACGCGGCTATCTCCAAGGAAACCTGCGACTTGAGCCCTCCGCAGCGTCCCAGGTCGTAGAGCAGATTGTTCGCGTGGGAGTGGTGCTCGCAGGCCTGCTCATCGCCGTGCACCTTGGCGCCAGTCGCGCGATCGAGGCGGCCATCGCCACATTTGGCGGGACCGCTGGCGCCATCGGCGGGTTCATTTTACTGCTCGCGGCTGTGCGCAAGACGCGCGGACTCATGGTGCGCAAACGACGCTATCTTAAGACACCGAGCCTGCATGCGGGAACGGTGCTTCGCCAACTCTTCATTTATGCGTTGCCGGTCGCACTGGGGACACTCGTCTTGCCGCTGTCGCAAAACATCGACAACGCCACGGTCATTCGGCAACTGGTCGCCGGAGGCATGTCGATCGGGGTTGCTACGGGACAATACGGAATCTACGCAGGGGAAGCGCTTCGGCTCATGCAGTTGCCCTTGTCATTTGCGACCGCGATCGGGGCATCGATCATGCCGGCGATCACGGAGGCAAGAACGCGAGGGCAACACCAGGAAGGACGCATCCGGTATATCGGCGCGTTGCGCATGACAGCGTTTATCACCTTTCCTGTGGCCGTGACGCTTGCGGCATTGGCGACGCCGCTCGATATCGCCTTGTTCGAGCACAACACCGGCGCGCCCGTGTTTGCCATTGCTGCACTCATCAGTATTTTCAGTGCCCTCGAACTCGTGACCACATTTATCCTGCAAGGCTATGACCGGTTTTATCAGCCCGTAGTTCACATGGCTATCGGGTTGGCGGTCAAACTGGTCGGGAACTTGATGCTGGTGCCGATTCTGGGCATCGAAGGGGCTGCGATCGCGAGTGTCGTCGGATATGCCGCCTCATCGTGGCTTAACGTCGGGGCCCTGGGCAAAGCCACAGGACAGCCTGTCCGCATCGGCTCCGTAGCCTGGCGTCCGGCCGTGGCCATGCTGTGCACAGGGCTCTGGATGGTGCTTCTTGAGCGCCTGTTTGTGCCGTTGGAGCAAGCCCTGAACGCGCCCGATTCACGCCTGCTGGCCTTGGTCTTTTTGCTGGTTGGCATTGGCATCGGCGGCCCGCTGTATCTGCTGGCCGCTCTCTGGGTGCGGGCCATTCAACCGTCTGAGATCAGCCGAATCCCGGTGGCCGGACGCTTGCTCACGCGCCTCGCGGCGCGTTTGCCCCATAGGCGCTGAGGCGATGGCGGCGGATCACACGATCCATTTTTCAATGACGGCGAGGGCGGCGACGCCAGGAACGCCGAGGATACTGGCCACACCAGCCGTGTACCCATTCAGGGGGACGTGAACGCCGATCGATTTTCCAGCGTAGTCGATGATCAAGAGCGCAGCGCAGCCAATCACGAGATTTCGCAGCAATCCGCCAATCACGCCGAGCGGGCTGCGAATGATGGCACGGAGCATCGACAACGCGAGTAGAAGCCCTATCACGATCGCAACCACGATCATCCATTCCGGCATTCGAGATCCCCCCTCACAGTGTGGGCGTCTCGGAGGCGGATGGCCCCTGATCGGCCTGCTCAACAACTTGCTGCGACGGCGACGCGGGCGTCATCGGTTCGACCGCCAGCACGCGTCCACGCAGGTCCACAACCAGTCTCTGCCGCCGCGCGACGCGTAGCAGTCCTTCATAGCGCCGTTCCGCGGCAATGAGTAGATAAATGGCATCATCAATGACGTCCGCGGCGGTCGCATTGTCAAACTGCTCCATGGCCAGCGTCCAGTCGGTGTGTGCCTGCGCGATGTCCGCGACCAACTGCTCATGCTGCGCGTATTCCCACTGCGTCTCCCGCTTTGCTTGTCCCATCGACTTCGCCTCCGTATGTCGCTGCATCAAACTCGTTGATCAGAGCAACGAGTTACGTAGCAGGGTACTAGAGTATAGTCGGACAAGGGCCAAAGTATGACCAAATAGACGGTAACGGCGCTTTAGGCAGCCCCGTTACCGTCTATGTGAACATCATGTTCTCACCGCCAACTGCTACCGGGTCATGGGACGACGAAACTCGAGGGCGCGGGCAAGGGTGAGCTCATCCGCGTATTCAAGGTCGCCACCCATCGGAAGCCCATGCGCGATTCGAGTGATGGCGAGGTCATCGAAGTCACCTGCCAGT
>JAPNUJ010000091.1:0-234 GCA_026627155.1 Bacillota bacterium | reverse complement strand
GCGTCTCCCCGACTCTGGCGCTGCGCTGGCTCAACTACGCGCAGCGAAGTGAACTACGGCCCGTCGTCGATCACGCTTGTGACCGATACTCCCACTGGGCGTTGGCGGCGAGATTCGCTTTCGTAATGACCACATTGGCCAACTGGACGAAGCTGGGGACCTTTTTCCCCATGACAGCATCAACCGCATACTCGACGGCGAGTTCTCCCTCTTCCATCGGCTTCTGCGCAATCA
>JAPNUJ010000090.1 GCA_026627155.1 Bacillota bacterium | reverse complement strand
GCCTCTATCTGGTCGGCGGCGCTGTACGGGACGCTTTGCGCGGCGTACCGCCTGGGGATGTGGACTTTTGTGTGACGGGTCTTCGCGCGCCGCAAGTGCCCACGTTGGTGCCGGGCGCTTTTCTGACGGGCAAGGCATTTCCCGTGTTTCGCGCGCCGCTTGGTGATGGCTTTGCGGAGGTTGCTCTGGCGCGCACCGAAGTCAAGACGCGGGACGGTCATACTGGGTTTGCCGTCGATGCCGAGCCGCAAGTGCGGATCGAGGAAGACTTGCGGCGGCGCGATCTCACGCAAAACGCGATGGCCGTTGACGTGCTGACTGGCCGTTTAATCGATCCGTTTGGTGGAGAGGCGGACTTGCAGGCAGGCTGTCTGCGGGCCGTCTCGCCCGCTTTTGCTGAAGACCCGTTGCGGGTGTACCGCACGTCGCGTTTTGCCGCACAATTGCAAATGATCGTGGAGCCGGGGACCCTCGCCCTCATGACCTCGCTTCGAGGGGAGTTGTCAGCTCTGTCCGCGGAGCGCGTGTTCGCTGAGCTTCGCAAAGGGCTTCTTTCCACCCGTCCGTCGCTCTTTTTTTCGACGCTTCAGCTAGCGGGGGTGCTCGACGTTCACTTTCCGGAACTATCGGCCTTGATCGAGGTACCGCAACCGGTCCGCTACCATCCTGAAGGCGATGCGTTTGCCCACACCATGCAAGTCCTCGACGTGACCGCCGGCCGCGGGCGCGAAGTCGAGGTGCGCTATGCCGCTCTGGTTCATGACTATGGCAAAGGGGTGACGCCGTCGTCCGGCTGGCCATCACACTTCGGCCACGAGAAACTGGGCGTGCCGCTGGCGCGCGAGCAGGGACGTCGTCTGAAAGTTCCGTCCGCTTGGCAGCGAGGTGCCTTGTTTGCGACCGAGTATCACATGCTCTTGCATCGCTGGCGACAACTGCGCGCGAGCACCTTGGTCGACCTGTATGCCAAAGCCAGGCGACAGCCACTAGGAGTCAGGGGCTTTGCCTTCGTCTGTGAGGCAGACTGGTGTGGTCGCAATCGCATGGATCAGACGTGTGCCGAGACGCAGGAATGGTTGGAACTGTGGGATCAACTAGAGGCCCATGTGCGCGGAGGCGATCTGCGGGCGCTGGTTCACAGCGAAAAGGAGGGCAAGGCATTCGGGGAGCAGCTGCGGAGTGCTCGCATCGCGTACGTCAAGTCGTGGCTTGCAGAGCGCGCTCACATCCCCACGTAGCGCGCGTAAAAGGAACGGGCGGCCGCAGGGTCGGTGACCCCATGGATCAGCGCTCGCCCATCGGCAAAGAGACTCAACTGGATCTCATCCACCTCAAAACGAAGCAGGCTGTCGTTCGCGCGCACCGAGCCGAGTCGCCGCAGCCGTTCGGCTAAATGCGGCAGGTTCACGGTTGTGTCTGCCTGCGGTCGAACCTGAATTGTCTGCCGCCCACAAAAAGTCACCGTGACGGACCCTGATCGAGCCTCGAGCAGAGGAAACTGCCGCAATCCACACGTAGGGCAATCCATTCTACGGTCACCGAAAGGCAGACTGCGCCATTCGTTGTGCCAGACGTCGACGTATAGCAGGCCATCGCGTAGCGCTGCCTGATTGCCGGTCAAAAACTTGAGCGCCTCCGCAACCTGCGCTGAGGCGATGATGCCAGTCACCGCAGCAATCACGCCGACGGTGTCGCACGTGTCGTGACCGCCTGTATCGCCTTCGCCGAACAGGCAGGTGAGACAGGGCGTCACGCCAGGTCGAATGAGACACGTTACGCCATAGGAACTCACGGCAGCCCCGTAAATCCAGGGAATCGAGCGAGACACTGCCCAGTCGTTGAGTAACTGCCGGACCTGGACGTTGTCCGTGGCGTCGACGATCAGATCCACGTCGCTGAGCAAGGTATGGATGTTCGCGGAGGTGAGGTCGGCAGTCACGGGCTCAACCTGGATACGGCTGTTAAAGTGTCGCAGTTGTTCGGCAGCCGCGGTTGCCTTGGCGACACCGGCTTCTGCGTCCCGCTCATCAAACAAGACTTGCCTCTGCAGATTCGTCCAATCCACGACATCGCGGTCGATACAGCGCAGGAAGCCGACACCTGCCCGTGCCAACTGCCCCGCGCTCACGGTTCCAAGTGCCCCGACGCCTACGATCGCGACGCGGGCTTTGGCCAGACGTGCCTGACCGGCAGCCCCAATCGGCGCGAACAGTTCTTGACGCGAGTAGCGCTGCGCGGACGTGTCTTGCATGAGCCTAAAGCACCCCCAGACCAATGAGCCAACCGACGAATCACACTGTCTCGAGCAAGACTCGCGCCGGCGCCGCATCGATCCCCACGAGCGCCAAAGGGGCCGCGATCATGCGATAGACGCCAGGGGCCACATCGCGTAAGCGCAGGCCTTCTATGATAATCGCGCCAGCCGCGAAGAGCCGCTTGTGCGTGGTGTGTTCTGGTTGTGCCCGCTCTACGCCAAGGCCGTCGACGCCGACGCCAGCCACGCCTCTGGAAGCGAGCAGTTGCGCCGCATCATCCGCCACGTACACAAAAGAAAAATCAAACTCGTCGGAAAGTGAATTGCGCGTCTTGAACAGAAGGAACTCCCCCGGTTGAGGATCGCAACTGTCAAGGTCGTGCGCGTGGATTGCATCCTCTACGTGGGTCAAGTCGACGACGCGACAGGGTCGCACCAACTGATCGATCGCCACGGTCTCGATGGTGGCTCCGTCTGGCAGCATGTGCAACGGGGCGTCGACGTGGGTTCCGGTGTGCGCGTCCATGTGGAGCCGCGTCTCGCGCGCGCCGTTGGCGGGGAAATCGGACGTGCGCTCAAACACCGGCCGCTTTTCTTCCTTGTTCTTGTAGACCGCCATCCCGGCATGAATCGGCATCGAGATATCTAGGATCGTTCCCACCGCTTAGCGCATCTCCTTTGCCTGCGTGAGTTTACGCTCCAGGTACGACTCCACCGAGGGCGTGTCTTGGCCAAATACTGGCCACCACTGATCCCCTGCGCGGCGAATCAGATCGTCAGCCGCTTTCGGCCCCCACGAGCCGGCGCGATAATAGTTGAGTGGCGAGGTCTCCTCGTGTTGGAAGGCCTCTGCAATCGGATCGACAAACTTCCAGGCGAGAGACACTTCATCCCACCGTGTGAAGAAGGTGGAGTCGCCGCGCATCGCATCGAGGAACAGCCGCTCGTAGGCTTCGGGCGAATGATCAGACGGTTGCGAGAACTCCATGGCGACAGGAATGACCGTGCCATCCGTCCCTGGGCGCTTGGCGTTCAGCTGAATGTACATGCCTTCGACCGGGTTGACGCGGATCACGAGCAAGTTCGGGCCCAAGCTGCCGTTTTGGTTAAAATACAAGTGCTTTGGCATGTCGCGAAACTGAATGACGATCTCCGTCGACTTCAGTGCCATCCGTTTTCCGGTACGGATGTAAAAGGGGACGCCTGCCCAGCGGAAGTTGTCGACAAACAGTTCAGCCGCGATAAACGTCTCCGTCCGCGAGTCAGCAGCAACGCGCGGTTCGTTCGTATAGCCTGCCAGACTCTTGCCGTCGACCGCACCGGGGAGATACTGACCGCGCACGACGTGGCGTGCCGCTTCGGCCGGCGTGTAGCGACGCAGCGATCGCAAAACTTTCACTTTTTCGTCACGAATGGCCTCGGTCTTCAAACGGCTCGGTGGTTCCATGGCGATCATCATGATCATCTGCAGCATGTGGTTCTGCACCATGTCACGCAGGGCACCAGCGTGTTCGTAGTAAGGCGCACGCTCCTCAACGCCGACCGTCTCACTCGACGTGATTTGCACGTTCGCGATGGAACGATTGTTCCAGACCGGTTCAAAGACAGAGTTGGCGAACCGCAGGACTTCGATGTTTTGGACCATCTCTTTCCCAAGATAGTGGTCGATGCGAAAGATTTCTTCCTCCGCGAAGACCTGGCACAGCTCGTCGTTCAGCAGTTGCGCCGAAGCGTGATCGTGTCCAAACGGCTTCTCGATGACCAGTCGCCGCCATCCGCCAGCCTCCGTGAGGCCCGCCTCGCGCAGGCGCAGACCTACCGGTCCGAAAAATTCGGGCGCCATGGCCAAGTAAAAGAGGCGGTTGTGCGTCCCGGATTCTTCTTCGATCTTGTTGGCCAGCTCGCCCATGCGGCGGAAGTCGTCGATCGACTCGACGTCCGTCGGGCAATAGAAGATTCGGCTCAAAAAGCGGGTCCAGATGTCCTTGGCAATCTCGCCCGAGCGGCCGAACTCATGAATGGCCGCTTCCACCTCGGTCCGAAATGACTCTTCGTCAAAGGGACGGCGGCCGATGGCAATCACGCGCGTGCCCGGTGCGATCATGTCAGCTGCGTCCAAGTGGAGCAGTGCTGGAAAGAGCTTGCGCCGGGCTAGATCGCCGGTCGCGCCAAAAAGGATCAGGGTGTGCGCGTCCGGTTGGCGAACGTCTTCAAAGCCGTTATCGGTTGTCAAATGGTCTCATCTCGCATATTCACAGAGTGCAGCGTCAGTCGATCGCTTTGTGTTCAGTCGCCGCCATAGTTCATTGTACAATAACTCGCTGCGGAACACATAATGTCCCGGGGGGACGCGGAGAGCCCCGCTGTCACAAATGGAGGCTGTTTTGTGGTTTGACACCCTTTGCGGGCGTCTGTAGAGTTTGACTGAAGGTGCCTGCGAAGTAACGGGGGGTGAGACGATGAGCGCGAAGACACCGGGTGCACTGGGCCGAGTAGAGCACGAACGACCGCTGCGTGACCGCCTCCGTTTCGCCTGGAAGACATTCTCCCTGTATCGCATTGTGCGCATCGTGTCGTTGTCCATTCACTTTTTTCTACAGATCTACTGGTTTACCCGCCGGCATGCGCAGCCTTTCAGTGAACGTGAACGAAGCGACTGGGAAGCGCTTCTGGCACAGCAGGCTGCACGGTATCGCCGCACGGCCCTGTCGCTCGAAGGGCTGATGATCAAACTGGGCCAGTTTCTCAGCACGCGCGCTGACATCATGCCGAAAGCCTTTCTTGTGGAACTGGAACATTTGGTCGATCAGGTGGCCCCTGTGCCCTGGGGACACGTTCAAAGCATATTGCATGCAGAGTGGCAGGTGGACCATCGTGAGATTCTGCGTGAGATCAGCCGTGAACCGGTCGCCTCTGCGTCGATCGGCGTGGTTTACCGCGCAACGCTGAAGTCAGGAGAGCAAGTCGCGATCAAAGTCCGACGCCCCGGGGTCGATCGCATCATCCGGGCTGACTTTCGCGCACTGCGGATCGTGATGTGGATGGCCCGGCATTTTACCAGCCTCGGAGAGCGTGCCGACTTGCCGGCGCTATGGCGAGAGATGGTGGACGTGATCAGCGATGAGTTGAATTTTGTGAAGGAACAGCAAAATGGCGACTATTTTCGGGAACGGTACGAAGCGTTCGCAGGTGTCCAGGTGCCGCGCTACATTCCTGAATGGTGCACGCGACAAGTGCTGGTCATGGAGTGGATGGAAGGGGCGCGCGTGTCTGATCTGGACTATCTGATCGCCCATGGTATCGATCGCACCGCGCTGGCGGCGAGGCTGTTCAGTTGTTTCGCCGAGCAGCTTTTTGCCGAGGGGCGGTTTCACGCAGACCCCCACCCTGGCAACTTGCTCGTACAGCCCGACGGGACCATTGTGATCATTGACTTTGGTATGATAGGAACGATACGGGCGCAAGATGTGGAACAAATCCGGTCGTTGGTGGAAGGGATTGTGTTTGAGGACGCCCCTAAAATCATCGCGAGCCTGGAGAAGCTCCGCTTCCTGCTCCCAAATGCTGACCGCCACGCCCTGGAGCAAGCGATCCTCGCCTTGATTTCCCTGTATCGACGCCAGGGTCTGCGCAAGTTTGACGCGCAAACGCTGGAGGCGATCCTCGGTGATATACAAAGCACGATCAGTCAGCAACCGATCCAACTGCCGAGCGAGTTTGCCTTTTTGGGCCGCGCGATGTCTGTGTTTGTCGGGGTTTTGCACATGCTCGATCCCGATGTCGACATCGCGGCGCTCGGCAAGCCGATCATCCGCGCGTGGCTGGACCGCCAGGCCAGCACGGAGCGGGCCCGCGCTGCTTCGGACGAGGCCGCTGCGGGGTTCAAGTCGGAGCCGAAGGATCAGGAACGAGGCGCGTGGGGATCGCGCTGGGATCACGCGCTTCTCTTGCGGTTGGCGCGCGAGTACGGCAGTCCGGTCTTGCGTTATCCGCGGCTGCTCGAACAGGCACTCGAGGAACCTGTGCTGCGACTCGAGCACGATCGCCGCGAGGCGCGCGCGGCTCGCTGGCAACGCTACCACCAAACGCAAAAGGCCTACGCATTTGCCGCGGTGGTCATTGGCGGTGCGATTTCACTGGCGGGTGCCTGGCGCGGGGTGGCGGTGCTGGCTTGGTGTGGGTCTGTGGCTTTTGTGGCCGGGGTGGCGTGGTTCGCGGCCACCGTGCGCGCCCACGCACGCTGGTTGCAGCAACAGGACCGGCAGAATTGAAATCACAAGGAGTGTGGACAAATTGACGAAAGTGGACGATCGCAGTGGGCTCGACGCGCGGTACAAATGGTCCACGGAGGCGATGTTTGCGTCTGACGAGTTGTGGCAAACTGAGTTTGCCCAGTGTCAGGCCGAGGTCGAGGCGGACCCGTTCGCGGCCATTCGCGGTCGCCTGGGCGAGAGCGCCGAGCATCTGCTGGCATACTTTCGGGAATCGCAGTCTCTCGGTCAACGCATCGAAATCCTTTACATATACGCGCACACCCGCAATGACGAGGATACGCGCGTGCCCCTCTACCAATCCATGATGGCACAGATCGAGTCCCTTGCCGCCAAATTCGGCGAGCGCGAGAGTTTCTTTGAGCCGGAGATCCTGGCGCTACCTGAAGCGACCGTCACAGGCTATCTGCAAGCGCTGGAATTGCAAGACTACCGGCATGCGCTGGAGGATCTGGTGCGCAACCGACCGCACGTGCTGTCGGCCGAAGCAGAGTCGCTACTCGCTGCACTATCAGATGCCTTGGGCGGGGCGCGGCGCAGTTTTGGGCAGTTGACGAACGCTGACTTCGAGTTCGGCAGCTTTACGGTGGATGGGCAAGAGTACCCGCTGTCCAATGGTCGCTTTGGCCTGTTGATGCGTCACGAGGACGAGCGGGTTCGACAAGCGGCCTACGAGAAGTTGTACGATGTGTACATAGGGCATAAGAACGCCATCGCGTCCATGTATGCCTCGAGCGTCACGAAGGACGTCGCTCTGGCCCGCGCGCGCGGCTTTGCTACGGCCCGGGCGATGCGGCTGTTCGCCAACAACATTCCAGAGTCCGTGTATGACGCTCTGATCGAAGGCGTGCACCAGGGCCTTCCGCATCTGCATCGGTATGTAGCGTTGCGCAAACGGGTGCTCGGCCTGTCCGGCGTCCGCATGATCGACAAGTATGTTCCCCTGGCAAACGATGAGCAACCTTCCTACACGTATGAGGAAGCTGTGGCCCTCGTGTCGGAGGGGCTGTCTGTGATGGGTGAAGAGTATGCGGGCATACTCCGAAAGGCGCAAGAAGAACGCTGGATCGATGTGTTCGAGAATCCCGGGAAGCGAAGTGGTGCCTACAGTACTGGCACCTACGGGACGCGCCCCTACATCCTCCTGAACTATCAGGGGACCTGGGACAGCGTGTCCACCTTGGCGCATGAACTGGGGCACAGCGTCCACTCGTACCTAGCGCGCAAGGAACAGCTCCCGCATTACAGTGGGTACACGATCTTTCTCGCGGAGATTGCAAGCACAGTCAACGAGACCCTGCTGATCAACCACCTGCTGGATCGCACGCAGCCGGGTGCGGCCCGTGCGGCTCTGATCAACCAACAGCTCGACAGTTTGACCAGCACGCTGTTTCGTCAGACGATGTTCGCGGAGTTCGAGTGGATTGCGCATCGTCATGTTGAACAAGGGGGCGCGCTCACACATACCTTTTTGGGTGAACAGTATGGCGAGCTGAACCGCCTCTACCATGGTCCGGACTTTGTGGACGATGAGCGGGCAAGCGCGGAGTGGTCGCGGATCCCGCACTTCTACGGAGCCTACTACGTCTACCAGTATGCCACCGGCATCAGCGCTGCGTTGGTCTTCGCCGATCGCATCCGCCGACTGGGGGCCGCGGCCGTGGAGCCGTACCTCGGATTCTTGCGAAGCGGCTCCAGTGACTACTCGCTACCGATCTTGGCGCGCGCTGGACTGGATATGACGGATCCGGCCGTCGTCGTCCAAGCCATCTCGATCTACGGAGAACTGGTCTCGGAACTGGAAGCCTACTTCGACTCCAAGGGGTGATCGCCGCTGGAGTCCTTGTTGGACGACAGCGAGGCATCCATGCCCATGTGCTCGATCATGAACTCGCTGATGACCTGAAACACCAGTGCGGGCGTGCCGCCAGCGTCGTACAGGTCTTTCGCCAATTGCAAGTAGGCCTGTGAATCCGGCCGCAGGACAAAGGATTCGAGGTCGGGATGGAGCGCCCGCCGCCACTTTTGCCAGACCTCCGCGCTCTCCGCAGTCTCTGCTCGGGTCCTGTCGATCGACGTGCCCGGGTAGAGGCTGTCCGAGTTGCTCGGCGTAAGGAAGGTATAGATGGAGACGTTGAAGACTTCTGCGAGTTGATACACCATGTCGATGGAGGGACTCTTGCGCGTTCCCTTTTCGAGCTGGGACACGTGACTGAAAGAGATTCCCGCCTGTTTGGCCAGATAGGTTTGCGACCAGCCGCGCGCGTGTCGCATCGCGCGCAACTTGCGACCATTAAACCGCGTCTCGTCCACCTTACGCCCACTTTCTTCGCAAGTGCACAACGATATTCCTCAAATGTGTATGACAATAGTATACGCCTCTTCCACAACTGTGTAAAGTGGTGGGTTAGCACAGACGCGACGCGGTTGGCCAACGCAAAAGCGCCCAGGCGGCAGCCTGGGCGCTTTTGCGTTGATGGGGGGTTGGGGGTCAGTAGGAGCGTCCGAACCACACCGTGTATCGGGCGGGCTGTTGGCATGTCACGCAGGTGGTGAGCTGCTCGGGTGGGTCAAAGGGAATGTTGCGGCTGGTGGCTCCGGTGAGTTCTTTGACCTTGGCCTCGCACGCCGCATCCCCGCACCAACCCGCGAGCGCAAAGCCCTTGTCGGTGCGAACGACCTTGTGGATCTCCTCGATCGAGGACACGGAGTGAGAGTGCGAGCGCAAGAATTCACGGGCGT
>JAPNUJ010000008.1:24355-49501 GCA_026627155.1 Bacillota bacterium | reverse complement strand
GGCTTCGCGCGGAAGCAACAAATCACCCGGCAATTTCTCGTAGGATCGTCCCATCTGAAAGGTCCCTCCCCACCTGTTCCAACATCGCCAGGCCCTTGACCTCATCTGCATACAAGGGCATCGTGCAGAGCGCTCCGTCGAAGCGCACAGCCAACTCCTCCAGGTATGGTTGCTGCTTCTTCCAGAGGCGTCCGGAGTAGGGATGTGTCCGCTCGTCTTCCGGAATCACGCCATTGACGATGGTCATCTGATTGTAGATCCCGAGCTTCTTCAACTCTTCGGATGACCGCAGCATCTCATCGACAGGCATTCGCGCCGCTTGCGTCACAAACACAAACGTCGTGGTCTTCGAGTCTTGCAACGCACGCACGGCCGCGTCATACTGCTGCTTGGACGCACCCAACGCGTCCGCGCTCCCGATACACGTCTGACCGCTGCCAACCGAACTGGCGTCGATATGGACGCTCCAACTGCTCGGCAGTTCCAACAGGCGCAAGGTATGGCCCGTGGGCGCTGTGTCAAATACGACCCAGTCATACTCTGGCTGATTCATGCACTCGATAAATTGATCAAAGGTGGCCACTTCTTCTGTGCATGGACCACTCATTTTCTCCTCGGCTGCTCTGACGACCTCGTCCGGAAAAAGCTCCCGAAGAGGTCCCAAGGCTCGGTCCTTATAAGACTGAAGCGCCGCGTTCGGATCAATCTCCTGTATGAAAAGATTGCCCACGCCCTGCACTTCGCTAGCCATCAAACTCACGCTTTGACCAAATACATCACCGAGATTTGAGGCGGGGTCCGTCGTTACCAGCAACGTTCGCCACCCTTTGCTGGCCAGTAGAACGGCCATACTCGATGACAAGGAGGTCTTTCCCACGCCGCCCTTGCCGGAAAAAAACAGATACCTGGTCACGGTTCAAGTCTCCTTTGCCACGCGCATCTCATCGATTTGCGGATAACGCCCCATCGTTACAACACGCCCATCCGCCACCACGATGGGCAGCGCCTTGACACCGTCCTTTAAAACCGCTTCATAAACCTGCTTGTTTGAGGCAAAAGCGGCACTGTCGCGGCTGAGCATGTGCCGGGACACCGTATGTCCATCGTCTTGAAGCGCCTTCACCAGTTCACCGACCCGAATCAACTCCGGGTCAGGCGACGCACCACACACGCCTGTCGAGCAACACATCTCTGGGTCGAAGAAATCAATGTTCATGCGCTCATTCCTCTCTAGCGTTGCGAGTGTCAGCAGTTTCCACCACAACCACAGGAGGTACCCGCGCTGAGGACTGGGATCTCACGGCGAGCGATCAGTGTCTCGATCAGTGCATCAGACTGTAGCGACGCCTCCAGCGTCACGCCCCGAACAAGTTGCACAACGTCCTCAAGCATCGCATCACTGGCACCTCTTTCGCGGGCGTTTGCCACGCGTTGCTCCAAGCAAGACGTACACCCCAGGGCCAAGGCTGCACCCAGTTGCACCAGTTCCTTTGTCAAATCTGTCACGATCCATCATCCTTCCATCGTTATATAACGTTCTTCTTATATAATAAGCACAGTCGGTCCATTTCGCAAGTCCCTCGCAGAACATTTTTTGCATCCTGGAGACCTGACGCCCGTCTGAACTCTACCGGGCGCCGCGGAAGATGGGTTGCTCCAGTGCAAAGATCTCTTCCTCCACGCGCTCCATCTGCTGCATGACGACGACACGCGCATCCCGGATCGCTTGATTGTATAGGACCGGCCCCAGTTGTTGGATCATGAAATCCAACACTTCACCGGCCGCCAGCTCGCCGAGCGTCTCGGATCGTTCCGTCTCAAAGTATGCTTGGATCTCACTGACCAGTGTCTTTCTCGCCTCGAGCTCGAGTCTCAGCTTCAGCATGGGTCGCCTCCCTCCCTCGTACACACGCCGACGCGGATGATCGCCAGAGGTGTCGGACTTCTCATCGATTCATAAGAACGGAATTTCGAACTAGTGTACCATACCCCGCGGTCCTTCTTCACGTCATCTCGAGACCGTCATCGGCTGCGCCTTGCGTTCGCATCCGGACACTTTGTGTAACCTTTCCCGCCCGGCCCCGTCTACTTCATAACAGGAGCGTGATTTCATGAACCCCAAACAGCATCGACGGCAGTGGGCCGTGAACGTGGCGCTCGCGACCGCGCTCGCGACGACGGTCAGTGTGGTCGGCGGATCTCCAGCCAACGCCGCTGTGGCGTCAGGTCACCCGCAATCTCCCATCACCCTGTCGTTAACCCCGGACTACGGCCCGCCGGGAACGAGGGTTACGCTCACCGGATATATCCCAGCCGATGCCAACCTAACCGATCAGAACTATGGCATCGTCAACTTTGGTTCGTGGCCGAACGGACTTCCCATCAACCCGGACGAAGTCTCTTGGTCGAAGCCGCATTCCGGGCACTTTGTCGTTCATTTTACGGTTCCGGCGGTACCCTGGCTTTCAGAACATGGTGAAGTGCCGCTGCAAGTCAAACCCTATACCGTCGGGTTGCAGTGCTTTGGCCGGGTATCCGAGGGTTGTGGGATTCGCACGCCCGAAGCAACCACGACATTTCACATGACGGCGCCAATCCGCTCGGGGGATCGCCGCCCGACCCTGACACTCACCCCATCTGCGGCCCGTCCCGGGCAGATTGTCCACATCTCCGGTTGGGCGCCACTTACAGAGGAGTTTGGAGCCACCCCATATGGCTACCAGTTGAGCTTGGAAAGCGGCGGACAGAAGAGTGCTTACGGGGAGATTCCCACAGCAAGTATGAACCAGACCGTCGCCCAAAACCTCGATGGCGATCTCTCTGGCACGATCCAAGTCCCTGCCTTTCTCGATCCCTTTGGCCCGTTGTCGGCAGGTTCGTATCGGATCGCCCTCAGCTATGAGTTCACCAATCAGGAGCCTTTGAAGGGAGGGAAACCGTCCGCCAACACCGTCGTCCTGGATGCAACGACGTTTCACCTCGTGGGCTCTCCGTCATGGTCGTCGGTGCTTGGGAATCAACGCATTGCGTCTCTGGCAAGCAATCAAGACAGCGGCTACTTTGACGGGCTGGCCGTCTACGGTCAACGCCTTCTTACGGCCAACAACAGCGGGTTCTGGACGAGCCCCGATGGCGGACGCAGCTGGCGGAAACTCACGCTGACGGCGCTGCAAGGCACACTGCACGCGATGGGCTATTCGCTCTTTATGCAACCTGATGTGACAGGTTTCACCATCGCGCCAGGGCACGCGACGCACTGGTTTGCCTCAGTGCCGACCGCTCGCATCAAGTTTGGCGCGCCACCTATCGTCGATCTCGGTCTGTTCAGCACCGACGCTGGGCGTACCTGGCGGCCTGTCATGCCTCCCGCGGGCATGACACTCGACGATTTCGGAGGCTTTGCTTCCATCGGCAAAGCGGTTTGGGCGTGGTGGCAGTCGAGTTCCGGACACAAGGTCGTGGCTGAGGCAACGGATAACGGCGGCGTGACGTGGACACTCGTCCATCCCACAAGCCGAACAGCCGCAGGAGACGTGCTGTTTGGCCCCGTCCTGGCACAGGACTACGGACAGATGGGCGGCGACTCAGAACAACCCGTGGTCACGCGGAGCAGGAGCGACTGGACCACAGTGAATTCGGTGAGTCCGATCGGGGGCACCACGAGTCAGCTGGCTACGCTCGCCAATGGCACCACCCTCCTGCTGAACCAACCGGACTATCCGATCCAAATGACCACCGACAGCGGTCGTCACTGGACCTACGTAGCGACGCCTGCGGTCCCCGGCACCGTCGGACAATCGTCCCTCCCTGCATTGACCCTGCTGCCAAACGGCGCACTGTTGGCGCGAGATCCACAGACCGGCGACTACTTTTCGCTCCGCCGCGGCGCTGACCGCTGGCTGACCGTAGCCCACAGCGACTCCCTGCCATTCGCCACGCCAGATGTGGTCGGCCACAACGTCTACTGGCTCGATTTAGCATCGCAAGGAACGAACTCCCGACCCGGTTCGCCGCCGCTGCTTCTCGTCGTGCCGGTAGCCCGGTACTGAACAGGTCGGCGGAGCGACGAGCCAATACGCGATCTCCGCCCGTCGGTGCTCCGCCACGATGCCCAGGCTGACCACGCCCATAAGGCGATGCTCGCCCCGGCGCGTGATGGCCCACGTGGACCCGCGACCCGACACAGCCGCTACCAAGGTCGCTTCGATCCACTCTGAGGCAGCTCCTTCCGGGTAGGGGTGGGGAATGTGCAGCGTCGTACGCGCGATCTCATAGTCCCCCGCCAAGTGTTGCACAATGGGCGCGTCCGCCTGCTCTAAGGGACGCAAGATCAACCGCTCTGTCACCAGCGTCATGTCGCCATTCCCCTTCACAAGGCATCGAAATCGGGCACCACCACTTACTGATTCATGGCGAAGCGCGGTGATTGCCGTTTCTTCATGACCGAAGCATCAGCGAGACGTGAGGTGATCCCCGCGCACACCACAACGCAACACATAGAAAAATTTTTACAATGCGGTTAGCGCTGAGGTGAAGACCTGCCAGCTCCGTCGTCACAATCCAGCCGCAGGCGGATCATGTCACGGCATACGATCCCATTTTCCACGATCGGCCCCGGATAGTGGCGGACAAAGAAGTCGAGGTCCACCCCGGTGATTCGAAACCCGCACTTCTGATAAAAGGCGAGTTGTCCAACGCCGGAGTTCCCCGTTCCGACCTCAATTGTCGAGCACCCCGTCCGTTTCGCGGTTTCAATGGCATGAAGGACCATGCGTTTGCCCAGTCCCTGTCCCTGCCTCTCGGGGGCAACAGCCACATTGACAAGTTCGATCGTCTCGGGCCGCGTAGACAAGAGCACATAGACCCCAAGGATGGCATCGGCCTCCGCACACACATAGACCTTCCCGCGTCCCAGGTACCCTTGAACGATTTCGGACGACGGGTCAGCCAGCAGGAGCAGATCCATCGGCGCCTCCTCGCCAGGTCCTAAAGGACGAATCGACAAGTCATCCATCCCCAGTCCTCCGTATGTGACAGAATCATGGCCGGGTCCTCAGGTCCGCTCGCTCCCGTGTGTCTTGAACGTTCGTGGAGACCGAGCAGGCAGACGGCGATCAGTTGCCGATCGCTCTCCTGAATAGCCACGGCCAAGCCAAAAGCACCAAGGGCATCAAGTGGCACGAACCCCTGCGCCAAGGATCCAAATGCCCGGACAGCGTGAATCGCATCCTCGTCGGACAGTCCATGGACGGGAGTGTCAAACCACCCAGACTGCGCTCATCAGCTGACGCAGCAGCGGCCGCTGCGACCGCTGTTGCGTCAGCTGCGACCGCAAAGTAAGGGCATCCGAGGACGATATGGGCACCTGCGCCACTTCTTTGCATGTAACTACTCAGGCGCCACCCGTGACCTCCCGGCCGTTCCTCATTTTGAAGGTAAGGGCATCGAACGGAGTGCAAGAACCAGTTCCGTGGAGCTCGCCAACCCAGACACCTGAGTCGCGACCACCCCTCACACTCATCCAATGTCAGGAGCACCGAACCGAGCAGGATGGAAATTAGCACCGGCGGGTGACGCTAACCGACGTGACGAGCTTCCGACTGGGGCCTAAAACGCCGACCCACCTCTATTTTAAGATGGTTTCAAACTAAATGTATCATACACATGCTTTTTGTGGATATAATAACGGATTCAATTGATATAAAGGTGCCAGTCCGGATGACGCGAAGTCGATTAGTAACGAAAAGTGGTGGTTATTTGGTGAGGGCCGAATGATAAACCGGTACTGTCCTCCACGGGTCACCCTCTCGAGCCATCGCTGAGGAGTATTCCCTTCCCCCTCCATCACGTTCACCCTAACTGCTATAGAGCGTCCACGATGGAGCCACGACCGGTCTGCACTGCTTGCAGCCCATTCGCACCCCATTTGAACCCCATTTTCAGCCAAAAAAATAGCGGGCACTCCCCTGAGTTCCGGGAGAGCCCGCCAAATCAACGTTGCTATGGAGCCAGCGACAGGAATCGAACCTGCGACCTACTGATTACAAGTCAGTTGCTCTACCATCTGAGCTACGCTGGCACGTTGCCCACCCTACGGCAAGCGTGACGTTCGTAAAATTACCACACGACCGAACCCCTGTCAACTTTTACGATCGCTCCGCGCAAAGCGCGACGCCAGGGCCGACGAACGGTCGGTCCTGGCCCCGAAATGTCACTCGGCTGCAGGCGCGTCGCCGCTCGGCGCGGTCGCCCCCATATCAAACCGGACACTTCGCGTCGGTGTGAACGTGGACACCGCGTGCTTGTAGATCAGTTGCATCTTTCCCTCGGATTCGATGACGACCGTGTAGTTGTCAAATGCGCGAACCATGCCGCGAATCTGGAACCCGTTCACCAGATACACAATGACCGGAATGTTCTCCTTGCGGATCTGGTTCAGAAAGTTATCTTGAATGTTCGCGATTTTCGTCGTCACAATGGGCCCCCCAGGCAATGTCCCTCTTACTCTCGATGCAACACCGCCGATGTCGCGCGGTTCTTCGGCACAGACACTTACCCCATCGTCATGCATCTCTGTATGTACGGCATGACCTCGTCCCTCATCATACCATCTTCTGAACCCTCATACCAAACGATCCTCGAATCGGCGCGAAACCAAGACCACTGGCGCTTCGCATAGCGACGACTGGCCTTCTTGATCGCATCGATCGCATCCTCAAGAGTGCATTGCCCCTGCAAATAGTTCACGATCTCCTTGTACCCAATCGCCTGCATCGCGGTGTCGGTCGGGCGACACCCCTGTGCGAGCAGGTCCTGTACTTCACCGATCAGCCCCATCCTCATCATCCCGTCGACCCGACGTTCGATGCGCCGATAAAGCGCTTCGCGGTCCGCCGTCAGGCCAATGAGCACAGGCCGATAGGGGCTCGGTCTCACCATGCGACTTTGCGCGACAGGCTGGCCTGTGGTCATCACGATCTCGAGCGCTCGAATGATCCGCCGCGCATCATTTGGATGAATGCGGGCTGCCGTCACGTCGTCGAGGGCGCGTAGACGGGCATGCAACGCCTGACTGCCTTCTTGGTCCGCTTGTTCTGTCAGGTGGGCACGCAGTGTTGCATCGTGAGCCGTATTGGCAAAGTCGAACTGTTCCAGCAAGGAGCGCACGTACAAGCCGGTGCCGCCAACGACCACCGGCATTCGCCCGCGCTCCGCCAAATCAGACAAGACGGCTTGCGCACTCTGCACGTAGTCGTGCACCGTGTAGGACTGGGTTGGGTCGGCCACATCTATCATATGATGCACAATCCCGCGACGTTCCTCCAACAGGACCTTTCCCGTGCCAATATCCATGCCCCGATAGACCTGCATCGCATCCGCCGAAATGATCTCCGCGTCCAAGGCCTCCGCGAGATCGAGACTGAGCGCGGTCTTGCCCACCGCTGTCGGCCCCACGAGACACACGACGGTCTGCAGTGACGGCATAGAATGCGTCCCCCTCTCGCCAATTTGGGTTTCAGTCCAGTCGAAGCACGCCGTACATCGTGGACTGCCGCCCGCCCCGACCGGGATAAATCCCCAGTTCGTCGAGCAACAGCCCTGGCCACGCATCCTTGACGATCACAGCGCGCCGTGCCAGCGAGGCCATCTGTTCAAGGTCAGCGCGCGTCATGGTGGTCGCCAGTGCATGCGGCCGCAAGGGCGCGATCCCTGGGGACGCGAGCGCCTCTCTTGCCGTGAACATCGGATCGACGTAGACGATATCGACGAGACGGGAAGCCGTCAGACCCGCGCTCCCCGTCGACGCGCAAGCCGTTTTATAGTCCTGCCACCTCGCACACCGCAAGTCGATGCGCCGCAAGGCACGATCCAGCTCAGGCAAACCACTGTGGTAGGTCTGTAGGGCAGCCGCGACGACGAGTGCAATCGCCGGACTGGCTTCGGTCGCCACGCACCGTCCCTGAAGCCCTGCCGCATACGACCATACGGCCGCATCGGAACAGAGGCCCGCCGTCGCATCCAGGATGATCGCACCCGCGACATCCCCCACCAGGGCGAGCATGCGGTCGCGCTCGCCTCTGTGTAGTTGCCGTATGCGCAACATGCTCACCCCAGGATGATAGAAAAAGGGCGTCTCACCGCTGTATCGTCCATACAGACGCAGATCCCCCTCACCCTGATGGACCGCCACATGAAGCATGTCGCCGGACGCGAACACTCCCGCAATCGTTCGTTCGCGACGGGGCTCGTAAGGGAGCGACCACGCCCGCGCAAACGTCTCCGCCGCCGCTTCTTTGGCCACACTGGCATTGGCCGGACCCGTCAGTACCAGTCCAGGGGGCGTCACGACCGCGCCCGCAAGGTCCCGGAGTCCCGGATCGGGAACCGTTCCGACCACGTCTGGGGCCTGCCTGGCGTCGACTTCGCTCATGCGCTGATCCCCTGAGCACCGCGTTGGCTCGGGTGACCGGAGCACGCCGCTTCTATTTGCCGTATCCACCTCTGGCCGCCGTCTCACAGTGTTCTGCGAAACTCCCGTTCCAACTGAGTGCGAGTGAGGCGTATGGCGGTCGGACGTCCATGAGGACAGGTAAATGGGTTTTCCAGGAGAGCCAGCGACGCCAACAGTGCGTCGAGTTCTGGCAACGACAGCCTCTGATTCGCTTTCACGGCGGCCTTGCACGATCGTAAAATCAGTTGTTCCTGCCACGAGCGCGCGGCGCGTTCGCCCGTCCGTTCCTCCCGCGCGCCAAGCCGCTGAGCCAACTCATCCGCGAACACATCCTGCACAAGAGTCATCAGATCGAGACCCTCCCAGATATGAGGAATCGTCCGAACGACAAAGGCGTGGTCGCCGAACCGTTCAACCACCAAGCCGGACGAAGTCCAGGACGGTGCCGCGGCTTCGATCGCCTCCGCATCTTGTGCGCGGACCTCGATGGTCAGAGGGACGAGCAAAGGGAGTGACTGAAGGCCACGAGCTTGCGCCGCTGCCCGGAACCGCTCATACAACACCCGCTCATGCGCCGCATGCTGATCGATCAAATACACGGCATCGCCGTCCTCGGCCACCACATACATCTGGAGGACCTGAGCGACGGCTCGAAGCGTCGGCTTTGCAGCGACCCCGTTCGAGTTTGGGACCTCACCCGAATCCTCTGCTGTACGCCCCGCTGATTGGCTTTGCGTACCGGACAGAGGCTCCTGCAGAGCAAAGGCCAACTGTCGCGAGAGAACTGCCGCGTCGTCCGCATTCGCCCCCCCGGCGCTCTGCTGGCGATAGCCACTGGCAGTGGGTCCGGCTGGTCGGGCAGTGGACGCATACCGGGCCAGGCCCTCACGCGCTCCCGCTTGGTGATCGGGCGCGGCTGCCGGGAACCCCTCCGCATGTCGGCCAGCTCCGTCGAACGCACCCAACCCGCCCGGACGTCCCATACCTGAGCCATTTCCGCTACTCCCGTCGGAACCCGCCGATCCAGCGCCACTCGCGCCGCTCCCGCCGCTCCCGCCGCTCCCGCCGGACCCTGCAACCGGCCCGTGCCTACTCGGCCCACTCGGCCCTCCCAGCACATCAAATCGCCGTACAGTGGCCGCATCCAACCCGCGCGTCCAGGCATCGCGCAGCGCACGCACGAAAAGATCGCGCACATCCCGTTCCTCGCTGAACCGCACCTCGAGTTTACCGGGATGGACGTTTACATCGACCAAGGTAGGGTCGGTATTCAACGAGAGGATCATCAATCCGAACCGTCCCTTTGGCATCACCTCTTGACACGCCTCGACCACGGCCGCCTGCAGACTCTGGCTCCGCACCGGTCGCCCATTGACGATAAACCAAAGGCCTGTGCGCTGCGAGCGACTGAATTCCGGGAGGGCGATCAAACCCGTGAGGGTATAATCTGGATGCTCCGCGTTCACCTCCACGGCCGTCAGGGCTGCCTCGGAGCCAAACGCTTGCGCGAAGACGGACCGCAACTGCCCGTCCCCGGGCGAGGTCCACTGAGGTCGACCATCGACATGGAGCCGAAAAGCGACATCTGGGCGCGCTGCGGCAGCCTTGGCTACCACATCTTCGACATGCGCTGCTTCCGTTTGTAAGGAGCGCACAAATTTCAAACGGGCCGGGGTGTTGTAAAACAGGTCAGCCACTGTGATGCGCGTCCCTGGCGGGCAGCCCACTGGCGCACGCGCCAGCACCTGGCCCCCTTCGATGCGAAGTTCCACGCCCCCCTCGAGGTCCGCTTCCCGCGTCTTGACAGTGACTTTGCTGACAGAGGCGATCGACGGCAACGCCTCCCCGCGAAAGCCGAGCGACTGCAACCGCCGGAGGTCTTCGATCGAGCGCAACTTGCTCGTGGCGTGCCGAATGAAAGCCAACTCCACTTCATCCGGCGCCATTCCCGAGCCGTTGTCCTGCACATCGATGCGGGCCAGGCCACCGCTGTCAATCCAAACCTGGATCTCCGTGGCACCCGCATCGACGGCATTTTCGAGGAGTTCCTTCACAGCGGACGCGGGCCGCTCCACGACTTCGCCCGCTGCGATCTGATTCGCGACCAACTCGCTCAACACTTCGATCCGCGCCATCATCTCACCCCTCACTGTGGTCGCATGCCGCGAACTCTTGTCTGCATCTCGTACAGATAGGCCAGGGCCTCGCGCGGAGTCATCTCATCGATCGCAGCGGTTCGCAGCGCGTCAAGAATCTCCTCAGACCGCGTATGCGCATCCTCCTCTGGCTCAAACAAGGAGACGGCGACCTGCTCGAACGAAGAAGCCGCTGCACGTGTCTCCAGCAGCTTCAGGATCTCCTTCGCCCGCTCCGTCACCGACTCGGGCAACTGCGCCATTTTCGCCACCTGAATCCCATAGGAGCGGTCAGCGGGCCGCTCGACAACCTGATGCAAAAAGACGATGGACTCCCCATGTTGCGCGACGGCCACTGACAGATTGAACGCGAGTGGCAGGCGCTGGGGCAGCGTGGTCAACTCGTGATAATGCGTGGCGAACAGCGTGCGCGCGCGAATGGTATCGTGAATGTGTTCGAAGACGGCCTCGGCTATGCTCATCCCGTCGTAGGTGGCGGTGCCTCGCCCGACTTCGTCGAGGACGATCAGACTCCGCGACGTGGCCTCGCGGAGGATCTCCGCCATTTCCGTCATTTCCACCATAAATGTGCTCATGCCGGCCGCAAGATCGTCCGACGCCCCGATCCTTGTAAACAGCTTGTCCACCACACCGATTCGGGCCGACTCAGCGGGAACGAACCCGCCGGTCTGTGCGAGTAGCACGATCAAGGCCGTCTGCCTCATGTAGGTGCTCTTGCCCGCCATGTTGGGACCGGTGAGCAAGCCGAGCAAACGATGCCCGGCAACCAGACGGACGTCATTGGGTACGTAGGCGCCTGTCGTCGTCCGCTCCACCACAGGATGGCGTCCTGCCCGAATCTCGATGTCACACGACTCGTCGACCTGCGGCCGCTGATACCGATACCGCTTGGCCGTGACGGCCAAAGATTGCAACGCATCGATTTCAGAAAGCGCCCGACTGGCCTCTTGAATCGGTCGAAGCAAGCTGTGAGCGACGCGCAGCCACTCGTCGAAAAACGCAGCCTCGAGTTCTCGACTGCGCTCGTCAGCCTCCAGGATCTCCGCCTCGCGCTGGCGCAACTCCGGAGTCGCAAAGCGCTCGGCTCCCGCCAGAGTCTGTTTGCGCTCATAGCGCTCCGGCACGAGATGCAAATTGGCGGACGTCACCTCTATGTAGTAGCCAAAGACCCGGTTGTATGCGATCTTCAGGGAGCGTATCCCGGTGCTGGCGCGCTCCTCTTGCTCCAAAGTCGCCACAAAGGCGCGCCCGCCTTGAGCAAGGTCTCGCAAGCGATCCAATTCCGGACTCACGCCCTGTTTGACTACCCCCCCGTCACGTGGGTTCAGCGGTGGGTCCTCGGCAAATGTCGCCTGAATGCCTCCGATAAAATCCACGTCCCCTCGCAGGCGAGGCAAAAGCCCCGCCAAAAGAGGAGGCAACAGTGACCCTTGGAGCAGGTCGCTCACCGCGTTGATGGCAACCAGCCCTCTGGCCAATTGCACGAGATCCTTCGGTGACGCCGTCGCAAACGATACGCGTGCACAAAGGCGATCCAGGTCCGGCAGCCCCTTCAGGACACGTTCGAAGGCATCGAGCAGCGCTGGTTGGGCAAGCCAGAACGCGACAGCGTCTTGCCGTGCCTGGATGCGCCCCACATCGCAGAGTGGACGAGCAACCCAGTCGCGCAGGCAACGTCGACCCATCGTCGTCAACGTGGCATCGATCACCTCGAACAAGGTAGACCCTTTGCGTCCGGCAGTTAACGGCTGCAGAAGTTCAAGCTGTTCGACCGCGGTACCAGACAAGTGCAGGTACGCCGTCTCCTCGATGTGCTCGGGCGCCTGCAGATGGTCGAGGGGACGCTTCCCGGTGTACTCCACGTACGCGGTGAGCAGCGCGTGCCCACTCATGGGCTCGCCCCGGCCCTCTCCTCCGGCGATCGGCCTCAGCGACAGCGGGGCATCGGTCATCACCGCGCCACACTTGCTCGCCACATCCTCTAGCAGCGCCCGCAGCGGGGCATCTGTCGGGTCGCTGCAGATCAACTCGGCCACACGCATCCCGACCAGCCACCCCGTCAGTTCCGACGGTTGCCCCTCCCTCACCCAGGACTCGCCCGTCATAGGATCCAGCACACTCGCCGCTGCCGCCAGCGTTCCGTCCGAGCCTTGTAACGTCCCAATCAAGAGCCGTGACTCGACCCCCGTGACGTACTCATGCGCTGTCCCGGGCGTGACGACGCGGATGACATCGCGGCGCACCAACCCGCGTGCCACTTTAGGGTCCTCCACCTGTTCGCAGATCGCGACCTTGAACCCGTGTGCCACGAGACGACCGATATAACCTTGTGCAGCATGGTACGGTACGCCGCACATGGGCATTCGGTTCTCCCCAGTCCCCCGGGCTGTCAGCGTCAAAGACAACAGACCGCTCGCCGTCACCGCATCGTCAAAGAACAGTTCATAAAAGTCTCCGAGACGAAAGAAAAGCAGCGTATCAGGATACGACTGCTTGATCTGCCAATACTGGTCCATCATCGGGGTTCTCTTGCTCACCACGTGCGCTCCTTCCGGTTGCTCGCCAGGCCCTGCTACATAGCCCGGGCTTCCAGCAGTCGGCCGTAGATCGTCCACGTATTGGCGGACTCAACGTGGGCGACGACGCTTTGCCCAATCCACTCTGGAGATCCCTGCAGTAGCACCACGCGATTGGTTCGCGAGCGGCCTGCCAACACTTGGTTGTTGGTCCGGCTGAGGCCCTCGACAAGAACCTCGATTCGCTGCCCGACCAGACTTTCACTATAACTGCGGGTAATCTCGTTTTGTACGTTCATCAGACGCTGTAATCGCTCCCGCACGATCACGTCCGGCACCGCACCGGCCATGGACGCTGCAGGCGTTCCGCTGCGCGGAGAGTACATAAAGGTGTACGCCGTCTCGAAGCGCGTCTCCTTGACCAAGTCAAGCGTGTGCTGAAAGTCGTCTTCCGTCTCCCCGGGAAACCCGACAATCAGGTCCGTGGTCAGCGAGATCGCAGGAATGGCTGTGCGAATTCTGGACACCAGTGAACTGTAGTACTCACGCGTGTAGCCGCGATTCATCCTGCGCAAGACCGCGTTGCTGCCAGACTGTACCGGCAAATGGATGTGCTCACAGACCGTCGGCGAGTCCGCGATCGCAGCGATGAGAGCATCCGTAAAATTCCACGGATTGGATGTGGTGAAGCGGACCCGTTCGATGCCATCCACGCGGGCGACGGCCCGCAACAAGGAGGCAAAGTCCGTATCGCCGAGATCGAGACCGTAATCATTGACATTCTGTCCGAGCAGCGTGATCTCCTTGAACCCTTGCTGACCCAGTCGTTTGACCTCCTCGACGATGCTCTGGAGGGCGCGACTGCGCTCACGGCCGCGGGTGTAGGGCACAATGCAGTAGGTACAAAACTTGTTGCATCCATACTGAATGTTCACCCAGGCGCGGGTGCCGTCCTGTCGTGCTTTTGGCAGGTCGTCGAAGCCGTACTCGGCCTTCTCCCAGACCTCCATGACAGTGTCCTGACTGTGATGAGCCTGTTCCACCAGTTCCGGCAAGCGATGCAAGTTATGCGTTCCGAACACGAGGTCGATCCAGGGATAGGTCTCTCGCACTTTGTCCTGCACGACCTTCTCCTGCGGCATGCAGCCGCACACGCCAAGCAACAACTCGGGGTTACGCTGCTTGAGCGGTGCCACGCGCCCCACTTCTCCAAACACCTTGTTCTCCGCGTTCTCCCGCACGGCGCAGGTGTTGAACAAGATCAGGTCGGCCTCCATCTCATCAGAGGTCGCGGCATAGCCCATGACCTCAAGCAACCCGGCGATGATCTCAGAATCGTGTTCATTCATCTGACATCCGTAGGTGCGCAAAAGGTAACGCTTGCCACGATAGGCACCCACCAAGTCCGCTCGCATCGGCGCGGCGGACAGCAACGCCTCCTGCTGCGCAATCGATGGGCGGTGAACGGTCAACTCCAGGGGTGTCGGGGCCTGCACGTCGTTCGTCATTGTCGAGTCACATTCTTTCAGGCTTGCATGGGTGCCGTACAACACAAAATCACCCGCATGTGCCGTATCGGACGCGCGTTTTCGAACCTGCTTTTTCGCAGGTGGGTGACTAGCACTTCGAATCTTTGACGTCCCTTCAAGAGGGCTTGCCAGCACGAAGCGGATATCCGTCTCCCTGTCAACACGTAAGGTTCAAAACATTGTCCTTCTACGGGCACCGCAGGTGCTTCCTATGATAACAACACCGGGCCGACCTTGCAACCGGAAAGCATGCCGCGCGCAACCAAATCCCGGCATCCGTGGCGAACGTCGGGCGATCATGACACGTGCACCACCGTGGGCCGAGCGGCGGCGAGTCCCAGGAGACAGTCGACCAGGCGGGCTTTTGCGGCCTGCTCAATCAACGGCTCATCGAATTTCATGGGTTTGGCATTGGCCTCGAACAAGACGGGCACTCCGTCGCGCGTGATGCCAACGTCAAGCGAGACCTCACACCACGTGCCCGGACGAAGATGAATCTGGTTCGCGGCCGATTCGGCGACGGCGCGCACGTTCGCCTCAATCCCGTGCGACCGCTTTCCAAAGACCTCCCCCAGCACCTCGTCCGGCCGCATGATCTGCCCCCCGTTCGGAACATGGGTCGTAAATCCCCCGACCGGCCCGACACGCATGCCAACCCCCGTCAGCGACATGGCTCGATCGGGACCCGAGTGAGCGAGCACGCGAAAATCAAATCGACGTCCCCCATACAGTGCCGCGTCAACGCCCTCTTGAAGCACATAGTGCGACCGCCTAGTTCGCCGCATGAGAAAGCGGGCGGCGGCCGCGGGTGTCATCGTCCCGAGTTCCGTCGCCTGGCCGGCTTGCTGAACGCGCACGCGCACCAACTGCCCGGATCCGAGCGGCTTCAAGTGCACGATCCCGATGCCCGCTTTGCCATTCGTTGGCTTCACGTACACGGACGGGCATCGCGTCAGATAACGGACCACTTGCGCCTCGTCCGTCAACAATTCGGCGCGCGGCACGTGGCGGGCCAACTCCGGGGTAACGCGCCAAGCCGACAACACTTCATCCTTTTGCAGAAAACTCGGATTCGTGACGAGGACCCCCGTCTTCTCCCACAGGCCACGCGCTTGGCTCACGCCCGCTGATCGCTCTAGTGCCCGCGTAGGAATGCGATTATAGAGCACGCGCGGAACACCCGACGTCGCTACGCTCCAGCCTCCACCCGGTTGTGCCCGCCAAACCACCATCCCGCCGTCTGGTTCGACGCAATACACATCGCACAGAACGCCCGCTCTTCTCGCTGCGCGGATCAGTCTCCGAAAGTTGGCCAGATTTCCTCCGAGGACCCCGCGGGTGACGGTCGCCGTCAGGATACCAAATGCCTCTGTCATGAGCTCTTCCCGGCTTTCTCTGTCGGCGAGTCGCTGCGGCTGCGACTCTGCGAGAGGGCCTGCCCATACGCCAAGAGGAGGTCGCGCGACACTCTCGCCGCATCCACGAGAGAGCGATGGGAAAAGATCGCCCGCCCAGGCTTCGAGTTCGCCTCAAAGAGGACGACACGTCCATCCCGGGCCAGCCCCATGTCAAGTCCCAGCTCCCCCAGCGACGGGTCGAGTTGCTCCGTAAGACGCTGGCACACGCGAATCGCCGCCGATTCCATTCGCTCCCTGGCTTCGCCCGACTTTTCACCAAACCATGCCTTGAACACACTGTCACTGTCCTCCACATGCCCACCACTGTGCACATGTGTGGTGATGGCGCTGTGATGCGCCACCTTGGCCCCGATCGCCGCCACCTTCCATTCAAGCCGCGCATCCCGGTGAACATGTACGCGAAAGTCCGTCTTGGCCTCCTCATACGTCAGCAAGTCGATGCCTTCCTGAATGACGCAAGCCCACCCACCGAGTTGCGCACGGCAACTCTCCAGACAGTCATCGCGATCGTCGTAAAACCGTGGAACCGTACCCAACTGTCCCCGAACGTCCATTCGATAGCGGTTGCCCACCTGCGTCAATTGGCAGATGCCTTCGCCGAAGCTGCCACTGATCGGCTTCACAAATACACTGCCGTAGCGCGTCAACATCTCACTGACTCGATGCGCGTCCCAACCTGACACGGTGTCAGGCAAGAGTAGCGCCGTCTCGGAGTCAGCGCGGAGCACCTGATCCACTTCGCGTTTGTTGAAGAAGCGCTCGTTAAAGTACCGTACGCCGCGCTGCCGAAGCGCCCACTTGACCCGCTCCACAGACGGCGATACCTCGTCTTTTCGCGTGGCCACGCGATTGTAGACGACGGTTGGCCATGGAAACACACCCTTGGGCCGCTCCCCCGCCCCACCGAACCCTTCGACAAACCGTGCCCCTGCGTCCGTCAGGCCGCGTGGGGTGAAGCTGAACACCATAACGCCGCGTTCGCGGCCCGTGCGCAACAGCGAGCGAATGTAAGGAGAGCGGACATTTTGTTCGCTGGTCAAGATCCCGAGTATCAGATTCATGGATGATCGTCCCTTCAGCCACCGAATGCCCTTCAGGAGGCTCGGTGTTGGCCTTTGCGCGACTTTCTCTCTTTGGCTTGGGTCAGGGGCAGCCCCCACGCCGTCCGAATATCGACAGTCTCATCCCACACCTCGTCTTTTGCAATCATGTCGAAGATCGGATCGATGACGTCCCGATACCGACCATAGGTCGGCGTCCGTGACAAGTGTTCCCGGGCGTCCATGGCAAGCGCCAAGAGCCGGTCGCGGTCGTTGTGATAGAATGCCCTGGCGTTGTCGGGCGTGTGCAGTGGCAGGTAGGGCAGCGTACTGTGGTTCACCGCGACAAGATAGGCCAGCGCCAACGCCCCGAGCGTAATGTCCGGGTCGACGAGAAAACTGGCGGGGGTCCGGTATTCAAAACCGCCATACGCCTTGTGGCGGACGTCGCCAAGAAAACCATACTTGGGGCGGCGGCGACGGGCCGTGGTCGGGTCCTCGATGAGCATGAGCGGCAAGCCGACGTAGACATCCAGCAGGTCTACCAGACGGCCTGTGTACGGGATCCCGCTGAAGTGAATGTGCCCACCCAGCGTGAAACGCTCAAACGGAGAACTCCCGGCCACCCACTGGGGATGTTCGCGCTTTGCCATTGTCATCGCTTGGCGCAGTGTCGTCTCCACGTTGCGACACAGTTCCTCGGGCGTCTTCGCAGGCTCTGGCCGAAGTTCCGCCAGGGGGCGCTTGGAACGGTCCCCGGCAAATGTTCTCGCATCACAGCCAACGCTGCCTTTGGCCGGGAAGAAACGGGAGGCTAACATCATCTTCCCCTCTTGCGTTCGCATCATGAACTCCAGATCGGTGCCCATCAGCAGCGCGCTGTCAGGTCCTTGGCGGGATCTGTCCATATTGTCGATGTACTCCTGCAGCCCTGCCGCATACAAGTCCAGCATACGCCCTCTCAGCACGGGCGACGGGGAGACATCCAGCACCAACAGGCGACCGTGTGGGTTGACCCCAACGCTGACCAGACCGCATTCCAGGCCGAGCGCGTGAATCGCGCGGACAGCCAGCAAACAGACCCGGCGCGCCTGTTCATCGGCGTCGACTTGTACCTCTTGGAACGAGTCTTGTACTTGGTTGATCCGCTGATGCAACCACACCGTCTTACCATCCGTGCGAAAGCATCCTTGAGCCTTCAGACCAAACACGGGAATCCGGTAGTGGCGATTCAGTTGAATGCGCGCGTTCCCGACTCCGGGTTTAGGGCTTTGCACCCCAGCCCGACGGAGCATCTTGCGCATCGTGTCCGGGTTCGCGGCACAGCGCATCGCCTCACGTCGATTCACTGTCCAGAACCCGACATCGGGGTCGCGAACGTTCCCATAGCGAAACACGACGTCGTCCACACCAATCAGGCGTACATCGCGCACAGCTACCACCTTGCCCACCTTGCGGGCCAATCGCTCCGCAGACCCTTGCCCGGTGTGCAACAAGACATAACTCATGAGTCTACCCCCTTCACCGAGTCAGGCATCTGAGCCAGATGGAGCGCGAACCGGATGGGGCGTTCAAACGACAATTCGACGAGTTGCGCAGAGCCGTTCACCGTCTCTGGTGCCTTCCACGGTTTCGAGTTGACTTCGATGATGTAGGGTCTCCCGTCGGCGCACAGTCCGACGTCGATGCCCAGTTCCCCGAGAAGTCGTCCGGAGGCAGATTCGATGGCGTTCGGAACAAGCCGTGCCACATGTCGGATTTCGCGTTTCGCCCGCGCGATGTGTACTGACGGTTCCGACTTGGCGAGTTCCGAAAGAGAGAAGGCCTCGCCGCCGGTCGTCAAGTTGGAGATGAACTCGCCATCGCCGGCCATCCGGACGAACAGCTTCGTCACTTGCCACTCGCCAACCTGATTTTTCTGTGTGATCACGCGGATGTCGACCGGTCGATCGGAGACCAAGAGGAGGGGCAACCCTTGCTGGATAACGTGACGGGTGGCTTGCCAACGTTTACGAAAATGGGCGTAGAGATCTTTTGCAGAATCGGTCACGTACTCCACTTGATTTCCGGTCTTGGCGCGCAGCACGGCCGTCCATTTTGAATCCTTGCGCAGCACCCGAACGATGCCAAGGCCCAGTGAACCATGGATCGGCTTCACGAAGACCGACGGGTACTGTTCGAGAAATCTGCGAGTCACACCGGGGCCTGTCAACAGTTCAGTAGCTGGCACGTACGGTTTCAACTCTGGGGTATCCGAGAGCCAGCCGTGAACTTCCCATTTGTCAAAGTAGCCCCCGTTAAACACAGCCGCGTGCTCCTTCAGCGCTGTCAGCACAGCCACAACTGTAGCGGTCCTCTCGTAGCGGCGCGACAGGACCTGGTCGTAGACCACTCGCGGAATCGGGAGATCGACTTTTTGGACGCGTGGTTGGTCTCGATGCGCGCTCGGATCCAGGACAAAACCCAACAATCGCCCCCGAGCGCAATCCACTTCAGCGGGATCAAAGACGCAAGCAAGGGCATGCAACTTCCGTGCTGTCTCCAGGTACTTCAACAGCACGGGTCCCTGCTTTCCGACAAACTGACCCTCCACGACACGCGGACGCGCCATGACGCCTAAGGTCGGTCGACGAACTTTCTTGACGACGGCAGACAGCAGAATCGGGGAATCGACCCATGTCATATGTCTTCCCCTTTGCGAGCAGGATGTGAGCAGGAAAATCCGGTACAGAACACAGCATATTCAACGACCCGAACAAGTGACAAATGCCGAAGGCCCGGATCGACATCACGCAGCATTCGCCTTCCCGGACAGGGGTTCACTTCGAGCAGCCAAGGCTGGCCCTTGCGGTCGATCGCGACATCGGCGCCGAGCTCGACCAATCCCGGGCGTCTCTTTGCCAACGTGACGAAGGCGGTCTGCGCGAGGTTGGCGCCAGCTTGCAGACCCTCGCGAAACAGTGCCAGGTCGCGCTTGTTCAGATGCGGTCCTAGCGTTTCCGGCAAGCAGGCTTGGCCGCCCGTATGGAGATTCGTGGTGATCGCCTCGCCGTCCCCGACTTTGATCACCGTGGCAGTGCACGCGGGCTCCGCGTCGGGTACGGCCTGTATCAGGAACCGGACGTCAAACGGGTTACCGGACTTGACCCGCATCACGTCCACGGTTTCTTGCGCGATATAACGCCCGGGGTCCCGCTGTAAACGAGCAGTCCAGTAGCGGTGCAGCGCCGCGGCAGCGCGGTCACCTGCGCCGAGGCGCACAGACTTCCCTCTGACCGGTTGTTGATATAGGGTCTTGCCCTCTTGTCGGACGCGAACGATGCGTTGACCTTGCGTTCCACGCGTGGGTTTCACATACATGTCTTGGTACGATTCGAGCGCGCTACGGATGTCGTCTGCATCTCCGACCAGTTGGGTCCGCGGAAGATGCGTTTGCAATGCGGGGTCTTCGCGAAGCTCTTGATACAGTCGCCATTTTTCACTCTCCGCACGAAGCAGTGCGCCATTGAGCGACAAGGCGGCACAGCAGCGTTCGTCCTCTTGCAACACACTCTCCAGCGCCGCCGGTCGCACGGTCACTCGCCGCCACACATAGTCGGGCCAAGGCAGGCGCTCGCGTCTCCAGACGCCCGTCTCCGTCATTCGATACCCGTTGACACACATCGCGACGGGGTCAAGGCTGCCGGGTGTCAGAATGACACACAGGGCCCCGTAGCGTCGGCACAGGATCGCCACATCACGAAAGAGCGCGGTCTGCGGACCAAACGGTTTGTCACCTGGAAACTGCAGAGTGTACACGCCAAAGACCGGGCCTATGCGAAGCCCCGATGTCTGCCGTTGCAACTGCAGACGAGTGCTAGGGCAAGCCAGTTCGCGGAGGTGGTCCGGACCCAAGGCAAGATCCCGGTGACCTCGAGGCATCGGGACGATAATCTGACGCCGACCACACTGAACGATCAGCGACTGCGAACGTTTATCGGCGGTCGCGGCGTCCAGTGGGATGCGCAGTCCGCCGGAGCTCATCTGAGTATAAACGGGTTCAGGACGCTCGTCGGACCCCTTGCGCGAAACGAGCGATGGCCGTGCCATATCCAACCACCCCTTGTCAAAAAAAAGAGGGCGCCAGGCGCCCTGTTTGATCTGCGTTCTCGCACCGAGGACGGATGCGATCACTGCACTCACCCCAATTAGACCAGGCGGTCCGAGGACTCTTCCTCAAGGAAACTGCTCTCCTCGTCAAAGGCATCCTTCTTTCCATCAGGAAAACAGGTGAGCACACACACTTTGGTCCGCCCGATCACTTCGACGCTCAGTTCGAGCTCCACGCGAACGAGAATCTCTGCGCCCGCATCCACAACTGTGGCATCCAGGCAGTTCGGTTGCTGCAGCACTTTTACACTGACCTCCAGACCGTCTTGGAAGCAGTTCGGATCGAGATCCACGAGAGCGATCTGCTCGACGTAGGAGACCGTATCCTTGGCAACAGCCGTCTCACTGTTACCGTTGTATGAATACCACACATTGACGTCGAAGCGACCGTGCACCTCGACCACATCTCCTGCGAGTGTTCCTTCGCAGGTGTGATTCATCACCCAGCACCCACCGATGGTCGTCGGTCGGTTCGCGGTACGAATCGTGTACGTGGACTGAGAATATTTATTGCCCTTTCCGCACACGGCGCTGGTGATGATCTCGCGATAGTCCGTTGTCCTGGAGAGCATCACGTCTGCTACCTCCTCTTTCCTGTCCAGATGATCGGCGGCGCCGTCTCTAGGCGATGTCACTATCATCAGTATGCCTGCGGTATCCAGTTGGTGCGCCGGGACCCGGCGATCACGGAACATCCGCCTGCCTTCGCCTTATCGTATGACCGGGCTCGGGCCTATGACACGAAAAAGGACGCCCAAGTTTTGGGCGTCCTTTTTCGTGTCAACCATCAGTCTGGGAGCGTATCCGACAGAACCCGTGCCAAATTTCCCCCGATCAAACGCCGCAGACCCTCTATCCCATAGCGAGCCTCGAGTTTGCCATAGAAGGCCGGGTAATCGGACCCGTTGCGCAGATCCGTGAGCGTGTGCTCGATTCCGTCAAAGTCCGAACCCAGTGCCACCCCGTCCAGACCACCCACCTGGATCAAGTGATCAATGTGTCTCAGAACATCCTCGCTTCCGAGATCGGTACCTTCACCGACAAACGCTGGCACGAATGTCGCTCCGACCACACCGCCCGTTTGGGCAATGGCGCGGATCTGATCATCAGTCAGGTTGCGTCGATGGCGATGAACCGCAAGGGCATTGCTGTGCGATGCAATGACAGGCTTCTGCGTGACCTCGATCACGTCCCACACGCCGCGCGCCGCGAGGTGCGACACATCGACGAGCATTCCGAGTTCCTGCATCTGAGCCACCGTCTCGCGACCAAACGCCGTGAGTCCGCCGCCACGCAGCTCCCCAACGCCGTCCGCGACGCAATTCGCGCCATTCCAGGTCAGTCCGATCAGACGAACGCCCATTTGGAACAAGGCGTGCAGGACGCTCAGGTGACCATTCAGAGCGTCGGCTCCCTCGAGAGACAGCAAAGTGGCCAGACGCGTCGGATTCTTCATGTGCGCCTGTAGCTGTGCGCGCGTTCGAATGACGACGATCGCTTCCGGGCGATAGACCTCGGTGTGAAACCGATGCAAAGAGTCCATGACCTGCAATAACTGTTCATTTGCGCTGACGTCTGGCATATTGAACGTGACAAACACCTGAAGGTCAATCCCACTTTCCCTTAGATGAGTGTACGATTGGTGCAACGGCGAAACTGGATCATAAAACGAAAGTCGTTCGCTGCCCATCCGAAACAAGATATCCGCGTGGCCATCAATCGCATACAGTCCCTTGTACATCTAGCCAACCCCCCACCGTTTCCTGCCCCAAGCCATTTCGGTGCCGGCCATCACACTTAATCGACCAGCATCACCCGCTCGATCGAGGTGGCCCGCCCCGAATCGTCCACCTGAATGTAAACGGCGCCCAGTTGCCACGCCCCGTCCGCCAACTCAAATCGAACCGGCATCTGATCGAGAAAGCGCCGGATCACCTGATCGCGTCTTACGCCCAGGATCCCGTCTCGGGGACCGGTCATCCCGACATCCGTGATATACGCGGTTCCCCCCGGCAGCACACGCTCATCGGCTGTCTGCACATGGGTATGCGTCCCCACCACCGCCGTTGCGCGGCCCGCCAGATACCATCCCATCGCCAACTTCTCCGAAGTGATCTCCGCGTGAAAGTCCACCAGACAGATATCAGCCCGCTCCTTTATCTCGGCGAGCAAACGATCCGCGGTTTCAAAGGGACAGGAAAATGGTGCCATGTACGTTCGGCCGATCAGATTCAGAATGGCCACGCTCTTCCCGCCCGCGTGGCAAATCGTGTAGCCTCGCCCGGGCGCGCTCGCATGCATGTTGGCAGGGCGAACGATCCGCCCATCCTGCTCGAGCAAGGCATACGCCTCGCGTTGATCCCAAACGTGATTGCCCATGGTCAAAAACTCGACACCGCTATCGAACAGGCGCTCGGCATGCGCAGCGGTGATACCGCGCCCCGTGGGCGCAGCATTCTCGGCATTGGCAATCACCAGATCCGCCGGATAGCGTTCCCGCAAAGGTCGCAACTGCCGGTCAACCATCCGCAGACCAGCTACCCCCGTTACGTCCCCGATAAACAGTATATTCACCCCGGCGCCTCCCTTTCCCCGATTCCCGGCTTCGTCACAGTCGAGAACCCCTGACTCGTCGCCTGTTCTTCCTGCGGACGGCGGCGCGACACCGTCCCCCAGCAAATAAATAAAGCAGCCGATGGCCGCTTTATTTCGCGTATTCTACTGCTCTTGTCTCCCGAATGACGGTGACCTTGATCTGTCCTGGGTAGTCGAGTTCACCCTCGATTCGCTTGGAGATCTCTTTGGCCACTCGAATCGATTCCGCGTCATCCACCTGCTCTGGTTTGACAATAATTCGAATCTCCCGTCCAGCTTGAATCGCGTACGACTTGTCCACGCCATCGAAGGAACACGCAATCTGTTCCAGCCGTTCGAGTCGCTTCAGATAGACGTCCAACGATTCGCGACGCGCCCCTGGACGTGCGGCCGACAAGGCATCGGCAGCCCCAACCAGAACCGAGATCGGCGACGTATACTCGATGTCTCCATGGTGCGCTCCGATTGCATTGATCACGATCGGATGTTCCTTGTACTTGCGTGCAAGGTCCACGCCAATCTCAACATGCGAACCCTCGACTTCATGCGTAACGGCCTTACCGACGTCATGCAACAAACCACCGCGCTTCGCGAGCGCCACATCCAAGCCCAACTCCGCGGCCATCAGTCCAGCCAGATGGGCAACTTCAATCGAATGCTTCAAGACGTTTTGACCGTAACTAGTACGATACTTCAGCCGTCCAAGCACGCGAACAAGATCCGGGTGAATGCCGTGCACACCCGCTTCGAAGACGGCCTGCTCGCCCTCTTCGCGAACGCGTTCCTCGACCTCTCGCCTTGCCTTCTCCACCATCTCTTCAATTCTGGCTGGATGGATCCGACCATCCGAGACCAGTTTCTCAAGGGCAATCCGCGCGATCTCACGACGGATCGGGTCAAACCCCGACAAGATGACGGCCTCCGGCGTATCATCGATGATCAGGTCCACACCCGTCAACGTTTCCAGCGTTCGAATGTTACGACCTTCGCGCCCGATGATCCGACCCTTCATCTCATCGTTTGGCAGTGCCACAACGGATACTGTCGTTTCGGCCACGTGATCGGCCGCGCATCGCTGAATCGCGGTCGCGATGATCTCCTTGGCCTTTCTCTCGGCATCCTCTTTCGCCTGGGTCTCGATCTCCTTCATCAGAACAGCTGCATCATGCTTGCACTCAGAACGTACCTGCGAGAGGATGAAGTCGCGGGCTTCGTCGCGCGTCATCGAAGAGATGCGTTCCATCTCTTGAACTCTGCGCTTCACGAGGATCTCCGCTTCTTCACGCAAGAC
>JAPNUJ010000008.1:0-24345 GCA_026627155.1 Bacillota bacterium | reverse complement strand
CACTGCGACGTTCCAATGCTTCATGCTTGCGATCCAATGACTCTTCCTTTTGCAACAATCGCCGTTCCAGACGCTGTACTTCCCCACGCCGTTCACGCAAATCCCTCTCTGCGTCATTGCGAATCCTGTGCGCTTCCTCTTTCGCTTCGAGCGTTGCTTCCTTCACGCAACTCTCTGCTTCCCGTCGAGCCGTTTCGATGACCTGTTCCGCCTGAGCGCGGGCAGATGACAGTGAGAGATCCACCGTCTTCGAACGAAGGTTCAACCATACGAGAAACCCAGCGGAAACAAGAACCACAGCCACAAGAACCGCGATGACAAGCCACACTATGCTTATCATGTCAACTTCCTCCTGGCCCATGCACTCACGAGCGAGGACGACGCGATCTTCGAGACCCTCGCGTTGCAGAATCACACTCACTTCATCCGCAACAGAGTTTAAACCAGTAGGTATACGCGTCCTTTATTATAAGTCGCGTGCCAATGACTGTCAACAGCACTGTCCAGACGTTACCCGAGACGAAAATCAGTCGCCCAGCAACCGTTCCACCACCGCCCGGACCGTCTCTTGTCCGTACCCCTTTCGGGCAAGAAAGCCGGCGAGCGACTCGCGCAACCGGTAAAGTTCCTGGCGTCCATCTCCGGAATTGCCCTTCTTGCAGAGTAATCTCTCCACGCGAGCGCGAAGTTCCGGCAGTTTGCGTTCACCCTGCCCGAGCGCCCCGTCAAACTCCTCATATCCTGCTTGAGCAAGCGCTGCACGAATCGTCTTCTTGTCCAAGCCGCGGCGTTGCAACCGCTGCGACAGGGCCATGGTCCCGGGCGGATGGGTCTGCATCCCTGCCTGTTCAACGAGCCTCAGGCACAGAGCGAGATCATCCAGGTATCCTTCCTGCTCCAAACTTTGCACAAGAGATTCCGCAACCGCCGGGGGTATCCCTCGCTTTAGCGCCAGGTAGCGCTGAACCTCAAATCGACTGTGCGCTGCCATAGCCATGTACTTCAGCGCCATATCGCGGCCTTGGCGGACCATTCGCGACCGCTCGAGCCTGTGCTGAAGTGACGCGTCAAACAGGTCGCCAGCATGCACGTCGCAAGACAACACGTCCAGCACGTGATACGGTCCCGCGACGTCGCCAGAAGCAAGTTCGATACACCTCTCAGAGGGTGTTCCCGCCCCTTGGACCACGCGCCCAATTACACCATAGGGCGCATCGTCTTCGCGATCCCCATGGCGCTCCACATCGCCTTCACTCTTCGAAGTCAAAATCGTCGACATCATCCACCTCATCATCCGGGATCGCCGCTACTGGATGCGGATCGCGAACAATCGTGCGTTCCCGGATCTTGGCTTCGATAGCCGCAGCAATCTCGGGATGCTCCTTCAAAAAGAGCTTGGCGTTCTCCTTGCCTTGACCCAATCGATCATCGCCATACGAATACCAGGCCCCACTCTTCTGGATCAATTCAAGTTCGGTTCCGATATCCACGATCTCGCCCACATGCGAGATCCCCTCGCCAAACATGATGTCCACTTCAGCCTGTTTGAAAGGCGGTGCCACCTTGTTCTTGACGACCTTGATCTTGGTGCGGTTTCCCACCATGTCGTTGCCCTGTTTCAGCGTTTCTGCCCGTCGAACCTCCAAACGAACTGACGCGTAGAACTTCAAGGCGCGGCCCCCAGTTGTCGTCTCCGGATTCCCGAACATGACGCCGATCTTTTCCCGAATCTGGTTGATGAAGATGGCGATCGTTCCCGACTTGCTGATCACTCCACTGAGTTTGCGTAGCGCTTGGGACATCAACCGGGCATGCAAGCCGACGTGACTGTCCCCCATGTCTCCCTCGATCTCCGCCTTCGGGACGAGGGCCGCTACGGAGTCGATCACGATGATGTCAACGGCACCGCTCCGAACAAGCGCCTCCGCGATCTCCAACGCCTGCTCACCGGTGTCCGGCTGAGAAATCAACAACTCGTCGATGTTGACGCCGAGGTTTCTCGCGTACAGTGGATCCAAGGCGTGCTCCGCATCGATAAAGGCGGCCTGTCCTCCGAGTTTCTGCACCTCGGCGATGGCATGCAATGCGACCGTGGTCTTTCCCGACGACTCGGGCCCATAGATTTCGATGATCCTGCCCTTCGGAAACCCGCCTACCCCGAGCGCGATATCGACCGACAGTGATCCGGTCGACACGGCCTCGACGTTCATCGTCGCATGCGCTTCACCGAGTTTCATGATGGAACCCTTGCCGAACTGCTTCTCAATCTTGCTCATCGCCGTCTCCAACGCACTCTTGCGATCCGCCACCGTCCGCCACACCCTTCGTTCTCGCTCTAGCAAATATTGTACAGGCTAGCTCGCGAAAACACAAACATCTGTTCGCGTATTTTCTATGGGAGAATTTGTTTCAAGTTTCCACAAGGACCGACAGCACGAAAAGACGAGGCAAGCAGGAGTGCCTGTGCGGCACCCCCTTTGCCTCGTCCCTGACCTGTCGTCCGTCGTCCGCCCTAGGTTAGCGGCGGTACCCGCCGCCTGAAGAGGCACGGGGGCGCGCCGGCTCCATGTTGACACGCATCCCGTTGATACGGGACTGACGAAGAGCCTCGAACACAAACGGCGCTGAATCCTCATGCACCTCGATGAAACTGAATTTCTCGAACACGTCCACTTTGCCAATGACCGTGCTTGGCACACCCGCCTCATCCGCGATCGCACGCACGAGGTCCGTGGTTCCCATCCTCGCGCCGCGTCCGAGGTTGACGAAGAACCTTACCATACCCGCCGATGCGCCCGTCTCACCGAAATCATACTGCTCCGGCGCCTCGGTTTCCAATTCTCCGGCCGATGCAAGCTTCAGCGCTGCCGCCGCCAGGTCGATGGGGTCCAGTTCATCCACGAGATCGCCAAGAATCGCCCGGTAGTGAGCCAGTTGCCCCTCTTGCACCGTCGCCTGGAGCCGCTCTCGCCACATCACGGCTTGCCGCTCTGCCACGTCCGCAAGTGACGGTACTTCACGCAGGTCAATGGCGGCCTTCGTTTCGCGCTGAATCGTCTTTAGCAACTTGAATTCTCTCGGCGTAACCAAGGTGATGGCCAAACCGCGGCGCCCAGCGCGTCCCGTCCGTCCAACACGGTGGACATAAGACTCCGTATCCTGAGGGATATCGTAGTTGACGACATGCGTGACGTTGCCCACGTCAATTCCCCGCGCTGCCACATCGGTGGCAACCAGCAACTCGATCTCGTTGTTGCGGAACCGCTTCATGACCCGGTCCCTCTGCGCCTGACTCAGATCTCCGTGAAGTCCGTCCGCCAGATAGCCTCTGGCCATCAGTGCCTCCGTCAATTCATCCACACCGCGCTTTGTACGGCAGAAGATGATGCCAAGCGAGACATCCTGACTGTCAATGATGCGGCAGACGCTCTCCAGCTTCGTCCGCTCCAGGACCTTGTAGTAGACCTGATCGATCAGAGGAACCGTCATCTCGTTGCGCGCCATCTGTACGTGCTCAGGGTTGTTCATGTAACGGTTCGCCAGACGACGAACCTCCGCTGGAATGGTCGCCGAGAACAACAACGTCTGACGCGTGGCTGGCGTCTCCTGCAAGATCGTCTCGATGTCCTCAATGAAGCCCATGTCCAGCATCTCATCCGCTTCATCCAGCACAAGGGTCTGAACTTTGTCCAGTTTCAGCGTTCCACGGCGGATGTGGTCAAGCACACGGCCTGGCGTCCCGATGACGATCTGCACGCCCTGTTCCAACGCGCGGATCTGATGCCCGATGGACTGCCCGCCGTAGATCGGCAGTGTCTTGGTGCGCTTGTGCTTGGAGATCTTGCGCAGTTCACCGGCAACCTGAATCGCCAACTCCCGCGTCGGAAGCAAGATGATGGACTGCACGTGCCGCCCAGTACCCGCCTGTTCGACCAGCGGAATTCCGAAAGCCGCCGTCTTTCCGGTTCCCGTCTGCGCCTGCCCGATCACATCCTTGCCTTCGAGGATCAGCGGAATGCACGTGGTTTGAATCGGGGACGGCTCCTCGTACCCCATCTCATCGATCGCATCTTGCAGTTTTTTACTCAATTGAAAATCCAGAAATGTTGTCATGCAATCACCTGTCCTGTCCACAAAATGAATTGTCTTCGTCACTACTGTAATTCCCGCAGTACCTGTAGTACCTGAAGTACGAGATGCAAACTCGCCTTGGCTGCACGAATCCGGATCTGCGCCCGATCACCGGCGAACTGAAAAGCGCGAACTTCTGTGCGATCTGCCACGGATACCGCAACATAGACCAAGCCCACAGGCTTTTCGGTCGATCCGCCGTCGGGCCCAGCAACGCCCGTGATGCCCACCCCGACGTCCGCCCCAAGCGCACGTCGCACGCTCGCCGCCATCGCCACGGCGACGGGTTCAGACACCGCGCCATGCGCATCGATCACGTCTCGGTCAATGCCGAGCAAAGAGACCTTCACTGCGTTGTCATAGGCTACGACACCACCCCGAAACTGCGAAGAGCAACCGGGCCGATCGACGATCATCGACGCCAGCATGCCCCCCGTGCAACTTTCCGCAACCGCCATCGTCAACCCCCGCTGACGCAATGCATCAAGCGTAACGCTGACCAGCGAATCGGCGTCGACGCCGTAGATCAAATGACCGAAACGCTTCCGCAACAGCAACTCGACAGGGTCGATCAGTTTCTTGGCAGACACCTCGTCGTCCGCCTTGGCGGTGAGACGAAACATCATCTCGCCTTCCGAGGCAAGCGGGGCGATCGTGGGATTCGACTGATTGACCAGCAAGTCAGCGATCCGTTCGGCCGCGCCCGATTCGCCGATGCCAAACAGATGCAACACGCGACTGACGATCACCCCATCTGTCACCAGACGAGCCAGCACAGGTTTCACCGACTCCTGAAACATCGGACGCATCTCAAGCGGCGGCCCCGGCAACAGGAAGATGTGACGGCCGTTCGTTTCAATATACTGACCGGGGGCCGTACCACGCGGATTCACTAGAAACTCCGCGGATCCGACCTGAAAAGCCTGGCGGCGGTTGGTCTCCGGCATCGCTCGTCCGATGCGCGCGAAGTAAGGTGCCACATGCCGATCAAAGGCCGCCTGCGAGAACGTGAGCTCAAGGCCGCAAGAACGTGCCACGGCTTCCCGAGTCAAGTCATCTGCGGTTGGACCGAGTCCCCCGGTGACAATGATCACATCGGAGCGCGCCAACGCACGGTCAACGAGTTGTACCACCCGTTCTTCATTGTCGCCCACAGTCGAGTGGAAATAGACAGATACACCCAAACCCGCGAGTTCCTGCGACAGATACCTTGCGTGGGAGTTGTCGATTTGCCCCAGCAAAATCTCCGTGCCGACCGCGATCAACTCTGCTTTCATGCAAAACCCCCTCGAGACGAAAGGAACGGCAACGCTCGCTCAACGGTAGGGGTCGATAATGCGCCAGTTGCGCGCGAAGTAGTCGATCCCACTCCAGACGGTGAGGACAACGGCGGCATACAATAACCACGAGGCGATCGGAAGATGGAGATAGAAAAAGGGGAAGTTGCGAAGAAGGACTGCCGTTACAGCGATCACTTGTACCCGCGTTTTCCACTTGCCGAGCGAACCAGCCGCAATGACCACACCATCATCCGCGGCGACCAACCGTAACCCTGTGACCGCGAACTCCCGACTCACGATGACAATGGTCATCCAAGCCGGCACTTCAGCCTCCGCCACCAATGCAATGAGCACAGCACAGATGAGAAGTTTGTCCGCCAACGGATCCAGGAACTTACCGAAGTTTGTAATCAGGTTTCGCTTTCGGGCAATATACCCATCCAGTCCATCAGAGGCCGTAGCGATCAAAAACAACAAGGTGGCGAGCAGATCGCGCCCAGTCACCACATGACCGTCAAGGTGTGCCGAACCCCATGTGCCCGGCAACAAGACAATGATCACCACGAGCGGCGTCATGAGAACTCTGGCTATCGTAATGCGGTTAGCCAGATTCACCAAGCGACCTCCCCATTCTCACCCGAACGTTGGATGCCCAATCCACATCTCTAGGCAAAAGTATACTAAACCAAAGGGGCACCTGTCAAAAGAGCGCTTGGCTCAAGTGGCGTACACTCCTTGCTCATCGATAATTCGTAAACTGAAGATCTGCCGGATAATCCTGTTGTTTCAGAAGTTGGATCACGTCCTGGAGGTCATCACGGCTTTTCGCGCTGACGCGCACCTGATCCCCTTGAATCGATGCCTGAACCTTCAGCTTGGCGTCCTTGATCAACTTGACGATTTGTTTGGCAACGTCTTGATCAAGCCCTTGTTTCACTTTGACGACTTGTCGCACCGTCCCCTTGGCTGCAGGCTCGATCTTGCCGTAGTCGAGCGACTTTAGCGAGACACCGCGCTTGATCAGCTTGGACTGGACGATGTCGAGAACGCTTGCTAACTTGTATTCATCATCGGAGATCACGGTCAGGACGTCATCGGATAACTCGATGGAACTGTGACTGCCCTTAAAATCAAAGCGCGTCTCCAGTTCTTTTTGCGCCTGATTGACAGCGTTCCCGACCTCTTGCAGGTCTGCCTTGGACACGACGTCAAATGACTCTTCCTTCGCCATATCGCACCTCTCCCGTAAAAGCGATTCCACGTCGTCTGGCTCTACTTACTTCGAAACCTCTGTAAACGTGTACGTCGTTGGATTAGTCCCCGTCCCCAATGGAACCGCCAGGCCATCCACCTGCAGGCGCGCCACAGGCAGGTTGCCAAGCAAAATGGACAGCGTCCGGACTGCGGTCAGCTGCGCCGACTGCCCCGCTTTGACAGTGTAGCTGTTCAACACGCTGCCGTCTGCCGTGGCCTCGAACCAGCAGGGGCCCCCGACCGTGGACAACGTCACATGAAGTGGTCCCGACGCGGCCACGGAGAAAGCGATCGCGCCCGACCTGGAAGACACCTCAGTCAACACAGGGCTCGTTGCGCCCGTTTTTGCGCCAGCGGGCTTGGTTTGACCCATGGTTCCTGTCGCCACAGTCTTGGCCGACTTTGCCGTGGAGTCCACCTTTGCCGTCCCTTTGCCTACCACCCCGCCGGGATGAGACTTCGCCTTGGCGCCTGCCGTCTGACCAGGCCGTTGCACCGCCCCGGTCGACTCCTCACTTCTATGTGAATGCGACAGGGCGGCGTAGGCGACCACAGCCAGGGTAAACAACACCACGACGGCTGCCACCTTTAACAGGCCCGTCCCAAAACCAGAATCCACACGCGCAGAGTTTCGCAACGCCCGCCGTTTCGCTGCACTCGATCGCGACTGAGCCGCAGGCGTCGAAACCGGCGTGGCCATGGAGCGAGCTCCCACACCAGGCTGGCTGAGACGGGGAAGTTCCTCATCGCGGGCCACACCAAGGTAGAGATTGGCCAACTCCGCTCCGCCCAGGCCGAGAAAGTCTGCATACGTGCGCACAAACCCGCGTGCGTAAACTTTGCCGGGGAGGATTCCATGGTCTCCAGCCTCAATGGCCTGGAGGTACCGGGAACGAACTTTGGTCGCCTCAACCGCTTCAGCGACGGAAATTCGCTTGTCCTCCCGCGTCTTTCGCAAGAGTTCGCCGAGTTCCCGCAAACGTACTGCATGTGGATCCGGGGGTCCCGCACCCATGCCATCCGTATGCACGAACTTCACCTCCTCATACTGGGTAGTGGGCCTGCCGCTTCAACCCTTGCCGCACCGTGCCCACTCACTGCGATTGCAATCCCTCATACGTAATCTCCTCATCCGGGTGATTGCGCAATTCAATGACCCGGTCAAACACAGCCCACGTGTACTCCGTCTTTTGCACAAACAGGTCGGGGTGCTCGATGATCTTCGGTGCGTCAAGTCGCAAGATTCTCCGAACGAGACGCATATGATCCTCGTTTCCTCTCATTGTCGACACGATCCCATCAATAATATACACGTGATCGTCCAGATCAAACTCGTCCTCATCCAGATCCGTCCGAATGGTCTGCTTGAGCAAGGTGGATGAGACGAATGTCCAGCGCTTCCCAGCATACACACTGGCCGCCACCACGGACTCGGTTTTCCCCACGCGCGGCATCCCCCGAATTCCCATCACCTGATGTCCCGATGCCTTCAGGTGTTCGCCCATGAAGTCAACCAGAATGCCAAGATCATTTCGGGTAAAGCGATAACTCTTGTATTCTCCTGCATCGCGTTCGATCAAACGCCCATGACGAAGTGCCAGCCGATCGAGCAAAGTGGGGGGCCTTAGCGCCGTCACGGTGATGTTGCTCACCTGACGCAGTAACGTCTGCAAGACGTCCATTTGCGAAGAATCGGATGTCTTTAGCAAAAAACCCCGTTTGCGCTCCTCCACCCCGCTAAGCGTCACGATGTTGATCGACAACATGCCAAGCACGGACGCGATGTCGCCCATCAGCCCAAAGCGATCGTTGTGAATGAAATACTCAAGGTACCACTCGTCCACACTGACACCTCCTCTTTGCGCACCCGACGACTCGTCTCATCCGCGTTTTTTGGCGGCCACCCCCGGAATGGGAAGATGTAGCGACTGGAGTTCGCGTGCGCTCGGCAACCCCGCCGAAAAGGCCAGTGGACTCGTCAACCCAGACTGCAAGGCGCGCGCAAATGCACTGGCACCCGCGGCGCCAGGCCAACCCCGATAATTCGCCTGCAACGTCGGCGCAGGCAAGACGACCGGGAGCTCCGTTTCCACGCTCTGAAAGCCGCCGTGCCACACCAGCCGCAAGGCCTCGGCCAACAACTCGCCAGGAGAGACCGTTGCCACAGCGTTCGGCGTGAAGTGAGCCAGCGAGATCGTCGGCGCCGCTGGATCACCCGTTGCACCCGACGCGGAGGACAAGTTGATTACAGCCGAGACGGGAGTCCGCACCAAGGAGGCGGCCATGGGAACTGCCACAGCGCTGCTCAGGGCGGCATGCAGGCCCGAAGCCATCGCGGCAAAAAGCGTACGATCCGTCGCCGAAACGAAAGTGCCTCCATACACAGCCGCCACGACACTGCCCGGTGAGGTAGCGAGTCCACCTGCGAGATAGCCCGCATAGGCTGCAGAGGCCTCTGCGATGTCAGGCACGAGCCACGTCACGTTGGTCGGAGATCCTGGCAGGGGCTGCCCGACTACAAAGAAGCGCGTCCGGGGAAAGCGCCGCGCCCACGAGAGCACACCCACGTCCGGGGCATCCACGACCACGGCGTCGAGTTGACCGGCCGACAAGACATGCGCCACAGAAGCCGCATCCGCCGGATAGGTCATGGTCTGAATGAGCACGCCCCGCGGCGCCGCAGCCAGGGCGCCGGCGACGAGACTTCCGGACAACTCTTGGCGATCGGCCAAAACAGCCACACTCTGCTTCACAGAGGTGGCCCTGAGCGCACTGATATCGACAAATCCGCACCCGGACAACGCCACACATCCGAGCAAGGCAACTGACGCATAGGAAAGAAAACGATTCAACCGCTCACACCACGCTGACTCATGTCCACTTTCGCCCATTGTACCATGTTCTCGTCGAGGTGCAAAAGACCCTTACCGGAGCCCTCGCCCTATCGCTTGCAGGAAGTCTGCCGATCCTTCATAATAGACGGTACCATGGCGCTCTCGCGCCACCGTCTGCCAGAAGAATAAGCGGCTGCGCCGTTATTCTGGATAGACGGTACCATGGCGCTCTCGCGCCACCGTCTGCCAGAAGAATTATCTGCCGCGCCGTTATTCTGGATAGAACCGACAAGGCACGTGGCCTTCGTTGCCCGCTCGACCATGATAAGGAGAGAACACCATGAAATCCGGTCAAGAACACTTATCCGTGGCGCAGGCCCTGTACCAGCTTGACTTTTATCTCCAACAACTGGATCTTCCTTTCTGCGTGAAGGACCTCTATCGTGAGGCCTATGCCACGCGGCGAGGCGACGCGTACAAAGACGACTGGCTGGATGTGCTCGTAGAGGATCCCGCCGTGGCCGGATGCCTGCACACTCCCTTCACCACCCACTCTATCGCCGAGACGTTGCTGCGGACCGGCCACGAGCAATTGGTCCGCGTTCTGATTCGCAGAATTCAGCAGGAGGAGATCGGTTTCACCCAGGCCTACATTGTCGGTATGGGACGCCACAAGCGGTAAGCCCACTCGCTTTTCAGTCCAGTCCACTTCACGGCGCACGGTACTGAGTGCGCACGCACAGACGAGGGCCCACCCCAGACTAACTCCCAGCGTATTGCACAAAAGCCGCATCGCCGAAAGGCCCTTGATATCGATCCAATCGCACCAGTTCCTGTACAAAGGCCAAACCGCCGTCCGGAGCAAACGATCGCACAGCCAGTTGTCGGAGAGCGCGTTCTCCGAGGCCAGCCGCGAGGACGTACTGCCCCGCCTCTTCAGCGTAAAGCGCGGCGTAGATCACCGGGAGCTTGGCTAACTCACCGTACACAGTCCCCAAGTACCGCGCCGCGATCGCTTCGGCCTCGAGTGGGCCGACGGACAGATCCGAGAGGCTTGCCGTGGCCACTAGGTCATAGCCTCCATGCACTGGCTCGATGTAGATCTCGGCGATCTGCGGCACGGAGGCCGCCAACCTGTTGGCGATCGTCTGTTCCCGCGCACTCGACAGGTCTGGCGCCATCGGCGGTTGTTGGCCGGTAGCACTGCGATGACTGAATGGTTCAACCGGCCCCAACGGGCCGACGCGGGTCTGCGGACCCCACCACGACGTCAGCAGCGCGAGCGCGGTAAGGCTGGCAAGATAACGGACTCGCATGACGACACCCCCCGTCCCTGACACGCCGGCATGACAACATCTCTTGTCATACTACGCGCGAGGGTTCCAGAACATGTCCCACGCCACCGCTCACCCCACAGTACACCTCACTGCTCTTCTCAACGCTCACCCCACAGCTCATCCCAACTGCGATTGCCGTTCCAGCCACTGCTCACGCGTCATGTACACCTCGCGGGGTTTGCTGTTGTCGAACGGACCGACAATCCCCATCTGCTCGAGCGAATCCACCAAGCGCGCCGCCCGCGCGTAGCCAACTTTGAGCTTTCTTTGCAAAAACGACGTGGAGGCCTGCTCCGACTCGACCACCAATTTGACTGCATCCTCGAACAGCGGATCCAAGTCGTCCGGAGCATCTGCCGAGTCTTCCGTCAGCGAACTGAAGTCATCGATGTACTGAGCCTCCTGCTGGTTGCTCACGTACTCAACGAGCTTTTCCACCTCAGGCTCGGACAAATAGGCCCCTTGCAACCGAAGGGGCTTGGCCGCGCCGACCGGCATGTACAGCATGTCCCCTCGGCCCAGCAACTTTTCAGCACCCGAGCCATCCAGAATCGTCCTGGAGTCGACGCCGGACGACACGGCAAAGGCGATGCGGGAAGGGATGTTGGCCTTGATCAAACCTGTGATCACGTCCACAGATGGACGCTGCGTGGCGACGACGAGGTGAATGCCAGAAGCCCGTGCCATCTGCGCCAACCGACAGATGGCATTCTCGACGTCGCCCGGTGCCACCATCATCAAATCTGCGAGTTCGTCGATAATCACGACGATCAGCGGCAACACCGGTTTTCCGTTTGCAACAGCGAAGGCGTTATATCTTTCCAGGTCACGAACTTTGGCCTTGGAGAACAACTCATAGCGCTGCTCCATTTCCGCGATGACCTTGCGCAAGGCGGCAGCCGCACGCCTTGCCTCCGTGACCACGGGCGCAAAGAGATGCGGAATCCCGTTGTAAACACCGAGTTCCACCATCTTCGGATCAATCAGGATGAACTTGACTTGATCCGGCCGCGCCCGAAACAAGATACTGGCAATGATGCCGTTGATGCACACCGACTTGCCGGATCCGGTCGACCCAGCCACCAGCACGTGAGGCATCCGCGCCAGATCCGCAATAATCGTGTTGCCCGCGATGTCTTTCCCAAGCGCAATCGACAAAGTGCCCGGCGCATGGGTGAAGGCCTCCGTTTCCAGGACCTCGCGAAAGTGCACGACAGCAATCTCCTTGTTCGGCACCTCGATGCCAATCGCCGATTTGCCCGGAATCGGCGCCTCAATCCGGATATCGCGTGCGGCCAGCGCGAGCGCAAGATCGTCGGACAGACTGAGGATACGGGACACCTTGACGCCAACCGCCGGTTGGATCTCGTACCGCGTCACAGCCGGACCACGGCTGTACCCCAAGACCTTGACTTCCACCCCGAAGCTCGCAAACGTCTCCGCAAGTTTGCGAACCCCCGCCTGCAAGTCCTTTTGCATGGCCGCCGAGTCGCCCTTGCGACCCGTCCCGCGATCGAGAAGGCGCGCATCCGGCATGCGATAGGGCCGGGTAACCGGCACGGCGGGCAACGTCACCCCAGGGGCGGCGTCGGGAGGTTGACGAGAGCCGGAATCCAGCGGGCGCCTTAGCATGGGATCCGGTGCCAGCCCTGGCACCGGCACGGCCGGGCGCTGCAGGGTCATCCGCCCGTTCGACGCGTCGAACGTCACCACGCTGTCAGCGTCCCCATCGAGGTCACGGACCGGACTTGAAGCAAGCTCGTCAAATCGATCCAGATCAAACTCCCCCTGGATAGTGAGGTCCGGTTGCCGCCCGTCAGCTTGTGTCAAAAAGTCCTCATACGGGGGTTCCGTGCCATACGGAATCCCGAAGTCGGGAAACGGAAACGCGCTGCGTTGCGACCCGTTCACACCACTGGCCTCGCGGTCATGATCCAAGTCATTCTCCTCATCGCGGTCGAGCGCCAAAGCCAAGGCTTCTGCTCGCTTGGACTTTCTTGACTTCCTGGCACGCCCTCCCGCTTTGCCTGCCGCGCCCGTACCGGCAAGTCCCGGATCCGCTTCAGCCCCGTTGAAGTCATCAGCGACATTCATTCCACCACCGTCTTGCGCGACGGACTTTGCACGGCGCGGGCGTGGCTTAGAACCTCCCCTTACCTCATCGCGCTCGCGCAAAGAAGGTCCCGATAAGACACGGGCCAACCCTTTCATCGCGCGAGCCCACCCCCTGTCCAATCGTTGCTCGAAAAAGCGGGAGCCATGCTCGATCGTGCTCACGAGTGACTTACGGGTGATGAGTACCGCAGCGGCCAGCGTGGATGCGATCAGGACCAACACCGTACCCGTCACGGCCACGAGATACTTGAGTCCGGCGAACACCGCATAGCCGATCATCCCGCCCCCTGCGTCACCAACTGGCAGAACCCGTCCCTGATTCAGAACCGAGACCGTCAGCGACTGATTCAGCGAGTCGATGCCACTTCGGGTCAACCCGAGCAGGTTCACCGAAGCCCTGTCATACGAACTGACAGCCAGGGAGTAGAGAGACATCTCACTCCATGTCAGCACGACGAACAAGAGGATAAGAATACCCACCTGGACCTGAGAATAGTGAAATCGGTGCCGTCGAAACATCACGTGCAACGCCACCCAGATCACGTATAAAGGAATAAGAAAATGCCAGTTTCCGGCGAGGGTGATACACAAGTCATCCAGCGCTTGACCTGCTGCTCCAAAGTCACCCAACGTCACGATCCCTACGACCAGAAACAGCAACCCGGTCAATTCATACTTCAGTACCCGTCTCGTGTGATCCAGCTTCGCCATATCCAGTGCATCCTCCATACCGACTATCGAACCGCCCGAAGATTGATCGGCGTCCGCGTTCCCTATTCTTTGTTCGAGTCCGGACGGTTGATCTCCTGCAGGTGGAAAAAAGAAAGCGCCCGTCCGGGCGCCTCTCTCAACGTGTCAAAGGTGGCGTGGCTTCGTCTCCAGTCAGATGAGTCCGTCAATGCCATGCAGACTCGACAAGGAAAGGAGCTCCCCTGGAGCGAGGCGGGGGTTGAGGTAATCCGAGGGGCGCGGCGACACGAGCCGATGGATGCGCACCTGGGCCGGCCCTACATGCTCGACCACCATCGTCCTCCCTTGCACCTGCATCTCCACGAGTTGCGGCTGACGCCGAGGATCGTCATAGCCATCCAAGACGACCTCCAAGGGGTAGATCGACCAGTAGATCATTGGACCATCATCCGGCCCCTCTGCGCTCTTGATTGCTCCATCAGCTGTCGAAGCTTAGCCATCGCTGGTCCAAGACCGCCGATCTCATCAATGAGCCCGTACTGAACCGCGTCTCGCCCAACGACGGTGGTACCGATGTCCCGGGCGAGTTCCCCGGTCTTCAACATCAAATCCTTCAACGTCTGCTCCGTGATTCGCGAGTGGAGCGTGATGAAACGGGTCACGCGCTCTTGCATCTTCTCGAGGTATTCAAAACTCTGCGGGACACCGATCACCAATCCGTTCAATCGAATCGGGTGAATCGTCATCGTGGCAGACTCCGCGATGAACGAATAATCACTCGCCACCGCGATCGGCACGCCGATCGAGTGGCCGCCACCGAGCACCAGCGTCACCGTCGGCTTGGACAAGGACGCGATCATCTCCGAGATCGCGAGGCCTGCCTCGACATCGCCACCGACAGTGTTCAGAATGATCAGGACGCCCTCGATCTTGTCGCTTTGTTCGGCCGCCACCAATTGCGGGATGATGTGCTCGTACTTGGTGGTCTTGTTCTGCGGCGGAAGCATGATGTGCCCCTCCACCTGTCCCACGATGGTCAAGCAATAGATGTTGGACTCGTCCGCCACCGGGTTGGTTTGCCCCAAGCGTTCGATGTTCTCCGCTATCGCCGTGCCCGCAGCAGGTGACCCTTGTTCATCCGGGGTTGGAAAAGGCCGTTCCGGGTAATTGGGATCGTACTGCGGCGGTTGTCCAAGGTTCGTCATGTGCGGTCACCCCTACCTGAATCGAGACCGCCGTCCACTCGAAGAACGGCAAACCCAGTGCAGGTAGTATGTTCCAAACAGGGCCTCTTTACACTTCCATGATGATCGGCAGAACCATCGGACGTCGCCGCGTCTGCTCATACAAGAATCGGCTCAGCGCGTCGCGGACGCCGGTCTTGAGGCCCGACCAGTCGCTCACGTTTTCCGTCACCAGACGCTGCAACGTGGAGGACACCACGCGGTTGGCCTCATCCAAAAGGTCTTCGGACTCGCGAACGTAAACGAACCCGCGGGAGATGATGTCTGGCCCGGACAAGACTTGTCCCTTCTGCTTGGACAGTGTCACCACGACGATCAGGATCCCGTCTTGCGACAGGAGCTTACGGTCCCGCAAGACGATGTTGCCGACATCCCCCACACCCAGACCGTCGATCAGCACGGAACCCGCAGTCACCTTACCGCCCAAGCGAGCCTCGCCGTCATGGAACTCCAGCACGTCGCCCAGTTCCAACATGCGGACGTTTTCCGGATCGACACCCGTGGCCACCGCCAGTTGCGTGTGCCGAAACAGCATCCGAAACTCTCCGTGAACGGGCACGAAGAACTTGGGCCGAATAAAATTCAGCATCAGCTTGAGTTCTTCCTGACTACCGTGACCGGATACGTGGATACCGGATCCCGACTGATAGATCACGTGGGCGCCGACTTTCATCAACTGGTCGATCGTGCGCGAAATCGACTTTTCGTTGCCCGGAATCGGCGACGAGGAGACGATCACCGTATCGCCGGGATAGACCTCCACCTTCCGGTGAGTGCCCCGGGCCATGCGCGTCAGGGCCGACATCGGTTCACCTTGGGAGCCCGTCGACAAGATGGCGACCTCACGTGGATCATACCGTCCAATCTCGTCAATATCGATAAGCGTGGAAGGCTGCACTTCGAGGTAGCCCAGATCCGTGGCGATGGTCACGTTGTTGACCATGCTGCGGCCCACGATCGCCAGCTTGCGGTTTGTCTTCTCCGCCGCCTGAATCACCTGCTGCACGCGATGGATGTTGGAAGCAAAGGTCGCCAGAATGACGCGACCCGTCGCCGTCGCAAAAACGTTGTCAATCGTGGCGCCGACCGTGCGCTCGGAACTCGTGAAACCAGGCCGTTCCGCGTTCGTGCTATCAGAGAGAAGCGCGAGCACGCCCTTGGAGCCCAGTTCGTTCATCTTGGCGTAATCCGCCTTGCGGCCATCGACCGGGGTCTGGTCGAACTTGAAGTCGCCCGTTTGGACGACGATCCCCTCTGGGCATTCGATCGCGAAACCCACCGCATCCGGGATACTGTGGTTCACGTGAAAACACGTCACCGTAAACTGCCCCACGACAATTTCACTCTCGTTGGTGATGGCGATCAGTTTCGACTGATCGAGAATGCCGTGTTCGCGCAACTTCCCTTCGATGAGCCCAAGCGTCAACCGCGTGCCATACACAGGCACCTGCAGGCTCTTTAGGACATACGGCAAGCCACCGATATGGTCTTCATGACCATGCGTCACGAAAATGCCACGCAGCTTGTGCTTGTTCTCCACAAGGTAGGTGATGTCGGGAATGACAAGATCCACCCCGAGCATCTCCTCGTCCGGAAACTTGAGGCCTGCGTCCACGACGATCATGTCATTGCCGTAGACATAGGCAGTCATGTTCTTACCGATCTCTCCAAGCCCACCCAGGGGGATGATCAGCAACTTGTTCTGAATTAATTTACTCAACAGTACACCTCCGACTAAAATAGGCCGCTCTCTACTCGTCGACCTGATTATACATGACAACCGCACGGGCCTGCAAAAGGGCGCTCTCACGTCTTTGCCTTCCCGGACACTCAGGCGGTACGATATCCAACCTGTTGCAACTATAGACTATGGTTCGCCGGTCGCGGGGGACGAAAGCCGGCCCCGCGACGGGCTCTACATGCCCCTCGACCCCAACATCGGTTCCGGGGAAGCGGGCAAGCACTCTAATGCACCGTGGAGAGATCCACATGCTGCCCGAGGACCCGGCGCAGCCCTCGCCGTTCCTCGGGCGTGGCATCGACCAAAGGTTGGCGGACGCCGCCCGCAGGCACATCGATCAACGCGAGCGCAGTCTTGACCATGACTGGGTTTGACGTGCGAAACAACTCTTCGAACAGGGGCATCAGTTCATGATGCCGCCGCATGGCCGATTGCACATCCCGGCTGAAAAATGCCTCGATCATGGCCGTCATGGCATGGCCTACGACATGTGCGGCCACACTGACGACGCCCACCCCGCCCAACGCGAGAATAGGCAACGTATACTTGTCATCGCCGCTGTACAGGATGAAATCCTCCGGCGTCTCGGAGATGATGCGCGAGATCTGCGTGAAATCGCCTGACGATTCCTTGACGCCGACGATGTTGGGCACCCGGGACAATCGCACGATGGTCTCGACGCTGAGGTTGACCCCTGTGCGCGCCGGGATATTGTAAAGCAAAATTGGTTTATTGGTCACTTCTGCAACCTTGCAAAAATGCCGGTACAGTCCTTCTTGTGACGGCTTATTGTAGTAGGGTGCGACTTGCAGAAAGGCCGAGGCGCCCACTTCATCCGCCTCACGCGTCAGTTCCTCCGCCTCTGCCGTACTGTAGCTGCCAGTCCCGGCAATGACCGGGACGCGCCCGGCGACGATGCGCACCGTCTCGCGACAAAGCGTCATCCTCTCGGATTCCGTCAGCGTCGGAGATTCCCCCGTGGTGCCCGCCACGACAATGGCCGTGGTCCCAGTTGCGAGAAGGTGCTCGACGAGCACCTCAAGTCGCGAGACGTCCAGTCTGAGATCGTCTGCAAACGGCGTCACCATGGCGGTGACCAAACGTCCAAACATCGCTCACATGCCTCCCAGCGAGTGCAGGTCGAATTTGTGATGAATCGCCCGAATCGCTTTGATCAGATCCGCCTCGTGTACCAGGCACCAAATGGTCGTGTTGGAGTCCGCTGACTGCAAGATCTCGATCTCCTCTGCGGACAACGCGGAGACGATCCGGGCCATCACCCCCGGGACCCCGTGAATCCCGGCTCCGACGGCCGCCACTTTCGCGACGTTCGGCACCGTGGCGACGATCATGCCCATCTGCGTCAACAGGCTGACGGCCGCGTCCGCTTTGCCCTCCGGAACCGTGAACACAACCTCCGTGGGCGTCACATTAAAGAAATCCAGCGAGATTCCCGCTTGCGCCATCGCGTCAAAGACTTGCGTCTGAAATCCGGACCGCCCGAGCGGGTGCTGCACTTTCACCTGCGTCAAATTGGCGCTGTGTGTAACGCCAGTCAATATCCGGTCTTGCGGGTGGCGCGCCTCCCACTGATGTGGCGCGCTCGTGACCAGCGTCCCCAGATCCGTTCGACCCGTGGCTCGTACGCGGATGGGAATGTTCTTTTGCATCGCCAATTCGACAGCGCGCGGATGAATGACCTTGGCCCCTTGGTACGCGAAATTGCATATCTCGTAGTACGTCACGCGATCCAGACGCACAGCGCCGTCCACGATGCGCGGATCGGCCGTCATGATGCCATCGACATCGGTAAAGATATCGATGTAGTCGGCGTCGAGCGCCACGCCGAGTGCGGTGGCGGTCGTATCACTGCCGCCACGGCCCAGGGTGGTGATCTCTCCTTCGACCGTGAGGCCCTGGAATCCGGACACGACTACGATCTGACCACTGTGCAACTCGCGTTTTATGCGCGCAGGATCGATCTCCGCGATCCGTGCGTCGCCAAATTCGGAGGTCGTACGGATCCCCGCCTGGGCACCCGAGAGAACGGCCACCTCGAATCCGCGCGCGCGCAGCATCGCGCCGAAAATCACCGATGAAATCGTTTCGCCACACGACATGAGCAAGTCACAGTCTCGCGCCGTCAGTTTGTCTTCATCGGGGATTAGGGACAACAGCGTATCCGTGGCGTAGGGATCACCTGCACGACCCATCGCCGATACGACGACGACGACGGCATACCCCTCCTCGTGAGCGCGGGCGATGTGGTTGATCGCATGCTCCCGCATGGCACGACTCGAGACGGACGTGCCGCCGAATTTCTGGACGAGGATCTTCATCCGCCGACCCTCCCCCGCTGAAGCCAAAGTTCGGCAATCTGCACGGCGTTCCAGGCGGCCCCTTTGACGATGTTGTCCGAGACGACCCACATCGATAACCCAGTGGGCTGAGTCAAGTCGCGCCGCAACCGTCCAACGAACACCTCGAACCGCCCCGCGGCGGCAAGCGGCTGGGGATAGACTTGCTGTTCCGGATCGTCTTGCACGAGGATCCCCGGGAACGCCTCAAGGCGGGCACGCACATCCGCCATCTCAAAGGGACGCTCCGTCTCGATGTACACCGCCTCCGAGTGACCGTAGACCACAGGCACGCGAACACACGTCGGGGTCACGCCGATGGTCTTGTCACCCAGGATCTTGTGCGTCTCGTTGACCATCTTCATCTCTTCCCGGGTATAGCCATTGGGTTCAAATACATCAATCTGCGCAAGCACGTTCCCCGCCAGTGGGTAGTGTCTCGACAGCTTGGCCACAGGCATGACGCTGGCCACCACAGGCTCCCCCATCACTTGGGCACGGGTTTGCTCAGTCAGTTCAGCGATCGCGCGTTCCCCAGCACCCGATGCGGCCTGATAGGTCGACACGACGATGCGGCGGACACGGTAGGCATCGTGGAGCGGCTTGAGCGCCACGAGCATCTGAATCGTGGAGCAGTTCGGGTTCGCGATAATGCCCTTGTGGCCATGCATGTGCTCAGGGTTGACTTCCGGGACGATGAGCGGCACGTCAGGGTCCATGCGAAACGCAGCGGTATTGTCGATGACCAGAGCTCCGCGTTTGACCGCTTCAGGCGCCAACTGAATTGACACAGTACCCCCCGCACTGAACAGCGCAACATCCACATCCGCGAAGGCATCGGGCGTCGCCTCTTGGACCTCGATCAGTTGATCGGCGACGGCCACTTGCGTCCCAGCAGAACGACTCGAGGCCAACAACTTTAAAGAAGAAAAAGGAAATTCCCTTCGTAGGAGCGTTGCGATCATCGCCTTGCCCACTGCGCCCGTGGCACCTACGACGGCTACGCGAACTTGCTGTGTCAACGTCTCCACTCCTCCTGTGCGGGCGCTCGGACAAGCTGATTGCCCAAGTCTCGGGCGGTCGGGACCAAGCACCCCCCGCCCGCTTCTCTTCTGCGGTCATCACACGCTCTATGCCGGTCGGGTACGCTCGATCAACACAGGCTGCAACTGCCGCTTTTCCATCGCTGCCGATATCGTTTGCGGCAACCGCGCCATGTCGGCCACCAGGGAGTTGATTTTATGGACCCAATCGTCTTGCCCAAACGGAACGAAAAAAATGTTTTTCGTCGCCATCAACCGTGCAATGTTCACCATGTTAAGGCCAAGCCCATCATTTGTCGAGATCGCAAGAACAACCGGGCGATCGTTACGAAGCGTGGCTTTAGCCGCCATCAACACTGGGGAATCGGTTTGCGCGGCGGCGAAGCGACTGAGCGAGCTGCCTGTGCACGGGGCGATCACCATACAATCCAGTCTGTGCGACGGGCCTAATGGTTCCGCTTCAGGAATGGTGCAAAGGCCCTTCTCGCCAGTCAGTGCCTCGATCCGCTGCGCCCACTCCCCCGCTTCCCCAAACCGCGTGCCAGTGCCTTGCATCGTGGCTGAGAAAATCGGCACGACGTGTGCGCCTTCGCTCATCAAACGCTCAATTTGCGGGTACACTTCTGCATAAGTGCAATGTGAACCTGTAATGCCAAATCCGATCGTCTTTCCGGACAACTCCACAATCGTCACGCTCCCCGGTCCCTACACCCGCTCGCGAAGCATGCGCGCAATCGTCTGCGCGATGATGCGTCCGGCTGTTTTGGGCGCCACAATTCCGGGTAGACTCGGTGCCAGGATTGCATGAATTCCGCGTTTTTCCGCAAAGCGAAAGTCCGTCCCTCCGGGTGCTGACGCGATATCAATGACGACAGCGTGACGCGGCACGTGAGCCAAGACGTCCGCAGTCAGAATCAACGCCGGGATCGTGTTGAAGATCACATCGGCGGTGGCTACCGCATCCGTCAACGACTCAGGGCCTACCGCCTTCTGTCCCATCTCCACAATTCGGGCCAAATCAGCCGGTTTCCGAGCGAAGACGCTAACGCGGGCGCCAAGACCGACCAGTGAGCGGGCCAAGGTCAGTCCGCAACGCCCGAGACCGAGCACCACGCACTGTGCACCGTGCAACGTGATGTCTGTGTGCTCCATGGCGAGTGCAAGGGCACCTTCGGCGGTTGGGATGGAGTTGAGGATGGCGACCTCATCGAGCTCCATCAGTTTGACGAGCGTCAAACCGTGGCGGCGCGATACAGCCGTCAACGCAGGGCGTGCGATTCCCGTAAAGACCAGGGCCGATTTGGGAATAGCGGAGAAATGATCGTCTTGCAACGCCAACGGCCCGTCTGCAAAGCGTGCTTCCACAAGCCCGTCCTCACTCATCCCGGCCACTGGCAGGATCACCGCGTCAGCATCCGCCAGGTTCTCAGGACACAACTGGACCCGGGTCGTGTCCGGTCCCTCCAAGGTCGCGTTCTCATAGCCCACCAACCGCACAGACGCGTCCAGATCGCTCAAATAGCGAACGACCTCGAGCATCCGCGCATCGCCGCCCAGCATGACCAGCTTGATCCCCGTTAGCATCTTCTGTCCGGGAGCCCCTTCCCCACATTGTACGTCAAGACGCACAGAATTCAAGGCAATCTCAGCACCGAATCCAACCGGTTACTGCCAACAGCCTATGCCGGGGCCTCGCCAAGCGTGTTAGGTGGCGCCGCTTTGCTCGTCGATCCAAAGCCTCCGAGACGCTGACCTCCCGGCGGCAACTCCCCTGACACCACATCGAACCGGGTGAAGACAGCCTGTGCCACGCGTTCCCCCCGAACGAGAAAAGCGGTAGCCGGTCCCAGGTTCCACAGTGGAACGAAGATCTCCCCACCGTTGTCCGGATTTCCGTAGTAATCCGCATCGATCACGCCCACCCCGTTGGACAGGAGCAGACCACGTTTGAGGGCCAGGCTGCTACGCGCATACAAAGCGAGGAACTGGCCACGGTCCAGCAAGGCGCGCACCCCTGTTCGAATGAGCCGGATCTCCCGCGGCGCGATCTCTGCATCCTCACCGGCAGCCAGATCATAACCGGCGGACAGCGTCGTCTGGCGAACAGGTAAACGCAGTCCGGTCGCGTCAAAGCCGGGGGCCCACTCGAAATGCGTCACGTCGAAATCACCGCCGGAGCCCGCAAAGGATGATCCCCCGGTCCCATGGCAACAAACGAAAAGTCCCCTTGAAAAATCGTCTGGATCAGCGCGCCGACCTCTTGTTCCGTCACGGCTTCGATATCGTCGATCATCTCATCCAGCTCCACTTGGCGGCTCAACAAAAGTTCATTTTTCCCAAGTCGACTCATGCGACTTGACGTACTCTCCAGGCTCAACATCAACGATCCCTTCAGTTGGTCCTTCGCTCGCCGTAGCTCGCCGTCTGTCACGCCATCCCGACGCCACTGCCCAATCATTTCCTCGACCAGCTCGATCACGGCTTGCGACTGGGCAGGATTCGCCCCAAAGTATATGGCAAAGAGTCCACAGTCTCGATACGCACTGTGATAGGAAAAGACACTGTAGGCCATGCCACGGTTCTCGCGGATCTCCTGAAACAGCCGCGAACTGGAGCTCGACCCGAGAATGCTGTTTAAAAGCACCATCGCATAGCTGTCGGGATGCTCATAGTGGAGTCCTGGCAACCCAAGGCAGACGTGTGCCTGTTCCACGGGACGCGCCCGAAACACCTGGGCGGGGATGAACGTTGGCACAAGGATGGACCCGCTCTGAACGGTGCGGGTCGCCTTGCCGAACAACGCCTCGATATCGTTCAACATCTTTGCACTGTCGATATGCCCGCACACCGAGATGACGATATTGTCCGGGGTATAGCGTTCGTGGATATACAGGAGCAGCGCGTCGCGGTCCAGACCCTCGAGGCTTTCCACCGTACCCAGGATGTTGGTCGCCAAGGGATGGTTCGCAAACGTCTCCTCGATAATGAGGTCGTGAACTGCCTCCTCCGGGTTATCCTCGTACATCTTGATCTCTTCAAGAACCACCATCTTCTCGCGCTCGAGCTCAACGGGATCGAGCAACGAGTTATAGAGCATGTCAGCTAGCACGCTCAGTGCAAGTTGCGCGTGTTCGTCCAGTACCTTGGCGTGAAAACACGTGTATTCCTTTGACGTGTACGCGTTGACTTGCCCGCCGATTCCGTCAAACACCTCGGCGAGCTCACGCGCATTCATGCGAGCTGTCCCTTTGAAGAACATGTGTTCAAGGAGATGCGAGACGCCGCTTTGCTCCGGACGCTCATCGCGCGATCCGGTACCAATCCAAATTCCCATGCTCACCGAACGCACGAAAGGAATGTCTTCGAGAACGATCCGCAGTCCGTTCGGTAGTGTATGGCGCTCTATCAACTGGGGACCCCCTGTGCCGCGCTTGTTATCCTACCACTATAACAAACCACGACTCCCCTGCACAAATGGCAGCTTGGTGTCAACCAGAGGGATGCAGCCGCTGCGCTTCAGAGAGCGTTCGCGGCACAGGTCGATACGGGCTGATCAACGCCGATACCGTGACCAACTGGTAGCCCTGTTTCAGCAAACCTTGGATGAGCGTCGGCAATGCGGCGACCGTCCCCGCTGTCGGATGCATGAGAACCAGCGCGCCTGGTTTGGCGCGCGGGAGGATTCGGCGTACAATCGTTGCGGCCGGCGGTTTGCGCCAATCGATGGTGTCCAAAGTCCAAAGGATCGTCCGCATCTTCAGGCCGGCCGCCACGCGCACGACCATCTGATTGAAGTCGCCGGACGGCGGGGCAAACAGTACCGGCGACATTCCGGTGGCCTTCGCAATCGCCTGATTCGTACGCGTGATTTGCGCGATCATGGCCTCACGTGACAATCGACTCATGGCAGGGTGTGTGTACGCGTGGTTTCCCAGTTCCATTCCAGCCTCTGCGATCTGCCGAGCCACTTCCGGATGCTTGGCTGTCCACGAGCCATCGAGAAAAAACGTGGCCGTGACATGGTATTGGCGCAAGATCGACAGCATCTGCGGCACATACTCCGTGCCCCACGCCACGTTGATCATAAGCGCCATTTGCCGTTTATGAGGATTACCCTGATAAATCGGTTCGGCGACAAAGTCATTCAAGCCTGTGGCCGGCGCAATTTGATCAAACACGAGCGGCGATGCCCCAGGATTGGCCAAGGTCTTGACGAGATTGAGACGGACCCCTGACAGCCCCGGGATCAACCGATAGACCCCGTCCACGCGCGCGTCGATCGGGGGGGCATCATAGATCCGTGCCACGGCCTCCAGTTG
>JAPNUJ010000089.1 GCA_026627155.1 Bacillota bacterium | reverse complement strand
GACAGCTCGATCCCGGTGGCAGCGGCCGCCACGAGCGCGTCGCGGACCCGCACGGACAACGCCTCGGGCTGATTGGAGTTGCCGCCCATCATCGTATGCCCATAGAGCGGTGTCAACTCGTAGCTGGCACTGAAGCCGGCATCTGCAAGGCCCTCATCGATCAACGCGTAGTACAGATCGGAGCCACGACTGAACAGTCCGTCGAGCGCGATCTCCATCGCCGCCTCGTGCCGTTGCCGCAGCAGCGGTTCACTCGGGACCTGGCCATCCTTAAAACCGAACAGCGTTCGCGGTTGTGACAGCGCCAGATGCGTTTCCACGCGCGACGCGGCCGGGCGGCGGGACACCTCGGGCAGAGTCCGCACGATCTCCGGGCGAGGTTCATAGCCCTTATCCTTCTGATTTTTACGAACGTGCTCGATGATCGTCTTTGCGTCAAGCGGGCCAACGACGAACAACACCATATTGCCCGGGTGATAGAATGTGTTATAGCAGTCGTACAGGTCTGCCTTGCTGATCCGCATGATCGAGTCCACCGTGCCGGCGATGTCGACGGACAGCGGGTGTTCCCCGTACAACCCCCGCAACAGCCCTTTAAACACCTGCCAGAATGCGTTGTCATCATACATGCGGATCTCCTGGGCGATGATTCCTTTCTCTTTCTCGACGTTCTCGTCAGTAAAATAGGGCCTTTGCACGAAATCCACCAAGGTGGTCAGGTTGTCCAGAACGTGACTCGTCGAGGAAAACAGATAGGTCGTGCTGTCAAATGTGGTAAAGGCATTGGTTTGAGCACCTTGGCGAGCAAAGTCGTTGAAGACATCCCCGTGTTCCTCCTCGAACATCTTATGTTCAAGGAAGTGAGCAATGCCATCCGGGACGTGCCGCACGGCGTCCTGCCCCGGAACCCTGAAGTCATTGTCGATCGAACCGTAGCGCGTGGTGAAACAGGCGTAGGTTTGGCGAAATCCGGGTTTCTCCAGCACGAAGACGCGCAATCCATTGGGCAGCGTATCTTCATGCACTTTCTCCTGCAGCGTATCGTAGTACGTTTCACGCATGGTGGACTCCCTCTCTGTCGCGTAAAAAGTAGACGATCTCCGGCTTCACGCCTTTGGCTACCTCAATCACATCGGCGCGCGTCACGGACTGAATCCCCCGTAGCAGTTCATCGACTGTACGGTCACGCCCGGACAGTCGTCCATACATCTGAAGCATCGCGCCCGTCATGGGTTGATCGTCGGAAAGCAAGTACTGATTGGTCAGACCATCTCTTGTGAACGCCAGTTCGTCATCCGTGATGTCCCCGGACGCAAGCGCCTCCAGTTGTTCCAGAATGATATCGCGGGCACGGTCCACTTTGTCGATCTCAATTCCCGACTGCACGAACATGGCCCCCTTGAGTCCTTCCAGTCGGCTGGATGCATAGTAGGCCAAGCTCGCCTTCTCTCGCACATTCACGAACAGTTTGGAATGGGGAAACCCGCCCAAAATGCCATTGTACACGAGCAAGGCCGGATAGCCGTCATCCGCGTAGGCGACGCCTGTAGAGAGGCCGAAGTTTAACTTGCCCTGCGTCACGTCGAGCCTTTCCACAACCAGGTCAGCCTGGTCCGAACGTCTCGTCGACCGAAAGGGCCGTGTCAGCGGCCCAGAGTTGTCCGTACGCTCGTCCGGGGTCAGTCCCTGGGCCTGCGCAGCGCGCGTGAAGGTGTCCAGGATCCTGCGCGCGGTCTCCTTGGCGGGCATGGGGCCTACGACATAGACATGCAGTGTCTGGCTACCCGTCATGTCTCGATACGCGCGATACAGCGAGGCGCTGTCCACGTGCTCCACAGCCTCTGCGTAGCCGTTGCGCGGGATGCCAAACGGATCCTCTGCGAACATCAGTTGCACACAGCGATCCCCTGCATACGCAATCTTGTCGTTCATGGCATTCTCAATGCGCTGACGATGCAACGTCTTTTCGGTCGACACGGCCTTTTCGGCGAAAGCACCCCCGGGTAGAAACGGATCATAGAGAGTCTGTGCGAACAGTTCCACGGCGTCCCCAAAGAGCCCCTTTGCCTCAGGCAAGTGCGCCTCGCTTGCACACTGAAGCGTGAACTGGATCGTCTGGGAATCGCCCTGTTTGGCAGCGCCACCCGAGATGCTCGCCCCATACAGTTCATCAAAGGCCTGCATCAGTCGCTCCGGGCCCGGATGCACCCGCGTTCCCCGCAGCAAGACATGTGGCAAAATTGCGTATTGCGTGACCGTCTCCTTAGACAGTGGCATGTGCCAAGCTGCCAGCCCGGTCGTCATCTTGTACTTGTCAGTCTCCATGACGTGCACTGTGATCAGAGCTTCCGTCTCCGTATGCCAGCTGCCATTCACTCCGTCGATCTCCCTTCGCCAAGCGACTAGACGTAGTATCTCGCTCGATCCGCACGCAAATACCGAGCGCCCCCGAAGTTCCCGAGGGCGCTTTTGTCACATGGCATTCACGACCCGTGACGAAGTTGGCTTCGCGCTGCGGCCTGCGCCACATCGAAGTCCAGCCTCGTAATCACTTGGGCCTTTCGAATCCACTGTTGGACATCACTGCGCATCATCGGCGTCACATACTTGGGCAATCCGTACTGGTTCACGATTTCCCTGCGGGACATATCATGACGGCTGGTGCAGTGAAAATTGGTTAGCGCCTCCATCAACTCGCCACAGACCGGACATTGGAACACGGACACCCATCCTCTCCGAATTGGGTAGGTCACATGCAAAATCCTTCTGCTACTGCCTCTGGGGTGTCACTTCCATATCTACACGCGAAAGCCTGGCTACTAGTACTTGACCAGTGTAACTTTTTCATGTCCCGCAAGCAATGAGGCGCGTCGCCCAGTTGGGCGGCGCGCCTCATTGCTCCTCAATGAAACACCGATCCGATCTTGGCCAAGTAGCGGTAGTTGCCGGCCTCCTTGACCATGTAGGCCATACGTCCCTTCATCTTGTACGACTTCCCGACTTTGCCCACGCAGTCCTTGCGCCCAAGCGAGGCCAGGCTGCCCAGTATCACGGGCTTGAACTCCTCTTTCACGCCGCCTTTGATGTCATGATAGAGCGACTGTCCCACTGCCGCTCCCATCTGCCACGCCAGTTGTGCCGTAGGCGGCAGCGGGCGTCCGTTCTCGCCAAGCACGAAGGCACAATCCCCGACGAGATACGCGTCTTTCTGATTCACGGACTGCAGATAGGCGTCCACTTTGGCACGACCCCGAGGCTCCGTTTCAAATCCAGCCTCAACGACGATCTGATTGCCGCGCACGCCGCCCGTCCAGATCATCGTCTCCGTCTCGATGACCTCCCCGTTTTTCAGGAGACACTGTCCAGGTTGCACCTCAGCCACTGCAACCCCTGTCACAAAGCGCACGCCGCGCGATGCGAGACTCTCTTGTGCAAGCTTGACCAACTCGGGATCAAAGCCCGGCAAGATACTGGGCATCGCCTCGACGTTGTACAGTTCCACCAGACTGTAGTCCACGCCGGCTTCCTCTGCGTACTTCGGAAGCGCATCCGCCAACTCGCCAACGAGTTCAATCCCGCTGAAACCAGCGCCGCCGACGACGAAACGCAACAGTTCGGGTTTGCGCTCATACAGGTACCGCGCAAAACAAGAATGGATATGCGCCCGAATCAACCGCGCCTGATTCACTGTCTTCAAGATAAACGCATGCTCCTTCATCCCGGGCACGCCAAAGTACTCCGCCTCACTGCCAAGCGCAACGACCACGTAGTCGTAGGTGATGACCTCGCCGTGTTCAAGCTGTACCGTCTTTTGCTCGGGATCGATCCGCGACACCGTTCCCTTCACGACATCGATGTCTTTCCCACTGACGACCTTGCCAAGCGCAATGCGCGTGGCGCGGTCCGTCCGCGCACCCACGGCCGTCTCATGCAACTGTGTCACCAACTGATGGTAATCATGTTTGTTGACGAGCGTAATCCGGGCATCATCCACTGTCAGTTTTTTGCGCGCCTCCAGGGCACACATCAGACCACCGTACCCGGCTCCAAGAATGACGATGTGCTTTTGCATGACACTCCACTCTCCAGTTCTGATCTCTTGACGTTCGCCGCGCCCTCGGCCGAGGCCAGGGAGGCGGCGGAAAGCCCCATGCCGGGCCCTCTTCACCCCTGCAAATCTATGACTTTATCATAACAGTTTACCCGCCGCTGTCAATCGAACAATGCATGGCAGAGCACGCTTGCACGATCTGTATGAGTCGGCCGACTTCAACTGTACTGGCCATCAATATCTCTCCTTTTCCATGCTATTGTCCTCCTGCTGCACCTGTCACAATCGGATCTCCATCAATCTCTCACGTGTACAAGATGGATTTGGCGGTTGAAATAAAACACCCGTGTATTATATGATAAGGGTGTGGGTACCTGTACGAGAGGAGTGGAACTTGTGGCATTTGTGATTGTGTCTCCCTGCATCGGAGAGAAAGCGGCCGACTGCGTTGAAACCTGTCCGGTGGACGCCATCCACGAAGGCGAAGACCAGTACTACATCGACCCCGAAACCTGTATCGACTGCGGCGCTTGTGAAGCAGTCTGTCCTGTTTCGGCCATTTACCAGGAAGACTTTGTGCCGGACGATGAGAAGTCCTTCATCGCCAAGAACGCAGAGTTTTTCAAAAAGTAAGGCCGAGGACGAGCCGAGCCGCAGTCGTCACTTTGACGCTTGCGGCTTTTTCATTGCCGGGACATCCAGAACGGGTCGATCGTGCTCAGGATGCCATACAGAGCGGTCCTGTCCATCCCTTTCGACAAACGTCACCTTGCGCACAACCAGGGCCACGACTGCGTGCGCCGCTCCCAGAATCGCCACCAACCAAACGAGCGCAGACGATCCCGGCCAGTTGTAGGCGACAAAGAGAAAGGTCGACACGCCAACGATGCGCCCCACCCCCAACGCCATCTCCCGCGCGATCAAGTGCGCCGAGCGATGCCGGGCCGTCTCGTGTGACTCGTCGATCTCGTTCATTTGCATGACACCCAGTGTGACGGTGACAAATGGCAGAGAACACGCCGTGACGATACCGTAGAGGATCATCGTCCCCCCAGTAAGACGCCAAAGAAACACGCAGGCCACAGCGGCCAAACAGAGTCCCGACAGTTGCAAAGCTACACGCCGTCGCCCCTCGCGCGCCGCTACTCGTCCCGCGGAATAAAAGGCCATGAGCGATAGGATACCCGTCCACAACGCATACTCTCCGAGCCCCACTTCACTTTTCGAGACAAAAAACACGAGAAGGCCGATCAGAAACGCAAAGACCCCTTCGCGAATGCCAAACAGCACTTGAGCCGCCAGCAAAGCGCGCCAGTCCGGATCCTTGCGCAGGCGAAACCCTTGTCCGAGGCGCAGGGGCTCTTGGACCCTTTGCACCCGGATCCGAAACGACACCGCGAACAGGGCCGCAAACAGAGCCAATGATACGGCAAAGATCAAGTGATACCCGCTATAGTGATGGCCATCGGCAAGCACGAATCCGGCCCAGAATGGCCCTATGGTGGCCACGAGCGTGGCGAAAACGCCTGCCAGGGAGTTGAACCGCGCCCGATTCCCGCGGTGTGTCAAATCAAACGTGAGCACGTGGAACCCATACCAGTACAATCCCTGTCCGCCCCCGTAGAAGGCGCCCAACCAGACTACATGGTGAGCACTTCGTTGTCCGAGGAACAACAGCGTCAGAAAGAAGACGGACAGAACGACGACCCCTGCCCGGACCATCCAGAGTTCACCCATGCGGGTCGCCAGATACCCCGCGCCTAAAAAACCGACAGGCAAGCTTACATAGAGAGAAAAATTGAACCAGCCGATGGCGACAAACGAATGATCGACCTTCCAGATGAAGACGTTGACGAACATGCCGGACAGCGTGTATCCGGCGATGAACAACGTTCCCAGCAAAAGCAAAACACGGCCGGCCGAAGACAGGCGCTGATCTGCGAGGGCGTGCAACCCATCCTCCCCCTTCGCAGACTAACCTGCCTTAAAGCTGTGCCGTGTATTCTTCAAGCAGCACCAATCAGACGATAAAGCTGTACACGAGCGTTGCCACTCCAGCGATGGCGCAGTAGATACCAAAAGGACGCAGTGCGCGAACCTCATGCGTTTTAAAGTAGCGCATCAAGAACCATGTACTGAAGTAGGCGGCAACACCTGCCACAACGCCGCCGACCAGAGAGATGCCAAGCATCCCGTGGCTGTGATGCATGAGTTTGGGGAGCTCTTTGACGGCCGCGCCAAGGATGACCGGAGTCGCAAGCAAGAACGCAAAACGCGCCGCGGACTCGTACTTCAGCCCATACATCAAGCCACCGATTAGGGTCAGGGCCGAACGTGAAAACCCCGGCACGAGGGCAAATGACTCGAGCACGCCAACCACGAGTGCCTCGCCAAACGTCAGGTCTGCCATGTCACGGCGGCCCTTCTTGCGCAACAGCCTGTCGCCGAGGATCAGAATCACACCGTTGACGATGAGGAAAATCATGGCTACGCGCGGCGTGGCGAACAGCTGCGCAAAGTGCTTGGCTCCCAGCCCTCCGATGATGACTGGGGGAATGGTGGCAACCACCAGCAACCAAAACTCTTTGCGGGCACGCACGACCTCTTTGCGCGCGGAGGCCTCTTTACTTGCAAACAACGCGACGATGTAGGTCACCCAATCCCGCCAAAAGAACAAGAGGAGCGCGATCGCCGTACCTACGTGCAGCATGACGACAAACGGCAAAAACATGGGGTTGGCCTGAACATTGGGCCAGTGCAGCAAAAACGGCAAAATGACGCCGTGTCCCACGCTGCTGATGGGAAACAGTTCGGTGACCCCCTGCACTAGGGCAAAGATCACGGTCTGAAAAAGATTCATAAATCGAAAAAGCCTCCCTATACGCCAATGTCGCCCGTATTGTACCACAATTGCGAAAGGACGACCTGAAGACGGGGACGACCAAGGGATTCCCTAAAGATTGCGACGATACTGCCCGCCGACTTCATACAACGCATGCGTGATCTGGCCCAGACTCGCGACTTTGACGGTCTCCATGAGTTCCTCAAAGAGATTGCCACCGTCTCGCGCGACGGTCTGCAAACGCCCGAGTGCAGCCGGTGCGACCCCGGCGTTCTCCTGCATGAACGTCGCAAGCGCTGCGATCTGCGCCTCCTTCTCTGCCTTCGTGGCACGAGCGAGCTCCATCGGCATGTCGTCATCCGCCTGGTCATCCACAGGTCGCAAAAAGGTGTTGACTCCAATGATCGGGAGTTCGCCGGAGTGTTTCAGGGTTTCGTAGTAAGCGACTCTTCCTGAATCTTGCCCCGTTGATACTGCGTCTCCATGGCACCAAGTACGCCGCCCCGATCGTGCAGACGGCTGAACTCATCCAGCACGGCCGCCTCCACCAGGTCGGTCAATTCATCGATGAAAAATGCGCCCTGCGTCGGGTTCTCGTTTTTTGCCATGCCAAATTCACGATTGATGATCATTTGAATGGCCATCGCCCGCCGCACAGATTCTTCAGTCGGCGTCGTGATGGCTTCATCGTAGGCGTTCGTATGCAACGAGTTGCAGTTGTCGTAAATCGCCAAGAGGGCCTGCAGTGTGGTGCGGATATCGTTAAAGTCGACCTCCTGTGCGTGCAGGGAGCGACCGGATGTTTGGATGTGGTACTTGAGCTTTTGGCTGCGTTCGCTCCCCCCATAGAGCTCCCGGATCACAATCGCCCAAAGACGCCTCGCCACTCGGCCCATCACGCTGTACTCCGGGTCCATCCCGTTGCTGAATAAAAACGACAGGTTGGGAGCAAACTGATCGATGTCCATGCCACGACTCCGGTAATACTCCACATACGTAAAGGCGTTGGCCAGCGTGAAGGCCAACTGTGAGATGGGGTTGGCGCCGGCTTCCGCGATATGGTAGCCGCTGATCGAGACCGAATAGTAATTGCGCACCCCGTGATCGACGAAGTACTGCTGGATGTCGCCCATCATGCGCAGCGCAAATTCGGTGGAGAAGATGCACGTGTTCTGGCCCTGATCTTCCTTGAGGATGTCCGCCTGAACGGTTCCGCGCACCGCCGCGACCGTGCGCGCTGCAATTTCCTGCCGCTCCGTCGCAGCCGCTGGGCGTCCCGCACGCTCCATGAAGACCCGAAGTTGCTGGTTGATCGCTGTATTGAAAAACATCGCGAGGAGTACCGGCGCGGGGCCGTTGATCGTCATCGAGACCGATGTGGACGGGTCGGTGAGATCAAAGCCCGCGTACAGTTTCTCCATGTCAGCGAGCGTGCAGATGCTGACGCCGCTCTCCCCCACTTTCCCGTAAATGTCCGGACGGTAGTCCGGATCCTCGCCATAGAGTGTCACGCTGTCAAACGCGGTGGACAAGCGTTTGGCAGGATCCCCTTGCGAAAGGTAGTGAAAACGGCGATTAGTCCGCTCCGGCGTACCTTCTCCTGCAAACTGGCGACGAGGCTCCTCGTCCGTGCGCTTGAGCGCAAACACGCCCGCCGTGTAAGGAAACTCTCCAGGCACATTCTCCAGTCCAAAGAAGCGGACCCAGTCCCCCCAGTCGTGGAACCTCGGCAACGCAACCCGGGGGATCGCCAGGCCGGACAGACTTGTCGTGAACAGCGGTTGACGCAGCTCTCGCCCCCGCACGTGTGTGATCAACTCGGGTGCCTTGTACCGGGCGAGCAAATCGGGCACAGCTTGCAACTGCCTCCAGACCGACTCAGGAATCTGTTGGCGGACGCGCCCCATCGCATCGAGCAAGGCCTGGTCCACTGCCACAGCTGGCTTGACCGCGTCGTCCTCGCCCCGATCTGGTCGTGAATCGGCGGACAGTTGCAGGGTGTCGTGCGCACCTTGCAGCTGATAGTACCGTGTTGCGGCCTGTGCCGTCGCCTCGACAGCATGGCGATAGGAACGGACCACCCGCACGATGTCGAGCAGATAGTGCGCCCGATCCGCCGGGATAATGGACGCCCGCTCAGGAAGCCCCGTGGGCAGAGCCAACGTCGACGCACGCGCCCAACCTGTTTTTCTCGTCAGTTGATCGATCAGCCCGACATACAGGGCGTTGATTCCGCGATCGTGAAACTGACTGGCCATGGTGCCAAAGACCGGCATCGCATCCAAAGGCTCGTCAAAACGCCCTTGGTTTCGTTGCAACTGCTTGCGGACGTCGCGCAACGCGTCCAGTGACCCTCTGCGATCAAACTTGTTGATCGCCACGAGATCCGCAAAGTCGAGCATGTCGATCTTCTCCAGTTGGGACGGCGCGCCAA
>JAPNUJ010000088.1 GCA_026627155.1 Bacillota bacterium | reverse complement strand
GATGAGTCAGCAAGCCCTATCCGTGCTGGATCGACAGGATAACGCGGTGACCACAGCGGAGCGAGACGCGTCTGTGCACATCGCGTCGAACGGGGGCAAAACGGCTTTGCGGTCAGCTGTCGGGATGATGGACTCAGAACTTCGCGCCTCGCGCGAAACAGCCGTACACGTTCATAACTTGTCTGCTCACTATGGATCCAAACAAGTGCTTAAAGGACTCAATGCCACGTTTGCCGAGAGAGAAATCACGGCGCTGATCGGGCCGTCAGGCTGCGGCAAGACCACGTTTTTACGAACGTTGAACAAGATGAGCCACACCGTCCCGGGGTTCCGTTCGTCGGGTGACGTGCAAGTCCTGGGTCACGACTTGTCCCAGGTTCGCGACGTCGAAGGCTTTCGTCGCTCCGTGGGGATGCTGTTCCAACGCCCCAATCCTTTTCCCATGTCCATCCTGGATAATCTGACATTAGCGCTCAAGTTGTTTGGCATGCCAAAGCGCCAACGCGACGAGATCGCGCGCGAGAAGCTTGAGGAAGTGGGACTGTATGAAGATCTGAGAGACAGGCTGAACCACTCGCCACAGGCGTTGTCGGGTGGCCAACAGCAGCGCCTTTGCCTGGCTCGCGCCCTCGCTGTGGAACCGAAGTTGTTGCTTCTTGATGAGCCCGCGTCCGCATTGGACCCCAAATCCACGCGGCTCCTCGAAGACCTGTTCGTGCGGTTGTCAGAGCGGGTGACGCTGGTGTTGGTCACGCACAATCTCGCGCAGGCACGACGCATCGCGCACAAGACCGCGTTTATGGAGGCCGGCGAGATCGTGGAATTCGCGCCTACGGCGGTTTTGTTTGAATCCCCCACGGACGAGCGCACGCAGATTTACGTGGAGGAGCAGATCGGGTAAGGCTTTTGCATCAAGAGGGTCTACAGACGCGAACAAGCCGACCATTTACCAGATGGTCGGCTTGCGCGTTGGACGGGGAGGTCCTGCCATACAACAAGTGAGCGGATTCGTTTTGCTGCCGTTGCATGTCGCAATGTCAGGATGTCATACGAATCTTAAATTTATCTTGAAACCGCGACGACATCCGTTCGTAAACCAATTGTAAAATTCGCCTGCCATTACGACACCTTTACAATACGCTCACGATCTTTACATTACGACCATATGTCCTTTACGAGAGTCTAGTACGATGGGACTGTAGATCATAAAACCTTTTGGGGGTCATTTCATCGTGAAGACAGCAATCAAAGGTGTCATGTTGGCCGTAACAGCCGCGTTGACACTCGGCATCGCCGGATACAGTCAAGGAGACGCAGGGATCGCCATGGCAAAGACAACGACCCATGCGCGTGCCGCGTCAAAAGCGAAGTCAACGGCCGTTGTGAAACTGCAAGAAACCGGATCGACGCTCTTGTTTCCTTTGTTTCAATTGTGGGCACCAGCGTACAGGAAAGTGGCTCCGAGTGTAGAACTGACGCCGAATGGGACGGGTAGCGGCGTAGGCATCGCGCAGGCATCGGCTGGCGTCGTGCAGATCGGGGCTTCGGACGCGTATATGAGCAACGAGCAATTGATGAAATCACCGGGAATGTTGAACATTCCGATGGCGATCTCGGCGCAGCAGATCATGTACAAGATCCCGGGCGTCCCGGCGAAAGATCACCTGCACCTGACGGGCAACGTGATTGCGCAGATCTTCCTCGGCAAGATTGGCTACTGGAATGCGCCGCAAATTCAGGACCTGAACAAAGGAATCAAGCTGCCGCATATGGCGATCACGCCGATTCACCGTCACGATGGCAGCGGCGACACCTTCCTCTTCACGCAGTTCATGACGGACACGAACGCACAGTGGGCGAAGACCGTGATGTACGGAACCAGCGTGAGTTGGCCGACGGTTCGCGGCGCGCTCGATGCCGTGGGCAACCAGGGCGTGGTGCAGGTCGCGGAGCGCACGCCAGGGAGCATCGCCTATGTCGGGATCAGCTGGCTGAACAAAGCCCTGTCCGGCGGCATGGGCGAGGCGATGCTGCAAAACCGCGCCGGGCATTTCCTGCTCCCAACCGAGCAGACGATCGCGGCCGCCGCAAAAGTCATGATCGGTGCGACGCCGAAAGACGAGCGCATCTCCCTGATCTATGCGCCGGGTGCGAACTCCTACCCGATTATCAATTATGAGTACGCCATCATCAACGAGAAGCAGTCTGGCGCGACGACGGCTGCCGCCGTCAAGTCCTTGCTGCTCTGGGCGATCTCACCCATGGGTGGCAACAAGCAAAGCTTCATGTCGCAGGTGCACTTCCTGCCCTTGCCTCCGTCCATCTATCCGCTGAGCAAAGCACAGATTGACGAGATTCACGCGTAATTCGACGAAGGCGATTCGGAATCTTAGGTTTCCGGTTTGGGTGGGAAAGGGCTGTGGCGCGGTTTTGTGCAGGGGTCTTGGGATCCCGGCGCGAGGCCGCGCTCTGGCGCGTTTTCCAGGGGCCGCTGTGCAGACTGATGCCGACGTGTCGGCGAGGGAGAGAATGATGTGAGGAGATCGCGCCTCTGGGGGCGACTGTTTTATGGGGTGACCGGGTTTTCAGCCGCCATGCCCTTGCTTGTGCTCTTGGTGATCGGCGGCGTGCTGTTCTATGACGCCTACCCCGCGTGGCGTTTTCAAGGCTTCTCCTTCTTCACCGGAATCGATTGGAATATGGGCAATATGTACGCGAACGGTCCGATGACACAAAATGGAGTCCAGGCTGCGCCCGGAGCCAGTTTTGGCATCCTTCCCTTTATCGTTGGGACGCTCGGTTCCTCCTTGATTGCGCTGTTGCTGGGGGTGCCCGTGGCGGTCTTGACGGCGTTTGCTCTGGTCTATCGAGTCCCGTCTCGGGTCGCGGCGGTCTTGTCTCCTCTGATTGAACTGCTCGCGGGCATCCCGAGCGTCGTGTATGGACTTTGGGCACTCGCGGTCCTGGCGCCGTTTGTTGAGTTCCAATTGGGCCCTTGGTTGGCCACGCTTGGGCACGTCGTCCCCTACCTGGCAGGACCTGTGGGCACGGGACTGGGCATGCTGACCAGTGGACTGGTGCTTGGCGTGATGATCGTGCCGATCATTGCCGCCACGACACGGGACCTCTTGCTGCAAGTACCGCGACTACCGATGGAAGGCGCCTTGGCGCTGGGCATGACGCCGGCCGAATGCTTGCGTTTCATCGCGTTGCCGTATATAAGGCGGGGTCTCTTCGGCGCGATCATCCTCGGTTGGGGCCGCGCTCTTGGCGAGACGATGGCGGTCTTGATGATCAGCGGCAATGCGGACAACTACACGCCGCCGAACCTCTATAGTCCGATCTCCACCATGGCCTCCACCATCGCCACGCTGCTCGACAGCGCCTTGACCGATTTCAGTGGCATGGCGGTGCACGCGTTGGCGCTCATCGCGGTGACGCTCTTGATCATCACGATGCTGACGAATCTGTTCGCGCGCTTGATGATGCAGCTGGGCAGTCGCGACATTGGCGTGGAGGTGTCCTGATGGCGACTGTGCTGCACAAAGGGCGATCGGCCCGACGTTCTATCCAGTCTGGCGTTCTCTGGGGCGTTTCGATCCTCGCCTTGCTGCTGGTGCTGTTTTTAGTCGTCGATATCCTCTGGCTGGTCGTGGTCAAGGGGGCCGCGGGACTTCATGTCACCACCTTCTCGACCGACACGACAGGGATTGCGGGCGGCCTGCAAAATGCGATTCTCGGGACGCTGCAGTTGATCCTGTTCAGCGCGCTGATCGCAGGTCCGATCGGGATTCTCGGTGGGGCCTACATGGCGCTGTTCGCAGGGGCGCGTTCGGCTCGCATCCTCAGGTTTGTCAGTGACGTGATGGCTGGCGTTCCGTCGATTGTCATCGGCTACTTCGGGTACACTGTCATGGTAGAACACTGGGGTTGGGGGTTCTCCTCCCTGGCTGGTGCGATCAGCTTGGCCATGCTCACACTGCCCTATATCGTTCGCACCACCGAATCCAGTCTGCGACAGGTGCCAAAGAGTTACTACGAAGGGGCCCTGGCGCTGGGTTTGTCGCCTACAACAGCCCTGCGAACCGTCCTCTTTCGACCCGCCCTTCCGGGGATCCTGACGGGGATGTTGCTGGCCGTGTCAATCGGGTTAGGGGAGACGGCACCGCTGATCTACACGGCGGGGTGGTCCAACTTTAACCCCACAATGCAGTTGTTCAAGAATCCCGTAGGCTATCTCACCTACGTAGTCTGGACGTACCTCAACGAGCCGTATGATGCCGCGCATCAACTCGCCTACACGGCGGCCCTGTTGCTCGTGCTGCTTGTACTTTGCCTGCACATCGTCGTGCGGGTGTTGCAAAGGCAGGGGACCGATCCGAGCCAGACGCGTTCATGATTCAGGGTTTATGCACCATCAAGTAGCCGATGGCACCGAGCAGTGCCAAGGCGAGGACGATGACGCAGGCAGACTCCGTGCGAAACAGCTTCAGTTCGTCGAGTGCGAGCACCTTCTGGCTCTTGGCGATCAAGGCCAGACGTCGCACTAACACGTAGCGAATGGCTACGAAGACAAGAATGTACAACAGCATGGAGATCAACAGCCAGGGTTGCAGCAGCAAGCGCCATGAGGTCACAGTCAAGAGCAAGGCCCCGGTCACCCACATCGTCCAATTGGCGATGCGATCGATGCGCCGGTAGCGTTCATAGAAAGTTCGTACACGGGCGACGTCGCGCAAGCGTGGGATGAAGGGGAAAAGGCTCAACTTGGCGAGCACCGCCAGCAGGTGGACCGTGAGAATCGCGGGAAATGCCAACAAAAACGCCTCCTTGTCATTGCGACTGTATCAAATCGGAGCGGCCTGTACAATTTGCCCTTGCCTGAAACCTTTTGGCCGCGCCTGCGTAAAAGAGATAGATGCAAACTTTGAGGAGGCAGATCTACGATGGCCATGTTCAAAAGGATTCGCGATATTACGGCAGCATCGGTGAACGATATGCTCGATAAAGCCGAAGACCCCGTGAAGATGATCAATCAGTTCCTGCGCGATATGGAAGAGGACATCGCTGATGCGGAAGTCTCAGTGGCCAAGCAGATCGCGATGGAGAAACGCTTCCACGAACAGCGCGACGAGGCCCTGGCGCTCGTGGCCAAACGTCAGGAACAGGCTGAAAAGGCGATTGAGCTTGGCAACGAGGAGTTGGCACGCAAGGCCTTGCAAGACAAGAAGGATCAGCAAGAGCGTGCCGACACCTTCAGCCATGAGTATGACAAGGCGAAAGCCATGTCCGATGATCTGCGTCACAAGCTGGATCAGATGAAAGACGAGTTTGGCAAGATGAAAGGTCGCCGTGAGATGTTGGTCGCGCGTGCGGATTCTGCGAAAGTCGAGAAGAACATCAACCGCGCCATGGGCAGTTTCAACTCCGATAGTGCATCCCGAGGCTTTGCTCGCATGGAAGAGAAGGTCGCCCAGATGGAGGCGGAGGCCGAGGCCAGCGGCGAACTGCGAGGCTCGCACAAGTCGTTGGACGATGAGTTCAAGACGCTCGACTCGGGCGTGGAAGATGAGCTGGCCGCACTCAAAGCCAAGATGGCACAGAAGTCGCAAGTCTGAGGGCGAGCCCATCGGCGTCACACGTTCGATCCGCTGTAGCGACAAGGGCAACCCTTCGGGGGGTTGCCCTTGTCGGCATTTGCTTCGATCAGACTTGAGATCCCCGGGGCTGATCGCCGGGAGGTGGCATCTGTCCGGCGGAAAAGGCGGGGTTCTCATCTTTGAAGCGCGTCACAACCTGTTGGCCTTCCTCCCAAGGGGTGACTTTGCCGGGTTTGTCGTGCGGAAACAAAAGGGAGCCATACGGACCTTCCGGAAACTCCTCGTGCTGAATGGTCTCCCAGGCACGGCTGATATAGGCCAACTCACTGCTGCGTCCGATGACGCTCGGATGGTCGGGTCGCTCTCCCAATCGGGGTATCCTCCTCAATGTGCGTGTCAATAAGGTATAATGCCCTTGAAGGCCCTACGACTTGCGCGTCGAGCGGCTGGAATTCTGGATTATTTATGACGTGGATCTGACGGTGGGGAGACGTGTTAAGCGGATGGTAGCGATCTTGATGGTAGCGGTCGTCCTGGTTCTTTATTTTGTCTTTGTCCCCATTCTCAAAAAGCGGCGGGCGGGGCGCGATTCGTACGCCTCTGAACTGGGGTATCTCGTGGGGGAGAAGGCGTATGTCGTCTCACAGCTTGGTGCCAGTAAGACGGGCATGGTGCGGGTCGGCACAGACGTCTGGAGTGCGCGGGCGAAAGTGGGCATCGAGCAGATTGACTCGGGGCAGTGGGTGGAGATCGTCTCTGTGAGCAAGGGGCTGTTGTTGGTCCAGCCGAAGTGATCCTAGCAAGGACCGTCTTGAAATGGAGGAGTGGCGATGGAATGGGGCGACTTGCGTTCCAAACTGGCGCTACTGCCTGAGAAGCCTGGATGCTACCTCATGAAGGATGGGACGGACGCGGTCATCTACGTCGGCAAGGCGAAGGTGCTCCGCAACCGGGTGCGGTCGTATTTTACAGGAAGTCATGACGGCAAGACGCAGCTGTTGGTCTCGCAGATCGTCGACTTTGAATACATCGTGACCGACACGGTCGCCGAGGCGTTGGTGCTGGAGTGCAATCTGATCAAGCATCACAACCCGTACTACAACATCATGTTGCGCGACGACAAGACGTACCCGTACATCAAGATCACACGGGAGGAACATCCGCGACTCGAAATCGTGCGCCGAGTGGTGGGTGACAAGGCGGCCTACTTCGGACCCTACCCGAACGGCACGGCGGCGGCCCAAACCAAGCAACTTCTCGATCGTCTCTACCCGCTGCGCAAGTGCAAGCGGCTGAAGCCGAAGGTGTGCCTGTATTACCATATCGGACAGTGCCTCGCCCCGTGCGAGTTTGTGGTGGATGAGTCGGAATACCAGCGGATTACGCGTGAGATCGGGGACTTTTTGTCAGGCGGCTACGAGACGATCACGCGGTCCTTGGCGGCGCGAATGGAACGTGAGGCGGAGGCACTCAATTTTGAGAGGGCCGGAGAGCTGCGGGACCTGATTGCGCAGATCGGGCAGGTCATGGAGAGTCAGAAGGTGACCTTAGCGGATCAAGTGGATCGGGATGTGTTCGGGTCGTACGCAGAGAACGGATTTTTGAGCATTCAGGTGTTCATGATGCGAAAGGGCAAGTTGGTGGAGCGCAGTGCCACGGTGTTTACCCACTACAACGAGGAAGCGGAGGACGTCGGGTCGTACATCGCTCAGTTTTACTTCGATAACGCGGATGTTCCCAGGGAAATCTGGGCGCCGGAGGGTACGGATCTCGAAGGTCTGCGCGAGTTCCTCGGGGGCGTGAAGGTCCTGACTCCACGTCGTGGGAAGAAGCACGAGTTGTTGGAACTGGCCTGCCAGAACGCCCGTCTGGCCCTTACGGAGCGCTTCAGGCTGATGGAACGGGACGAACGGCGGACAGTCGATGCGGTTCAGGAACTTGGCGAGGCACTCGGACTGGGCTCGGTTCGACGCATCGAGGCGTTTGACAACTCCAACACGCAGGGCGCGGATGCAGTGGCGGCGATGGTGGTGTTTGTCGATGGTCAGCCTGCGCGCAAAGAGTATCGGAAGTACAAGATCAGGACCGTGGAGGGCCCGGATGATTACGCTTCGATGCGCGAGGTCATCCGGCGCCGCTATACGCGGCTCTTGCGTGAGGGGCAGACGCTACCCGACCTGATCCTCGTGGATGGCGGACGCGGTCAGATCTCGGCCGCTCTCGATGTGCTGGACAATGAGTTGTCGCTTGAGATCCCGGTGTGTGGAATGGCGAAGGATGATCGTCACAAGACCAGTCAACTGTTCTACAACGAGGAACCGAGCCCCGTGGCGCTGGATCGATCGTCGCCCGCGTTTCACTTGCTCGCTCGCATTCAGGATGAGGTGCATCGTTTTGCGATCACGTTTCATCGGGATACGCGGAACAAGGGAACCTTGCAAAGTGTCCTGGACGACATTCCAGGCGTTGGGGAGTCGCGCCGCAAACAGTTGCTACGTCACTTCGCGTCTATCTCAGAGATGAGAAAGGCGCCGCTGGAGGAGTTTCGCAAAGCAGGAATCGGCGACAAGTTGGCGAAACAGATTCAGTCGCATCTGTCGTCCATGTAGGCCAGACTGAGTGATAGAAGGGACGGATAACGATGGTGATCGCTCCACGTATACGCGGATTTATCTGTACGACAGCGCACCCCGTTGGGTGTGCGAGGCAAGTTCATGAGCAGATCGAGTACGTCAGACGTCAACCCGTCCTGTCCGGACCCAAGCGGGTGCTGGTGATCGGCAGTTCGACGGGCTATGGGCTCGCGACGCGAATCGCTGCAGCGTTTGGCGCGGGAGCGGCCACGCTTGGCGTGTGCTTTGAACGTCCCGCGGAGGAAGGGCGGACCGCTACGGCAGGGTGGTACAACACAGCGGCCTTTGAGAACGAGGCGGGTGCGTCGGGCCTCTATGCCAAAACGGTGGTGGGAGACGCGTTCTCGGATGACATTAAGGCGCGCGTCATTGAGATGATCCGTGCGGATTGGGGACAAGTCGACCTGGTGGTCTACAGCTTGGCCTCTCCACGACGCTTGGATCCGCGCACTGGGCAGACCTGGATGTCGGTGATCAAGCCGATCGGGGAGCGATTCACGAGCAAGACCGTGGACGTGCAACAGAGCGTGGTCAAGGAAGTTTCGGTGGAACCGGCGACTGAAGAAGAAGTCGCCAACACAGTAGCCGTGATGGGCGGTGAGGATTGGGCGTTGTGGATGGACGCCATGCGCGCCGCAGGGGTTTTGAGCGCAGATGTGACGACGGTGGCCTTTTCGTACATTGGTCCGGCGTTGACGCACTCGATTTATCGGGATGGAACGATCGGACTGGCGAAAAATCACTTGGAGCAAACGGCGCGTGACTTGACGGCGCGAGGCATGCGCGCGTACGTCTCGGTGAACAAGGCTGTGGTCACGCAATCGAGTTCTGCCATTCCCGTGGTCCCTCTGTATATCTCGCTCGTGTTTCGCGTGATGAAGGACAAGGGGCTCCACGAGGGGTGCATCGAGCAGATGGTGCGCCTGCTTGCGGACCGCCTGTATGCGCCGGATGGCACACCCGTCGATGAGCGCGGGTTGATTCGGTTGGATGAGCATGAGATGAGACCCGATGTCCAGGCCGCCGTCGCTGGCTTGTGGCGACAGGTTGATACGGATAATTTGGCTGATCTCGCGGACATCGACGGCTACCGTGGGGACTTCTTGCGGCTCTTCGGCTTTGCGTCGCAAGGTGTGGACTATGATCAAGACGTGGAGGCGCAGGTGGACCTGCCGTCGGCTCTGTAACGGGGCGCTGGAGGGCCAGGGAGGCGCTAGAAGGCGCTAGAGGCGCAGGAGGGCCAGGGAGGCGCTAGAAGGCGCAAGGGGGCAGGGGACGACTGTCACGAACTGGCCCTCTGACGCCGTCTGTCCGTGTTAATGTGTCAATGTGTCGATGTGTCAGTCCGTGTCTGTGCGAGATCGTGCGAGATCGTGCGAGATGATCCGGGTTTGTGCGCGTTTGTTGGGATTGACGTGCCGGGTCGCGATGTGGTACATTGCCTTCAACTTCATATCGGATAAACTCTTATCCAGAGCGGCGGAGGGACTGGCCCTTTGAAGCCCGGCAACCATCATCGACAGAGGTCGATGATAGGTGCTAAATCCAGCAAAGGTATGCGGGAGACCGAACCTTTGAAAGATGAGAGGGACATGTGGCTCGCCTATGGCTTGTAT
>JAPNUJ010000087.1 GCA_026627155.1 Bacillota bacterium | reverse complement strand
GGTGGCGCGATAGCGCCATGTCACCGTCTATCCAGAATAACGGCGCAGCCGATTATTCTTCTGGCAGACGGTGGCGCGAGAGCGCCATGTCACCGTCTAATAGGGCGTGACGGCGGCGCAATCGCCGCACACAATCAAACTCGCTCGCACACAATCAAAGTCGCTTCAGGGGCCGTAGGGGGGGCCGTCCGGTCTGTCATCAGCAGACGTCCGGCCCCCGCGCGGAACCAGGTGCAGCAAGGCCGTCTGGTTGGTTTCAATTCCCCTCGGTACATCGTTCTCGAGCTCCTTCGCCTTTGGACGCACTCGGGCCCGCGTCCCTACAAAAAAGAAATCATTTTCCCATAACTCCGGATTTTCAGACCAGTGCGTGATCTCGCCAAAGATATCCGGTGTATCGGGAGATTGGATGAAGTCTCGAATGCATTGCTCGATCGCCTCTCCCAATTCCTTGCAATACGCCACGCGAAAGCCAATTCTTCGTGCATCCAAATTTCCACACGCAGCATCCCCCGTAACGCAGAAATAACAGGGCTTTCCGGTGACATCCATCACATGGCAACGAAACAGATGTCGCCCATCTCGCGTTCTCTCCCACGCATCCACGTGCCCGATGTACCTCACGGGTCCACTATCCCCAGCGAAGGCGCGATCTGACGCTGTAAAAACACACCTGAACGAGAGAGCGATCGAAATTGTGGAGAGAAAAATCCGTAAATCCCAACCACCACCATAAACAACAGACCGGTAGACCCCATAATCTGATCTGGGGCGATCACCGTGCTGAGTGATCCGTATCCCAAGTTAGCCATCGACATAAAGCCACCGGCCAGAACCAAATAGAAGCTGGTGACTCTCCCGCGCATCGTCTTGACGGCCATTTGCTGAATGTACCCCAAGCTCAGGGTCATAAATACCGCTTGTGACCCCCCCACCAGCACAATCGAACTGATCGCTATCACGTCACTGCGACTGATGGCCAAAAGGAACAGCGACGCTCCGCTGACGAGGGCCGTCATCCAATAGAGGCTCCCGCGCAAGCGCGCGTCCTTGACACCCGCCAAGAGCAACGTCCCAAGAATCGAGCCCAGTCCGATGGCGCTGACGACCATTCCGTAGAAGGCGGTAGTGCCGTGCAATGTCGTCTTGACGAATTGGGGCAGCATGCCCATATAGGCCATGGTCAGCGCGCAATGAAAGCCAACTAACGCAACGAGCAGACCGATGATGGGCGTTGTGCGAATATACGCGAATCCGTCCAGCAAAGGAGAAAACACATGCCTTGGCTGGGCGCTCTGGCTCGGAGCTGGTTCACTGTGAACGTTGGTCAGCAAGAACACAAAGGCGCCAGCCAATGCGTAGAAGAGGGTCGCCAATAGATAGGTAACCCCGGGTCCATACACAATCAGTAAGGGACTTGCCATGACCGGCCCGACAAACTCGGTCCCCCGTTGCGCGACCGCCTGCAATGACAGTGCGTTAAACAATTTGTCTGGCGGCACGACCGCTGGAACCAGGGAACTGAGCATCACGCTCAAAGCACTGGCTGCGAATCCGAACACTAGAGACAGGACAAGGAGTCCACTGGGTGAGGCCACGTGGAACTCGGAGAGCAGGGCAATCGAGACAGTCACGACAACTTCGATGCCACAAGCGAGGACCATGAGGCGTCGGCGATCCATGAGATCGGCCAAGACCCCGGCAATCGGCGCCCCAATGATATTGGGAACAAGCGTGGCGAACATCACGGCGCCCGACCATGCGGAAGAGTGCGTCAGCTCGAAGGCTTGCCAGGTTACCACCAGAGTAAACGTCCAAGAGGCGGAGTTGGTCAGTGTCGTGATCAGCCAAAGCCACCTGTAGTCACGGAAGCCGAACGCGTTAAAAAATACTCGAATCAACCGCTAACCTCTCCTATAACCCGAAATCGAAGCCACTGAGTCATACAGCAAACCTCGCTTCCCCTATTGTACAGCATAGCTAGCCTGTTCGGCACTCGTTGTTCATTCATCGATCCGTAGAGCTAAGTCCGCCTCCCGCCGCAAGGCAGAAAAGGGCCTGCCTACTGTGAAGACTTAAGGTGGACCCCCCTGCAGAGAAAAACTATGAGTCTTCTTTTGTTACGAACACTCCCCAAGCTGACGTGGACCGATGTAAGGATTCCTAGCTTCTACGGTACATCATTTTGTAGAATCGAGCAAATGCTCTGACGATGTGCTGTGCGCGAGTTGGCTACACTCTTTCGCCGACGTTCAGATTCTCATCTCCAGTTGGCAATTGGATACAAACGTCCTTGCAGAGCTGATCAAACGGGAACCGAATTCCGGTGTCGTACGTTGGATTGACGCTCATGACGAGGATGAGTTATTTTTGAGTGTGCTCACCTTCGGAGAACTACAAGAGGGCATTGCTAAACTGCGTGATACGATCCGCGCAGAACGTCTTCAAACCTGGGTAGACCAAGAACTAACAAAACGATTTGCAGGTCGGATCCTGCACGTTGGTTTAGATGTGGCGATCACTTGGGGCAAGATACAAGGCACCTCAGCAAAAAACGGAGACACACTCCCTGTTGTGGACAGCCTGATCGCAGCGACAGCAATGACTCACAACTTGATAGTGGTCACTCGAAACGTAGAGGACATGGCTCGTTGTCAAGTTCCCGTTTACAATCCGTGGGACGACTGAAGATCGATTACAAGAGCCAGTCGCGCGGAAACACAAAAGCCATCAAACCAACAGACCTGAAGGGATGGATAAGCCATCTCCCAGCGACTGCTCGCATTGGCAAGCCAGAAACAGTGTCGTCCTATTTGACAGGCCCAGCCTTCGACGTTGCAGCACCACCCCACCACAAAACAAATCCCCGATGCACCCGCACCGGGGCCGTGCCCTAGATCTGAATCTCGCCCAACCTGACCAGTTCCACTACCGCCTGCGACCGGCCCTTGACGTTCAACTTCTTCATGACGTTACTGATATGGTTGCGGACCGTCTTTTCACTGATAAAGAGCGACTCGGCTATCTCTCTGGTGGTGCGGTCTTGAACCAGGAGTTCAAAAACCTCTCGCTCGCGGTTCGTTAGCAGCGATTTCATGCGCATTTCCCTGCCCGCTGACACCTGCATTATCCCTCCTTGCCTCAAATCCTGCTGCCACAAGGGAACGGGATACAGTTACCGTATTGTATGAGCAGCGCAAAATGGGTGTGCAAGCAAATTGGCTTCCTGCTGCCCAGTTTCTGCGACCTCGCGACGAAACCGGGACCACCGTGCGCTATACTGATGAAAAGAAGGACACGTCAACAGGAGGTCAACCCATGAAATCGGTTGTGATCCAACGCTTTGGCGGCCCGGAGGTTCTCGAGGTCTGCGATCAGCCCATACCGCACCCCGGCCCCGGCGACGTTCTCATCAAAGTCCAAGCGACCAGCCTGAACTACGCGGACGTCAAGGCACGCATGGGCCAATACCACAACGCTGGCCAGCCGCCCTTCACACCTGGACTCGATGTCATGGGCATCGTGACCGCACGCGGGGAGGCGGTGACCACGATTGAGATTGGCCAGCGCGTGGTCGCATTTCCTCTGCATGGTGCCCACAGCCAGTACGCCTTGGCGGATGCGGCTCTGACCTATGCTCTGCCGGACAGTGTCGACGCGCACGCGGCCGCCGCATTTCCCACAGTGGCTGTCACATCCTATGAGTTGCTCCACTCCGTGGCTCGCCTCCAGTCGGGGGAAACCGTCTTGATCCACGCGGCCGCTGGAGGAATCGGCACCACCGCCTTGCAGCTCGCCCAACTGGCCGGCGCCGGCCGCGTGATCGCAACCGTCGGAAGTGAGGAGAAGCGGGCCATCGCCAAACAGTTTGGCGCCGATGAGGTGATCAACTACAGAACGGAGTCCTTTGCGGACTGCGTCCTCGACATGACAAACGGCCACGGAGTCGATGTCATTCTCGACTCCGTGGCCGGAGAGATCCTCGCGCAAGGTCTGCGTTGCCTCGCGCGCTTCGGTCGACTGGTAGTGTTCGGAAACGCCTCGGGACAGCCTGGCATGGTTTCCTCGTACGACCTGCACGGCAGCTGTCGTTCCGTCCTCGGCTATAGTATGGGCACCACGCGCCGCTATCGGCCAGACGCCCTCCGACCCTCCGTCGACGCCGCCCTGCGTCTACTTGCAGATGGGAAGCTTCGCATGCACATAGGCGCTACCTTCGCGCTTTCAGACACCGCTGACGCCCATCGACTCCTCGAGAGTCGCACCAGCGTCGGAAAGATCCTGCTGATCCCGTAACGTCTCCTTACGCGCCGACAATCTGCTCGATCCGATCGAGCAGCGCCTCTGGCAAGACAACGCCGGAGGCGGCGGCGTTTTCGACCACTTGCTCAGGCCGACTCGCTCCGATCAACGCACTCGCCACGTTCTGTTGGCGCAAAATCCATGACAGCGCCATCTGCGACAGCGGCATGCCGGTCTCTTTGGCCAATTCGTCAAGCTTCCCCGCCTTATCCAGAAACTCGTCGCGCAGAAGCCTTGACAACGAGCCCTTGACGCGCTCGTCAGAGGCGCGGCTGTCGGAGGGGATGGGTTGACCTTTGCGGTATTTGCCGGTGAGCAGTCCTTGCGCCAGTGGCGAAAAGACGACCTGGCTGAACCCGCGCTCGAGCCCAAGCGGGATGATGTCCTTCTCGACATAGCGGTTCAACAGGTTGTAGATCGGCTGGTTGACCACGATTCGATCCAAGAGAAACTTGTCTGCCAAGCTCAGTGCATCGGCGATCTGCACAGCCGTCCACTCACTCACACCGATATAGAGGACCTTGCCTTGGCGAACCAGATCATCGAGCGCACGCAGGGTCTCGTCCAGCGGTGTCTCGACATCGTAGCGGTGGCAGTAGTAGATATCCACGTAGTCAAGGCCCAGACGCTTGAGACTCGCATGCGCCTGTTCCATGACGTGCTTGCGTGAGAGCCCCCGATCATTCGGCCCCTCACCCATCTTGCCAAATACTTTGGTGGCCAGCACATACGACGCACGCGGGTACTTGCGAAGCGCACGGCCGACAATCTCTTCTGCAGCCCCCAGCGCATAGACGTTTGCCGTGTCAAAGAAGTTGATTCCCAACTCATACGCCTGATCAATCGTGCGCTCTGCGACATCCGCCTCGATGGCGTTGCCGTAGGTGAGCCAACTCCCGAGACTGATCTCGCTGACCCGCAGGCCTGTCCTACCCAATCGTCGATACTGCATCGTCGTTTCCTCCTTCATGACGAGGGCCCTGCAATATCGGCACGCGCCGCTCACAGAGCCCTCTTCTGCTCACCGCCGGGATCGATCAACCAGATCCCTTCTCAACTTCACGCACTAGCTCCGTAGCCAACTGGAAAAAGCGTAACGATTGACATCCTTGTTCATCGCCGCGATCGACGTCGTAAGGGGAATGCCTTTGGGACACACCTGAACGCAGTTTTGCGAGTTCCCACACTCGTGGATGCCGCCTTCGCCAAGCAGCGCCTCGAAGCGTTCTTCCTTGTGCATCGCTCCGGTCGGATGGGTGTTGAAAAGCCGCGCCTGGGAAATCGCAAACGGCCCGATAAATGAGGTCTTCTCGTTCACGTTGGGACAGGCCTCCACGCAGGCGCCGCACGTGAAGCACTTGGACAGTTCATACGCCCACTGCCGCTCTGCTTCGGCCATCTTCGGCCCGGGACCGAGATCGTACGTGCCATCGATCGGCACCCACGCCTTCACCCGCTTCAACGCATCAAACATCCGCGTGCGATTGACAACCAGATCCCGAACAACGGGAAATGTGCGCGCCGGCTTCAGGTAAATGGGCTGCGTCAGCTGATCCACCAACGCCGAGCAGGCTTGTCGAGGTTTCCCGTTGATCACCATCATGCAGGCCCCGCACACTTCCTCAAGACAGTTCATCTCCCAAGTGACGGGACGCACCGGTTGGCCCTTGCTGTTCACCGGGTTTCGTTGAATCTCCATCAGGGCCGCGATCACGTTCATCCCGGGACGCCAAGGTACCTCAAACTCTTCTGTATACACGGCGCTCTGCGCGTCTTCCTGACGCTCCACGATCAGGCGCACCGTCCGCTGTCTCGTTCCGAGTTCCTGCTCCCGCACTGCCATCGTCAGTCGCCTCCTGCCACCCTATCCGTCAGTACTTGCGCACGCGCGGACGAATCAGCGACACGTCCACTTCCTGATACGTGATCGCTGGCCCCTCTGGCGTCCAGTCAGCCATCGTCGTCTTCAGAAAGTTTTCGTCGTCTCGCTCAGGGAAGTCGGGCTTGTAGTGCGCCCCCCGGCTTTCATCGCGCATGAGCGCTCCGATCGTCATCACGCGCGCCAACTCGAGCATGTTCCACAGTTGTCGGGTATAGGGCGCCATCTGATTTTGCCACTTCGAGGTATCCGCCATGCCGATGCGCTGAAACCGCTCCATGAGCTCCTGCAGCTTCTCATCGGTCTTTTTCAGTCTATCATTGTAGCGCACGACTGTCACGTTATCCGTCATCCATTGGCCCAGTTCGCGGCCGATCACATACGGGTTCTCTGTGCCTTCTTTGCGCAGCAACCCTTCGTAGCGGTCTCGCTCTTGCGCCGCGAACTCATCGAGCAAGCTCTTTGGCGTCGCATCGGCACCCTTCGCCTGGCCAGCCGCGTAGCGAAGCGCGGACGGTCCCGTGATCATCCCGCCGTAGATCGATGACAAGAGCGAGTTCGCGCCAAGGCGATTGGCCCCATGATACTGATAGTCGCACTCGCCGCAGGCAAACAGCCCCTTGATGTTGGTCATCTGATCGTAGTCTACCCACAGGCCGCCCATCGAGTAGTGCACGGCCGGAAAGATCCGCATCGGAACCTTGCGCGGGTCTTCGCCCACGAATTTCTCATAGATCTCGAGGATACCGCCCAGTTTGACGTTCAGCACGGAGGCCGGGATGTGCGATACGTCCAAATACACCATATTCTCGCCATCGATCCCCAACTTTTGATCGACGCAGACATTGAAGATCTCCCGCGTGGCGATATCGCGCGGCACCAAATTGCCGTAGTCCGGGTACTTCTCTTCTAGAAAATACCACGGTTTTCCGTCCTTGTACGTCCACACTCGACCACCCTCACCGCGTGCCGACTCCGACATGAGACGCAGTTTGTCGTCACCCGGAATCGCCGTCGGATGGATCTGGATAAACTCCCCGTTGGAGTAGGTCACGCCTTGCTGGTACACGGCCGATGCCGCCGTCCCCGTGTTGATGACCGAGTTTGTGCTCTTGCCAAACACGATTCCAGGGCCGCCAGTGGCGAGAATCACCGCATCGCCCGCGAACGCCTTGATCTCCATCGACCGCAGGTCTTGCGCGACGATCCCCCGGCAAATGCGCTCGTCATCGATGACGGCGCGAATGAACTCCCAACCCTCATACTTTTGCACCAGACCCGCGGCCTCATAGCGTCTGACTTGCTCATCGAGCGCGTACAGCAGTTGCTGCCCCGTGGTCGCCCCGGCAAAGGCCGTCCGGTGATGCTTCGTACCGCCAAAGCGGCGAAAGTCGAGCAGTCCTTCCGGTGTCCGGTTGAACATCACGCCCATCCGGTCCATCAAGTGAATGATGCCAGGAGCCGCCTCACACATGCCGAGAACCGGTGGCTGATTGGCCAAAAAATCGCCGCCATAGATCGTATCGTCAAAATGAATCCACGGCGAGTCGCCCTCGCCTTTTGTGTTCACCGCGCCGTTGATGCCGCCTTGCGCACACACGGAGTGCGACCGCTTGACTGGCACCAAGGAGAACAGATCGACAGGGGTCCCCGATTCGGCCACCTTGATGGTGGCCATCAGTCCGGCCAGTCCGCCGCCCACGATGATGATGCGCTGTGTCGCCATCTGTCCTTACCTCCCGTTCGGCACAACATGTGCCCTCAGACAATCGTATCGCGAAATGTAAAGACCGAGTCCACCCCAACGCCCGCGAGGATCACGAACAGGGTCAGCATCACGATCGCCGAGATGCGCTGCGCTCGCGGCCCCACGGTGATGCCCCAGTGAACCATGAAGGACCACAGACCGTTCGAAAAGTGGAACGTTGCGGCCACGACGCCGATGATGAGAAACCAAAAGTTGAAGTTGTTTGAAACGAGATTATGTACAAACGCAAAGTTCGGTTCGTGGCCGCTGAAGCGGGTGGTCCACAAGTGATAGACGATGAAGATGAACGTCAGTACGCCCGTGATTCGCTGCCAGACAAATAACTGGTTCCGAAACCAACTGAATTGCCGATTGTTGTACCCCGCCGTGTACGCGACATACAATCCAAACACTCCGTGATAAGTCAGTGGCACAAATATGAACACGAACTCGACCACATGCAAGAAGGGGATGTGCTGGATCGTGTTGACGGCTTCATTGTAAAACCCTGGGCCGAGGGTGACGGTGGCGTTCGTGAACAAATGCTCGATCAGGAACAGTCCGACCGGAATGACGCCGGATAACGTATGAAGCCGGCGAAAAAGAAAATCGCGATTGACCGCCGTGGATGCCACTGGCGCGCCTCCTTCCTTGAGGGCATACCAGAATATCGTCCGCATGCCCACAGACGATTGTACCGACTGGCTATGAGACAGTCAAGGAAAGCAAGGGATACAAATCAGACGACAGCATCCACAGACGAGGTGACGAAAGCGGGTTCAGACAGTGGCGGCAACTTTTCGAGGCGTCCTTCAAACGGCGCACTAAAGGCCAGTTTCGCTCCGTTGGAAGCAGCCAAGTTCGCCGCACTCTCCAGGAGAACGTTCGGTCCCTCCACCACAAGGATCAACGTCCGCTTCTTTTGTTCATCGCCTCGGGACCTGAACCACACGCGACCCCCTGCCTGCTCGAGGCCCCAGGTCAACCGCTTGGCCAACCCTTCTGTACCATCCGCCTCGCCTCTGTAACCGCCATTGCCGCTGCCGTTTCCGCAGTAGTCAAGTGAAAACCGAAGATAAAATACGGGATCTTGCACCGGGGCCACGTCAACCTCCGCTGCCAGTTCAGTAGCGGATCCTTCCTGCACTCTCTCCATCCAGGCCTGGCTGGAGGTTCTTGGGTGGCGCAGGACTTCAACGAGGTCCTCAATCACCGCACTGGCGGTCGGCAGTTCCCCCGCCCCCCGTCCGATGAACGTCAGATCGCCCACCACATCGGCCGAGATCGTCACCGCATTGAACACGCCTTGCACGGACGAAAGGGCATCACTAGCCGCAAGAAACCGTGGCACGACCTCAAGCGAAACGCGGCCGGCGCGGTAACTTGCCTGCCCTATGAGTTTTAGTGAGGTGCCAAAGATCTGCGCCATCCGCAAATCAATCGGCTCCACCGCGACGATCCCCGTACGCCGCACGACACTCATCGACGAGTGCACAGGAAACGCCAGGTTGGCCAGGATACACAATTTGTAGGCGGCATCGTAGCCCTCCACATCACTCTCAGGGTCCGCCTCGGCATATCCGAGTGCTTGCGCATCAGCCAGCGCCTCCGCAAACGCCTGTCCGCGTTCTTCCATTTGAGTCAAAATGTAATTACACGTCCCATTCAGGATACCGCGAATGGCCACGATCCGATTGGCCGTCAGATAGGTTTCCACCATCCGCACGATCGGTATGCCCCCGCCCACGCTGGCCTCAAACAGCAGTCGCACCCCGTGCCGATTTGCAAGGGCGATCAGTTCTTCCCCGTGTTTGGCGAGCAACTCCTTATTGGCGGTGATCACGTGCTTGCCAGCGCACAGAGCCGAGCTGACCAACGCGCGCGCTGGCAGAACGCCGCCAATGACTTCAATCACCACACCGATCCCATCATCGCCGATAATCTCGCTCGCCTCAGTAGTGAGTCGACTGCGTTCGATGTCGACACTGCGCGGTTTGCCCGGATCCCGCACCAACACGCGGCGAACTTGCACGCGAACGCCGGTGCGTGCGCCTATCGTATCCTCTTGCGTTTGCAGCGACTTAGAT
>JAPNUJ010000086.1 GCA_026627155.1 Bacillota bacterium | reverse complement strand
TGATCAGCGCCGTCTTACCTTCCAGCGAAAAACTTGGAATCACCTGTTGACCTACTGATGCCACTGTCAGTCGCCCCTCTCTCACGAACCATGTAACGCCATCGCATCGCTATGCGAATGGGTTCACTCCTACCATACCGCCCCGGCGCCCCATCGTCCAACTCTGCCAGACAGGCGCGACCCTTTACGCTCTCTTCACAACCCTTTACACAGTCCATACAGATTCTTAGCCAATGCCCAGCACAAAGACACTAGACTCGAGACATGAAGAGCAAAGGAGACCCCATGTGACTCAGACCGAACAAACGATCGTCCAGTCCAACGCTCTCGATGAGCTTCGTACAGCCCGGCACCTTGCGCCCGGAAGGGCATCCCGTCGCGCGCGCCGCATGCGCCTGCTGATCACAGACGCCACAGGCTGGCTCTTCATCCTCCCGAGCCTGCTTGCGTTGACCGTTTTTTTATTTGTTCCGGCCGGGTATGTATTTTTCCTCAGCTTTCAGCGCTGGAACCTAATCTCGGCCAACCCACAATACGTGGGTCTGCACAACTACCTCCATCTGCTGAACGCTCCGGATTTCCAACAGTCGATCATCAATACATTCTGGTTCGGCTTCTTCATGATCATCATACTGCTCCCCCTCGGCCTCCTTCTGGCCGTCCTGCTTGACATGGGTCTAAAGGGCACCAAGATCTACCGCACCATCTTGTTTGCTCCGTATGTCGTCCCGTTGGTCGCCTCCGGGCTTGCCTTTTCGCTCATGTACAACCAGAGTTTTGGACTGATCGACCAGGTCCTCGCCCTCTTTCATATCAGTGGTCCCGACTGGCTCGGCACCAGCACGCTAGCCCTGCCCAGTGTTCTCGCCATGACCATCTGGCAGTATCTCGGCTACTACGTCATCATTTTTCTGGCGGGCCTGCAAAATGTAGCCCACGCTCTGCGCGAGGCCGCGGCGGTGGATGGGGCCAACGCGCGCCAGACATTTTGGCACGTCATTCTGCCTAGCATTACACCGAGCCTGTTTTTTGCCTTCATCATCTGCACGATCCAGGCGTTTCAAACGTTCGATCAGGTCTACGTGATGACGCAAGGTGGCCCTGCTGAGGCCACCTCGACCTTGGTCTACTACATCTACGAACAAGGCTTTCAAATGTACAATATCGGCACCGCATCGGCTGCTTCCATCGTCTTGTTGCTATTTCTTGCGCTGCTCACCTGGTTCCAGGTGAGCCTCGGTCGCAGATGGGTGGTGTACGACTGATGGTCTCCCAGAACCGAGTTGGACGGCTCGCGGCGCACATTGCACTCCTCTTCCTGGCCCTCATGATCCTGTTGCCGATCTACTTTACCGTAATCAGTGCCTTGTCGAGCAACGCCAGCCTGTTTGGCGACGCGCTACACCTCTGGCCGAACGGCTGGCATTGGAGCAACTTCATCGACGCCTGGACGTCGCAACCATTTGGAACCTACTTTTTCAACAGTTTTCTCAGCAATGGCCTCATTGTAGCCGCCCAGATTGTCACCTCTACGCTGGCCGCCTACGGCTTCTCCTTTGTCGGGTTTCGCGGAGCCAGGGTCGCCTTCTTTCTGACGTTGCTCGGGATGATGGTGCCGACGCAGGCGATTTTCATTCCCGTCTACCTCATGCTGGCCCAAGTTCACTTGATCAACACGTACGCTGGGCTGGTTCTGCCTTTTGTCGGCAGCGCGTTCGGTGTCTTCCTGCTTCGCCAGGCGTTTCTGGCCATTCCAAAGGAGTTGATTGCCGCCGCAAAAGTTGACGGCGCGTCTCATGCGCGCATTTTATGGTCCATCGTGCTGCCCAATGCGAAGGCGGCATTGGTCACACTGGCCCTGCTGAACTTTGTCTTTCACTACGACAGCCTCTTCTGGCCGTTGATCGCAACCAACTCCACAGGGATGCGAACCATCCCCGTCGCGCTCTCCTATTTCATGAACCAGGAAGCAGGCGGTGGACCCGAGTGGAACCTCATGATGGCCGCCGACATCTTGGCTGTCATCCCCGTTCTCATCTTGTTCGCACTCGGCCAAAAGCTGATCGTGCGGGGCCTCACCAGTTATGGCGTCAAGGGGTAACCTGACGTGATCGCAACGCAGTACCATCAAAACGTATAAAAGGGACGGTGCTTGACCCGATGAAAAAGACAAACCTGATTCCCGCTGTGGCTACGGTTCTGAGTTTGACCACCGTGCTCGGCAGCAGTGTCGCCATGGCTTCCACCACCCACCACACGTCCGCACCCGTGCAGATTTCTTTCTGGTACGGCATCGGCGGCGCACTGAGTCAAGACGTGCAGATGCTCGTCTCTCAGTTCAACAAGACTCACCCTGGGATTCACGTTACGGCCACGTATGAAGGCAGCTACTCTGGAGGTGGACCCGAGCAGCAAAAACTGTTGGCGGCAATCCGCGCCGGCGACGCGCCGGACCTCGCGCAAATGGAAGTTCACTCGATGCCGGTGTTCGCCCTTGCGGGGCGACTGCTGTCGCTGACTGACTACATGAAATCGAGCCCACACGACAAGCCGTCTGACTTCATCACAGGCATGCTGGAGAGTACTGAATTTGGCGGGCAATACTATGGGGTTCCGTTCAATCGCAGCGTCCCCGTGGTGTACTACAACGAAACGATGTTCAAGAAGGCCGGCATTGCCAACCCGCCGTCCACATGGCAAGAATTGATGGCCGACGCGAAAAAACTTACACATGGCAGCGGCGATAGCAAGGTCTATGGTTTTGAACCCCTCGTCGACTGGTGGCCATTTGAGGCATCCGTGTGGAGCGGCGGCGGCCACATCATGTCCGCAAACCGCAGTCAGGCGACGTTTGCCACCTCGGCGGGCGAGCAGGTTCTTTCGATGGAACAGCAACTTGTGAAACAAGGCTACGCGAAAGTGCAGACAGGTCCGAACTACTGGACGGACACAACAGAGTCATTTGCTGCCGGACAAACGGCGATGGACATCGACTCACCAGGGTCCGCTGAGGAAGTCGTGAAAGCCGTGGGCAACAAGTTTGACTGGAACACGGCGATGTTTCCCGCCGACGTGACGCGTGCAGTACCTCCCGGCGGGGCGGATGCGGTCATCATGGCCAGCACGCCGGTCAACCTGCGACCGGCTGCTTGGACGTTCATCCAGTGGTGGACGGATCCTGCGCAAAGTGCTCGCTGGTCTGAATTGACCGGGTACGTGCCCGTCGCCAAAGGCGCTTTGAACAGCCCGGGCTTCCAAGCCTTCGTCAAGGCTCATCCGTATATGAAGGCGGCGATTGCAGAACTCAAGTACCAACACGCCTCCCCAGCCTCCGCTCAGTATCTTACGCTTCTCCAGTATGTTCAACAGGGGCTTCAGTCGGCATTTGACCTTGGCAAGCCCGTCAGCCAGGCGATGCAACAGACACAGCAACAGGTCAATTCATCGCTCAGTAACTGAACCATCTGAAGCGATTGGAAAGCTGTAGCCTGAAGCGGCGATACCCTTTCAGCGAAGTGGCTGAAAGGGTATCGCTGTTTTTTGACCCGCCTCGGCAGAGCGAGGCGCCGCTCGATCGCTTCTCACTCCTTGAGCAGGGCCTCAAGCTCCTGTTGATCCAGTCCAGTGAACCGCTGCACTCGATCCCAAGACTCCCCTTCACTCAACATCGCCTTTGCGATTGCACGCGCCTTGGCTCGCTCCCCTTCTTTCATGCCTTCTTTCATGCCTTCTTTCATGCCTTCTTTCATGCCTTCTTTCATGCCTTCCGTCATTCCGTCTTTCCTGTACTGATTGAAATCCCGCATTCTGAGATCGCGGTCGTTGTAAAGTTTCCATGTCGCGTCATCCATACTGGCCGCTTCCCATACACTCATCGCCTCTTTCAAAAGAGGATCTTCCATCGCTACCACCTCCAACTGTCTTAGCAACTGCTCGTCATCAGCAGCCTGTAACATCAGTAACCACTTTCCCAGGGGGTCTCTGAACGATCGCTCCCAGTCCGAGGGCTCCACACTGAACTTCGTCATTTCCAAGAGGTGAATCTCCAGTTCATCAGAAAATCGAAATCCTTTATCGTCTTCTCTCACATGATATCGCGTATGAAACGCGTTTGTCGACTGCACCACAGGAAACCCCAGTATCTGTATCGCAATGCAGGGAGGCAGGATGTCATATTCGCGACCACGACGAGACTGCTTCTCGAACAAGCGCGACCAGTATAGCAGCGTGCGCTTGTGAATCGCACTCTGCGGCTCCACTTGAACCTCGACGTCGAATGCTTCCCCCTTGTCCGATCTCGCCGCAATATCTAAACGAATCGTCTTTTCCAATCGGCTGTTCGGCGGGATCTCCGGATTCTCATAAACGATCGACACAATCGGATCCGGACGATTCAAAATGGCATTGAGAAATGCCACAAACGGACGTGCTCCATCCGGCTCTCCAAAAACACGCTTGAAAGCAAAATCGTTCATAAGATTCATATACCTTTTGTGCACTACGCAGCACCCCCAACCTTTATTCTACCATATTTGCATACAGATTTCACTCATATAGTCGACGGGGGTCACAGGTTTACAACGACGGTCACAGGTATACAACGACGGTCACAGGTTTACAACGAGGGGAGCGATGGGGTGACGAGGTGTACAGATGGAGCAGAACGTAGGCAGGATCGACCAACTTCAGACCGCATTGCGCACCGCTGTCTGGCCTGACTTATACCGGAATCAGTCGCTCTACGGCCCGGACGATGTCCTCCCAAATGGCCGAACCGGGCTCGATGATAGCGAAGTGGTCCACGCCATCCAACGTCAACAGCTCAACCGGGTCCCCCGCAGCGTGAGCCGCCTTTGCGTACAAAGCGCTCTGCCCATACGGAACGTTGGCGTCAGCCGTCCCGTGAACGAGGAGCTGCCGCACGCCGAGCGGCAAGCAATCGATTGGCGACGCCAGCCGACACGCGTCCGGTGCGTCTTCCGGGGCGCCTCCGAGGAATGCCGCGACCGGGCTGTCCTCTAGGCGCGACGCGTGCATCTGCACCAAATCCGACACCGCTGCCAGCGCGATAACGGCCGTCGGTACGATCGTCGCCGTGTCGCTACCGGATCCCTGCCCGGATAATGGCCATGACATCCCCTCTCGCGCCTTTTTCGCCTGCAATAGGGCGAGGTGCCCACCGGCCGAGTGTCCGATAATGCCCACGCGCCCCAAATCAAGCGCCACCTCATCGGCAATCCCGCTCAAGTGATCCAAGCCCCGGGACACATCCTGCACAGTCCCCGGCCAGCCGCCGCCGGGCTGACCCACTCGCCTGTATTCCAGATTCCATGTGACGTACCCGCGGGAACGAAAGAACTCGGCCATATCGTCCATAAGTTCCAGCCCGTAGCGCGCGCGCCAGAAGCCGCCGTGCACAAGCACCAGCACAGGCGCCGGTCCAGCACGGTCGGGCAAGCGCAACTCTCCGAATTGATTGGGGTCGTCTCCGTAGTATCGCCTCATGACGCCCCCATCACAGTGAGCACTGCGGTCTGCACGTCGACATGCTGCAGCCACTGATTTTGCAGATGTCGAATACAGTGGTTGGTCGACCACCTCTCGATCACCACCCGATCCTCTGCACTCGATATCGCGCCCGCTCCCCATCGACCTGTGGCCGCGGTATAAAAAATCTCCTGTACTACCAACCGACCCGCCACGATCGCCGTGACGCGCCACCTTGGCGGCAACTTTTCCTCGGGAAGGTAGAAGATCGTCTGCACGGCATCGACAACCGGCAGCGAGTCGATGACCGCGTCCGCATCGGGCGCCGGCTCATATCCTTTCTTTTCAAAGTTCCACAGGTACGCTCCATCCGTAAGCGACACGTAGGCTCGACGGCGATGGCGAATGCGCGCCATGTAGTCGCGGCGGCGGCGCGAGTTCTCCAAAAAGGCGAGATCGCTCGACACTCCCCGGCGATAATCCCCATGCGGAGCGAAATGAACGACCTCGTCTATCCCATACAAGTCATGCAGGTCATCCGGCACCACATACACCTCAAGCGGCTCAATCGGTAACACGGGAAACTCCATAGCACTCAACTCCTTCTTGGTGGCGCCGGTGAACTCGCCCTACTGCGCGACATGGATCCCATGATCAGCATCCAAGATCTCCAAAAATGCCAATACTTGTGGCAACGAGTCGATCACCGCGACCGGGTGATCCGAAGTCAAGGCGGCTTTTGCCTCCCGACGTAACCACACCGCCGCCATACCCGCATTCACTGACCCCACCACATCCGCCTCCCACGAATCGCCGACAAAGACCGCTTCAGATGCCTCGACGCCAAGTTCGTTCAGCGCGTGCACGAAGATCCCCAAATCCGGTTTAGCGCTTCCAAACACCTCGGACACCACCACCCTCCGCTCTGAAAAATACGAACTCAGACCCAAATGTTGAACCTTCTTCATCGCCAGATCGGCCGCTCCGTTTGCCCCGCCCATCTCATCGAGCGTCCGTGTCAAACGCAGCCGCCTGAACGCCGCAAATGACAACACATTGTCCTCTATCAGCGGCCAAAGTGCAGTACTGTGCCGGTCGAACACCTCATAGACCGACTCTGGTTCCCAAGCGCGAGTCAACGCGTGCAGGCGCAGTGTCTCCATCATTCCCGCATAAAACGTCGACAGAAAATCATACAGGGTATCGTCCAGATCAAAGACGACTGCCTTGATCACGGTTCCTCACCTCAAAATCAACTATACTACAACTGGAGGCGTCAGAAGGATTTCATGTCAGCGCCACGAACATTGATCGTATTGATCTTGATGAAGTCAGCGAGTCTTCCAGACGAGAACGTATCAAATGAATGAAGGAGGAACTCTTGATGTCGATGACGCTGTCAGCCGAACACCTGATCTACGCCATGTCGGCCAACCATCCGCCCGCGCTGCACGTACCGGACGGAGCGACGATTCGGGTTGAGACCTGCGACTGCTTTGAAAATCAGATCGTGCGCGCTGACCAGGACTTTGGTTCCCTGGACTGGGACCGGATCAACCCAGCGTCCGGGCCCATCTTCGTGGACGGTGCCCTGCCCGGCGACCAACTGCTCATCGAGATTCTCGCCATCGAGGTCGCCGATCACGGGGTGATGACGACAGGCCCGGGACTCGGCGTTCTCGGCGACGAGCTCGCGCAAAACGCCATTCGGATCGTCCCGATCGTCGCTGGGCAGGTGCACCTGTCCGACACAGTCCACGTGCCCGTTCAACCCATGATTGGCGTGATCGGCACCGCCCCCTCTCCGGATGTCGGTCCCGTCTCCTGTGGCACGCCCGGAGAGCACGGGGGCAACATGGACTGCAAGCGGATTGCGAGCGGCGCCACGCTGCTGTTGCCCGTGAACGTGGCCGGGGCACTCCTGGCACTGGGCGACTTGCATGCCACGATGGGGGACGGCGAAGTGGCCGTCTGCGGGGTTGAGGTTGCTGGATCTGTCACGGTGCGCATCCGCGTCTTGAAAGGCGGGGCGTGGCCGGTGCCGCTCGTATTTGACGATCAGAGGGTGTCGACGATCGCCTCCGCGAAGCTGTTGGACGACGCCGCGACGTCGGCCGTTCACCGCATGGTCCGACTGCTGGAAACGGAGTGTGGACTCGATACGGCCAGCGCATCATTTATCTTGACGGCAGCTGGCGATCTGCGTGTGTGCCAAGTCGTGGATCCGCTGAAGACCGCGCGCATGGAGTTGCCGCTCACGGTGGCACGGCAACTGGGGTTGACGCTGCCATAGGCGGCGCGACCTGCCCTGGAGGGACTTTTGATGTCGGTGTATATCGCGTTATTGCGCGGTGTGAACGTAAGCGGGCACAGGATGATGAAGATGGACGCGCTGCGCGAGGCCATGACGCAGGCGGGCTGCGACAGCGTACAGACCTACATCCAGAGCGGCAACGCCGTCTTTCGTTATGCGGGCGACCCGAGTCCAAGCCGTTTGGCTGACGGCGAGGATCGAAGCGCACAGGGCGACGCCGCGGTCCCTGAAACGACTGCGGGATTGCTGCGCGAACGCATCGAGGGGGCCATCGGGACGCGCTTTGGTTTCACCGTACCGATCGCACTTCGCAGCTTGTGCGAACTCGAAACCGCCTTGGCTCAGTCCCCCTACCCCGTCGATGGATTGCGAACCGGCGAGGAATTGTACGTCGCTATGCTCGTCGATGACCCGGCGCCGCAACGAGTAGCCAACCTGCTATCACTCGCGGACGCATCCAGTAGCGAGACGGACTCCTTCCAGGTGGCCGACGGCAGGCTCTACATCCTCTACCGGCAACGTGTGCACCAGTCGCGCTTGACGAACGCGTGGTTTGAGCGTCAAGCCGGTGTCGCTGCCACGACGCGCAACTGGCGAACGCTGTCAACCCTGTACGAGATGGCTCGGAAACTGTGAGACCCCCGTGTCAGAGGCCGCCAAACCGGTGCCCACATCAGAGCCGGAGTCACATGCCACCCCTCACGTCGGGTAATCCAGAAAGGAGACATAACATGATGTGGCCCGACTCACACCGGACCCTACGGCCGAGAGGCAGGCGCCGACGCCTCACCCTCCTCACACTCTTGTGCGGACTGAGCCTCACGCTCGTGGCTTTCGGGGCGACGGAATCAGCCGGATACAGCCGCACAAGGGGACCAAGCGGGACAATCTTGACAAGCGTGACGAGCGGCATACGGGAACCGAGCCATCTATTCGACACGAGTGGCACAAGAGGAATGGCAGCCCAAGGCAGCTATATGGCCTCGAAGAGATCTCGCGCCTACACCGCAGCTCCCCCTGCTGCATCGGCTTCCCATCCGTACTACGTGTCACCTGAGGGAAACGACCATGCCGATGGCACCGCCGCGCACCCTTGGGCTACGTTGCAGCACGCAGTCGATGCGGTCCCCGGCGGCTCTGTCATCCTGCTGGACGCAGGCGTCTACCATCAGGCGGTGACCATCGAACGAAACGGGTTCGCGCACGGGCGTCCCCTCGTGATCGAGCCCACTTTCGGGCAGCGCGCAACACTCGATGGCTCGGGCGCAGGCGCGCAAAACGAAGGACTGATCAACATCGACGACAGTGCGGACATCGTCATCAGGGGCCTGTCGATTCGCGACAATTCGACGGCGAGCCCTAACGACACCCCGATGGGCATCAAAGTGTCGGGCTATGACCACGATATCATGCTCGTCGGAAATCACATCAGCGACATCGATACCACCGTGTCGACTTCGGACGGCAACGCGCAGGGAATCGGCGTCTATGGGACCGCCACGCAACCCGTCACAGACATCACGATCGCAGACAATCGGCTTGATCACATGCGCCTCGGTGCCAGTGAAACGATCGCGATCAACGGCAACGTCGACGGGTTCCAAGTCACGGGAAACCTGGTCTATGACAGCGACAACATCGGCATCGACGCCATCGGGTTCGAAGGCACGGCGCCGACCCCAGCGCTGGATCGCGCGCGAAGCGGCATTATCGCCCACAACACGGTGTATGGCATCTCCTCATGGGGAAATCCGGCGTACGGGGATCAATATGCGGCGGACGGCATCTACGTCGATGGCGGCACACAGATCCAGGTGCTGGATAACCGGGTGTACGACTGTGATTACGGTGTGGAGCTCGCCAGCGAGCATCATGACGGCAACACGTCACACATCACCATGGTCGGCAATCTCGTCTATGACAACCGCGCGGCCGGCCTGTCCGTGGGAGGTTACGATGACAAACGCGGGTTCACAGCGGACTGTCTCATCAGCCACAACACCTTCTACCACAATGACTCCTTGGAAGGATCTGGACAGATCGCCTTCGCCTATGAGGTGTATCACCTCACCATCACGCACAACATCATCGACGGTCTCACCGGGGACGAGCTGATCGGCAATCCCTTTACGCAAAATGCATTCAATACAGTCAACGACAATCTCTACTGGAGTCCGGCAGGACCGCAGGTGGCACAGTTCCAGTGGCGGAATCAGGACATCACCGGATTCGATGCCTATCGAATGAAGACAGGCAACGATCGAAACTCCCGCTGTGCAGACCCGATGTTTGCCGACCCATCGTCTGGCAATTTTGCGCAAACACCCTGCACCCGGGCGTGGCGT
>JAPNUJ010000085.1:459-10644 GCA_026627155.1 Bacillota bacterium | reverse complement strand
CCCTCAACCACGTCCTTGTCTTAGGCCCATGGGTTTGATACCCTTACTCCTATGGTCCGAATCAAGGACCCTCTACCCACCATCGAAGGAGCGGTTTGCACATGATCGAACAACAAGTCGTCGTGATTACGGGGGCCAGTAGCGGCATTGGCGAAGCGACAGCGATTCGACTGGCGAGCGCTGGCGCGCGGGTCGTGCTATCCGCTCGCCGTGTGGATCGGCTGAGAGAGACCGTCCAGAAGATTACGGAGTCCGGTGGCACCGCCTGCTATTTGCCGGCCGATGTGGCCTCCATGAGCGACGTGCAGGCACTCGCCGACTTCGCCGTGGAAACATACGGAACCATTGACGTCTGGGTCAATAACGCGGGTCTGATGCCGCTCTCCTTCCTGAACAAACGCAAGGTCGACGAGTGGGACCAGATGATCGATGTCAACATCAAGGGCGTCCTCTACGGAATCGCTGCGGCTGTGCCAATCATGGAGGCACAGAAAAGCGGACACATCATCAACGTCTCGTCCGTCGCAGGTCATCGCGTCGGAATGGCCGGAGCGGTGTACAGTGGTACCAAATTTGCCGTTCGCGCCATTACAGAGGGGCTTCGCATGGAACTATCACCCACCTCCAACATTCGCGCGACGATCATCTCACCCGGGTTGGTGGAGACAGAACTGCTCACGACCATCACAGATGAAGACGCCCTATCGGCGCTCAAGTCGCGTGCCACGTCGGATGCGCTCCAGGCCGAGGATATTGCCAATGCGATCTATTACGCGATCGAGCAGCCCGCCCGCGTGTCTGTCAATGAAATTCTCATCCGCCCGACAAAGCAGCCTTCATGACGCACCGAGATCAATCCGAGTCGCGCCTACCCGAGTCGCCCTACCCTCGCGCCGCACGAATCTTGGCGCCAAGGGACGTCACGTCGTCGAGTGTGGCAGACTCGTTGAGGGTGAGGAGTTGTCTGTCTTCCATGATGATCCGCCCATCGATGATCACGGTATCCACGTTTCCCGCGTCGATCGCATAGACCAAATGCGACACCACGTCATACATCGGCTTCATGTTCGGAGCGTCCATGTCGATGAAGAGGATGTCTGCCCGTTTGCCCGTCTCGAGCGAACCGATGGCCCCCGCCATCCCGAGCGCTCTAGCCCCGCCGATGGTCGCCATCTCCAGCATGGTGTAAGCGTCCATGGCAAGGGGGTCCATCCGCACCCCCTTGTGCAAGAGGGCCGCGAAGCCCATCTCGGCAAAGAGATCCAGACGGTTGTTGCTGGCAGCGCCATCTGTTCCGAGCCCCACGTGGCCTCCCGCCGCCAGCAAGTCCGCGATAGGCGCCACTCCGCTTCCCAACTTGCAGTTGCTCTTGGGACAGTGAACCACTCCGACACCGTGCTCGACCAACAAACCGATATCGTGACTCGTCACATGGACGCAGTGGGCGGCCACAACCACCATGTCAAGAAAGCCCATCTCATGCAAATAGGCAACGGGCGACAACCCCGTCTTCGCGATGGCCTCATCGACTTCCCGCTTTGTTTCCGCCACGTGAATGTGTAAGGGAACCTTGTACTTCTGCGCCAAACGCTGACTCTGCACCAGCACCTCTTGACTGCACGAATACGGCGAGTGCGGTGCGACGGCGATGCGTATCAAGGGATCCGATTGCCACTTGAGGATCAGTTCCTCGGTGCGCGCGAGCGCCGCTTGCGGACTTCCCATGGCGGGCGTCGGAAAGTCCAGGATGCCCTCCCCGACAACGGCGCGTATACCGAAGTTTTTCGCCGCCATGGCGATCTCATCGGCGAAAAAGTACATATCGTTGAACGTCGTGGTTCCCGACCGCACCATCTCGGCAAACCCCACCGTGGCCCCCAGGACGACCGTATCCGCATTCATGAACTTGGCTTCAGCGGGCCAGATGTGATTCTCCAGCCATACGTGCAACGCGACATCATCGGCCAGCCCGCGAAGCAAGGTCATGGACGCGTGCGTGTGCGCGTTGATCAAACCCGGCATCACCACTTTCCCATTCGCATCCATCACGCGATCTGCAGAGTATCGAAGCTGCAACTGCGCACTTTGCCCCATGTCGACGATCGCGCCATCCTTGATGGCAACCGCGCCGTCTTCAATGATGGTGCGATCCACTGACATCGTCACAACCAGTCCCCGGACAATGAGGATGTCCACGGATCGTCGGTCGCGCACCCTCTCACCTGTTGTTTGTAGCTCGCCGGACATATTCGAACCCTCCCCATCCCGCTCCTCGAACTCTCCCATCCCTCTACAGATGGGCGAAGAGACCACTCCTATAGACAGCATAACCGATATAGAGCACGCCGATCAGGCTGAACATCAAGTAATACACCCGAATGTACGTCATGTCAGTCCCCGTGACAAAAGAGTCTACAAAGTCACTGGAGTTGGGATGTTTCTTCCGGAACTCCACGTACAAGGGCGGCACAATCGGCTCATGGTTCCAGTACGTCGTTTGGTATTGGTCCACGTTGGTCAAGCCGAGCACGTCCTCGATCTTGGCTTGGATCGTCATCGTCTCCACTTGACGCCGGTAGTCAGACCTGTAATGAAGAATCGCCACATTCGGAATGACGATCAAGCAAATTCCACCAATCAAAAAACACAACTCAAACAATGCCCCATTCAAACTCTTTGAAAGCAACAAAATACCACCTGTCAGGGAGAGCAACAACGTCGAGTAATAATTCAACGTCGTTCTCGCGGTGTTTCTAATCTCCGTTTCTGAAGACACAGCCTGCTGAAGTACTGTCAACAAGATATGGGTCTTGTCACTCTCACAGGACGTCTGTAGGTGATTGTTCCCGCTCTTCTTGTCCATCATAGCGCACCCTGATGCAAGAAGAGTCGAGCGACAGCCGCCGACCGCGAGGCGGCCAGTTCGAGAAACTGCGCATAATCGATGTGCGACGTGCTGTCCGCATTGTCCGAGATGGTGCGGATGATCCCGAATGCCGTCTGGTTGACGTAGCACACCTGACCGATGCTACCGCTCTCCATGTCGCAGGCAATGGCCGTGAAGTGCTTCAAGATCTCGTCCTTTTCACCCTTGGACTTCAGGAATTTATCGCCCGTTGCGACCATCCCCACCTGATAGGGCACGTCAGGGATCGCATCCAGAGCCCTCGTCAATCGTTCGACCACGGCAGCGTCGGAAGGAAACTCGACGACGTTGATTCCGGAGATAAGGCCGATCGGATCTCCCACCGCAGTGGTATCCACGTCGTACTGAACCACAGCTGAGGCCACCGCAGTATCACCGACCGCCAACGCGTGCGAAAGGCTCCCGGCTACGCCCGTGTTCAAAATCACATCAGGCGCATACTTGAGAATCATCGTCTGCGCGCAAATTGCCGCATTGACCTTCCCGGGGCCGGACTTGGCGATCACCACCTCGCGATCATCCAAAGTCCCGACGTAGTAGTCCGTGACACTGACTCTGTCCACGGTCCGGATGCTCATGCACTCCAGCAACTTCGTGACTTCGTTTTGCATGGCCCCGATAATGCCCACTCTCATTAGGAGACCTCCCCTTCAGACATCCTTCGGATACCTGTACGGCTGCGCGTAACCCGGCGTCCAATTGGGCTAATGTACCACAGGACCTCGCTCGATCACAACGCGACCCGCTGCTCCATATACTAACTAATCTATTGTTATTTATAAGAGGCTATGCTATGCTCGAATCGACCGCGATGATAGCGATTACAAGACAAGCTGTGTGTGGTCGCGTTCCAATCTTTCAGCGGATTCGATCGCACAACAACTCGGATTAAAGTTGGTCATCGTCTTCGTCAATAACTGGAGCGCCTTTGGCGGGATGCAACAGTACGTCAACTGGGTCGAGGGGAACAGCGGCAAGCACGACGACTTCTACACGAACCCGAAGATCATCCAGGACTTCGAAAACTACATCCATTTTTTCATCACGCGCACGAACCATATCACGGGTGTCAGTTATGCTGACGATCCGACAGTGATGGCCTGGGAGCTTGCCAACGAACCGCGCGATGAATCCGACCCCAGCGGGCAGACCTTGGCGAACTGGGCCGGGACCATCAGCAGTTACATCCACAGCATCGATCCCAATCACATGATCGCGGTGGGCGACGAAGGCTGGATGGGCCTCGGCTCGACCAGTCAATACCCCTATCCATACAGCAACTACGAAGGCGTGGTGTGGAGCAAGTTATTGGCGCTCCCCTACATCAGCTATGGGACCTACCACCTCTATCCCCACAGCTATGGCCAGACTTCGGCTTGGGGGAACAAGTGGATCAGCGATCACATCACGGCTGCGAATCAGGCAGGCAAACCCGCAGTGCTTGAGGAGTTCGGGGACAAGGCCAATGCTACGGGACGCGACGGCGTCTATCAGGCGTGGACAAACACGGTCTATCAAGATGGTGGCGCGGGCGCGATGTTCTGGATGCTAAACGGCGACATGTCGAACGGGGCGCCCTACCCCAACTATGACGGATACGCCGTGGATTATCCCAGTTCAACGGCGAGTGTGCTACAGTACAGCGCAAGTCTCATGAATGACAAGTCCGCCGGGATCACTCCGGCCGCGACCGCCCCCGCCGCCTTCGACCAGATGACTCCGACCGCGGCGAGCACCGTAGCTAGCCTTACGCCGCAGTTTGTGTGGGCTCCGGCGATGGGTGCGACCTCCTACTCGCTGGTCGTTTCGGCACATGCCGACATGAGCAATCCCGTCATTGACCAGTCCGACATTCAAGCCACCGACTACACGGCGACGGCAGCACTGACCCCAGGGACCACGTATTATTGGCAAGTCACAGCCACCAACGGCACAGGCACAACGGTGGCCACAAACGCCGGCGACTCGTTTACGCTCGGCAGCGGGCCGACAACTCCCCTCACGATTGAAAATTTCTCTGAATACAACGGGTCTAGCACTGCGTTGGCCCAAGCCTGGCAAGCCAACGGCAACGGCGATGCGATCTCCGTTTCCCTCGACAGTACGCATACGGATGGCAGCCCGTACAGCATGGCCGTTCACTACTCCATCGCCAGCAAAGGCTACTCTGGTGTCGAGGACAACTTTACCTCGGCGCAGGATTGGAGTGGCTACGGCGGCTTGTCCTTCTGGCTGCAACCCGACGGGTCCGACAACAGCGTGACCGTTCAGTTTGAGGCGAACGGAATCTACTGGCAAACCGCCGTCACTGCGACCGGGACGACGGGCCGTATGATCTCGCTACCCTTCTCCGACTTTTCCAAACCGGTTTGGGAGACGTCAGGCGGGAACTCACCGGACCTCGGTTCCATCAATCAAATGGCACTGTACTTCGGCGGCAGTCAGGGCACAGGGACCATGTACTTCGACTCATTCATGGCGACGCCGCTTTCTTCCGGTTTGCCCGGGGCCCTGCCTGAACTCCCCGTCGCTGGTGCCGTACCCGCTCTACTGATCGCCGGCGCCACGGTCGTGCTTGCGCGACGCCGCAAATCGTGACCGCCAGCAGTTAAGGCAACGGTGAGGGATGAGCAGTCAAAAACGGAGGGTGGCCGCCATTCCTTGACAGGAATGGCAGCCACCCTCTGTTACATTAAACGTTGTTCCATCCGGATCCCATCCTAAAGCGACGGCACTGTCGCGCTCACCTTAAGCCGATCCACTTCAATCAAAGCACCAGATCGCGCCGCCGCCTCGTCGAGCTCGCAAATGCTGCGCACCTTCAATTCCTGAGCCAACTCATCCGCCGACATGACCCGCGACAAGCTCGACTTCAAGACGCGGACTCGTTTCTCATGCCCAGCCGACAGGTCGAAGTAGTTGTCATCGAAGTGACCATCTACCTCTTTCAGTTCCAGTTCCACATAACGGGCGAATGCCTGGGCCTCAACCGTCAGATCGAACGATTCACCGCTGTCTCTGATCGTGACCGACAGCTTCGGGTCCTCGAACTCAAAGTGTTTGGCCGGGCAGAACAGGACAGTTCCGCTACTGAGGAGGCTCCCGTCCACGGCGAACGCATACTCCAGATACGTGCGACGCAGCGCTTCATCTGTTTCGATATGCCCTGAAAAATCCATTGGTGCCAAATACTGAACCGACAAGGCATTGAGGTCCAGTCGCGACACTCCGGACGCCAGTTCATGTGAGCCGGCGTCCCGCAAGGACCAGCGCACCTCCCCGGTTACGGACTCCCGCGTATCGTTGGTCACGCAGAGCACCGCAGCCGTGCCCTCCTCCGCCGCCGAGATCAGGATCGGCGCGTAGAATCGCTTCGCAAAATAGTGCAACGCCTTCCAGCGCCCTTCACTGTCGATCGAAGACCAGGACGCCACCGGCCAGCAATCGTTGAACTGCCAGTAGATTGACCCCATGCAGCGGCCGCGATGTCGACGCCAGTGCTCGACCCCATACCGGATCGCTTCCGCCTGCAGTACCTGCGACGCATACAAAACGGACGAAAAGTCTCGCGGATACTTGAAGTTTTGCGAAAGATAGTAGAGGATCTTGCCGTTTGCCTCGCCATTTTTCTGATGGCGTTCCATCACATACGAGAAGATGTTGCGGTCCTGCGCAACCGTGAAGCGCCGCACCGTCTTGTCGGACGGGAACGACTGAAACCCGAATTCCGAGCAGAACCGAAAGTGAAATTTCCGATATTCTGTGAAAGGTTTTTGCGCGTGCCACACGTCCCAGTAGTGAACATCGCCCCGGGTTTCGTCATTGGGGCTCACAAACTGCCCCCCTGAAGAAGGCGACGATGGCCAATACGGCGTCTGCGGATCATGCTCGGCCACGATCCCGGGCAAGATCTCTTCAAAAAGACGCAGGTAGTCCGCGCGCAGGTCATCGGGCTTGGCAAACTCCCAGTGCGCCCAACCCGTCTCCATCTCGTTGTTGCCACACCAGAGGCACAAGCACGCGTGGTGACGGAGGCGCCGTACGTTGTCGATCGCCTCCTGACGCACCGTCTCTTCGAACGGGGCGGTGAGCCGATAGACGCCACACGCAAACATAAAGTCCTGCCACACAAGCAGTCCCCGCTCATCGCACAAGTCAAAAAAATAGTCTTCCGGATAGACCCCACCGCCCCACACGCGCAGGCTGTTAAAGTTCGCCTCGACAGCGTCATCGAGTAGCCGCAGAGTGCGTTCTCGGTGGCAGCGACTGAGCAGTACGTCTTCGGGAATATAATTGGCGCCACGGATAAAGATCGGAACCCCGTTGACCACAAATTCGAACGACTCTCCCCAGGCATCGGGCTCACGTCGCAGACTCACAGTCCTCAGACCGACGCGCAGGCGCTTCTCATCGAGTACTGCCGTTTCGGACAACAGCGTGACGGTTACTTGATACAGCGGTTGCTCTCCGTAGCCCACGGGCCACCAGAGTTCCGGCTGATTGATCAAAACGCACAGTCGAGCGCACGAGTCGGCGTCCCCCTCGGCCGTATACACCTGACCATCCGGCGCCGTCACGGCGATCGCCACCCGCCCACGCTGCACCCCTCTGAAGGACTGCACCCCCACTGTCACGTCCAGCAGCACGTCGCCGTTCGCATGGCGCTGCGACGTCTTGACGTCAGCGAGGCACCCCCCGCCGATTCCCTGCAGGTAGATGGGTCGCCAGATCCCCGCATCTGGAATCTGCGGACCCCAGTCCCACCCAAACATCGAGTGCCCTTTGCGAATATGCGTGAAGCCCGCGATCGCATCCGGAACACCCCACAAAGGATCGCGGTTCTCCGCCTCAGCCATCAAAGGCAGCGGCGAACGAAGCGTGACGCTGATCGTGTTGTCCCCTCGCACAAGCGCGCGCCGGACATCGAATTCATAACGCCGATGCATGTTGTCCGTCGAAGCGATCCACTGATCGTTGATCGCGATGTCCGCGAGCGTGTCCAGGCCCTCGCACACGAGGACAATCTCATCACAACTCAGCAGCGCCTGATCCACTTCAAACGCGCGCGTATAGCGATAGTCGAGACGGGAGACCGTCTGCGCCAGATAGCGTTCACGATCCCTATAAAACGGATCTTCCATCCTTCCCGCGCGCAACAGATCCAACATCACACTGCCTGGCACGATGCCCTCTATACGCAACGCCTGGCTATCTTCTTCGAGTGTCCATGATCCCGCAAGATCCTGTGTTATCATATCGATCGGTTCTCCCTCACATCAAATAAACCCATTCACCAGACGAACTCACGGGGAGGCATCGATCACTTGCGTATGATCATAGACCGTTCTCAGCACCAGTGTGGCAGCGCCGACTGCCACGGCTTCATGGCCAAACGCCGGCGCGATGACCGCCACATGACGCGGTTGCATCAGACCGTTCAGACGCAGGATCATCTCATCGACAAGAAAGGAGTCGACGAGAAACGTGGTGCCGCCGAGTACAACGACCCCAGGATCGAGGACCTGAATCAGGTTAATCACGCCAACCGCCAGAAAGTCCAGCGCTCGTGAGATAATCGCAGCCTCCGGTTCGGTCCCCGCCTTCGCTCGCTGCACGACGACGCCGAGGTCGACGGGTTCATCAGGCCTCACTCGGCTGACAGCGGCCCGAATCGCCGTGGTATGCGCGACACTTCCGAGGCAACCTCGACGCCCGCACTCGCAGATCTCCTCACTGCTCATGTCGACGATCGTATGGGCAAATTCCCCCGCCGAGTTGTTTTCCCCCGAATAGACCGTCCCGTCGACTGCGATCCCAGCGCCTACACCCGCATCGGCGTACACAAAGACGATGTTGCGCTGCTGACACTGTGAGCCAAACCAGAGTTCCCCGAGCACAGCTGCATTGGCGTCATTGTCAATCCAAGCGGGTAGATGAAGTCGTTCCATCACCAGTTGCTCCACGCGGTCCCGTTGCCAGTGATGATGTGTCTCATCATCCATCAGTCGTTTTGGCAGTTCGGGATGCGGGTCGCGGGCACCCGGTGCGCCGATGCCCACCCCCAGCACGTGGTCCAGGGGAACGTTACACGCCTCGATAAACTCCGCCACGGCCGTGACCAACGACTCGGCAGAGTCGATCGCCACGACCGGCCATTGGGTGCGATGCAGAACCTCGGCCACCAAGGTCACGATGACCACTCGAACGGCTTCCCGTCCCACCTCGACCCCCACTGCAACCGGGGAGGTGGGGTTGATCTCCAGCATCACCGGAGGGCGTCCCATCGCCGAGTCGCCGTAGCCCGTCTCACGCACCCACCCCTGTGCGATCAACGTATCCACGATGCGCGATACCGTCGGCATCGTCGTGTTTAACTCGCGTTGAATGTCCGCGCGCGACAAGGTCTTGTTCACGCGCAAGCAGTTCAGGACCCTGCGCTCGTTGAGCTTGCGAAGTGTGGCAGGCTGCACCTTGACGACTGGCACGGGCATCATTCCACCTTTCCTTGAAGACGGTCGCGCACATGCGATCAAGTCTCGCTGTCTTGTCTATCACTGCACATGATCCCTGTAGTGGCTGCGAATGCGCACCTCGGCGAGCTTTCCATAGGGACAGTAGTCGCGATTGCTCGCAGCCTCGGCCGCGTCATACAGGTTCGCGGGCCAATCCCAGAGGGCAAATCCCGCCACCCACGACCTCCTATCGCACGCATCGAACATCTTGCCATAGTAAGCATCTTGCGCCTCCATCGAGGCCGCCCCGCCAAATGTCCAGTCATTCGGACGATCAGGCGAGCCCACCCGACTTGGGCACCCCGCCTCCATAAAGAAGAACGGCTTGGCAAACCGGCGCACCACGGACTCGATCCGATCCAGTTCGCGTTCCCACAGATCATGCGGGTAGTAGCCGCTCGCCGTGATGACGTCCACAGCGTCCCACCAAAGAACGCGGTCTTCCTGATACTTGTCGCAATTGTATGTCAATGATCCATTGTAAACCGAACGAACTTTGGATATCAATTCACGCCACTGCGCCTCTCGGCGATCCGCCTGGACCATCTCGCAACCGACGCAAAACAGTTCACAGGACAGTTCCTGCGCCAGCCGCGCATAGTGCAAGATAAATCCAGTATAAGACGCAAACCACTCCGTCCATCCACACGTCATCCCGCAGATATAGTCATCCCATCGCTTCATGGGCACCATGCCTCCATTACCATTTTATGTGATGGCCTCAGGGCCAACCTTCACAGCATCTAA
>JAPNUJ010000085.1:0-449 GCA_026627155.1 Bacillota bacterium | reverse complement strand
ACAGGCACCGTCGCACGTGGCGCTGTCCGACATCTCGCCGGGCAGTGCGACCATGACCCGATCACTCAGGTACTGAACGACACCCAAGTTATGCGATATAAAAATGTAGGCCAACTTCATTTCGCGTTGTAAATCCTTCAACAATTCGATAATTTGCACTTGGATCGATACATCTAGCGCCGAGATGGGCTCATCGCACACCACCGGTTTTGGGCTGACGGCCAGCGCCCGCGCAATGCCCACGCGCTGCTGCTGCCCTCCGGACAACTCAAATGGATAGACGGGTGCGGCAGTGCTCGACAAACCGACCCTTTCAAGCAACTGATCGACGCGTCTGGCGCACTCCTGCCGCGAACCGACCCCCTGAATGATCATGGCGTCTTCGATGGCCGCTCCCACCGTCAGCCGGAGGACGACCCGCCCCAGCGTCGACTTGCCAGACCCGCTTT
>JAPNUJ010000084.1:10617-10930 GCA_026627155.1 Bacillota bacterium | reverse complement strand
TGGACACTGATTCATTGTAACTTGAACCGGAACTGTAACGGCAATGCGACGCGCAGAGGGGACGGATGACGGAGATGTTGATTGAACGATTTTCACTCAATCCCCTGGCCACGAACACGTATGTCGTGGCTGACAGCCATGGTGAGGCCTGGATCGTCGATCCTTGCGCTGTGGACATGTCACCTGTGATCGACTTCGTCGCTGCGCGCGGCTTCTGCGTGCGTGCGATTGTCAACACGCATTGCCACTTTGATCACGTCCTGGGAAACGAGAGCGTGCGAGCAGTTTATGATGCCCCGCTATGGCTGCACCG
>JAPNUJ010000084.1:0-10607 GCA_026627155.1 Bacillota bacterium | reverse complement strand
TCCTGCAGGCCACCATGACAACTCGCGACCCGGATCGCTTCCTGGATGCCGGAGAAACGCTCGCGCTTGGTGACCTGTCGTTCCAAGTGTTCTTTACGCCAGGCCATAGTCCTGGGGGCCTCTGTCTTTATGAGGCGAACGAAGGTGTGCTGCTCTCTGGCGACACCCTCTTTGCCGGGGCGGTTGGGCGCTGGGATCTGCCGGGGTCCGATTACGACCAACTGGTGGCTTCACTGCGCGATGTGCTGTGGCCGTTGCCCGATGCGACGATCGTGTATCCAGGACACGAGGAGGACACGACGATCGGAGAGGAGCGGATGGTCAATCCGTATTTTCGCTTCTAAAATCCAAACGCTCCTTTAAAAGTTAGGCTCATCAGCGGGCACATACCCACGGGCTTTCGCGTAGGGTACTGGTGAAGAGACCTTGGAGGGAGCGACCATCCTGTGCACACAACCCGGATTGGCCACATGCGAGTCGAACTTGTACTCACAGATGAAATGCGTCAAAGACTAATGGAACTGGCGACGGGTCACGCCACGACGGTTGTGATCCCGCAGGCCATGATGCGCCATGTACGGATGCATCACTGCCACACCCCAGCCTCGCGTATGCGCGAGGTGCAGTATCGCCACGTGACGGTCGAACGCCTGGAGCTCTCGGGCGCCGAAGGGCACATGCATATGGGCATGGGCATGGGCATGTGATCCATCGTACTTGCGGTGGGTAGACAGGGAGGCAGAGGCCGCGACAGGGATGCTGTCGCGGCCTCTGCCGCTTGCCATGCAGGTGGGGGGACCCGTTCATAGACACTGCCGTCATGACGGGACCTCGTGAGTGATGGACTCTATGGACTCTAGGGGCTTAAAGCGGTCGCAAGAGAATCAGGCGCTGTCTCGACGCGAAGGATCGCCCACCGCAGGAAGTTCGAGATGTTGTCCGACGCGGTTGACCCCGTCCTCGCAAACGCCGTAGGCGCGCCATGAACAAGTCGAACAGAAGCGTTCGATGTCCGAACCACGGATGGCAGCGGCGACGCGGTCCAAGATCGTCGCCCAGGCCACGGTGTCGCCTGGGGCCAAAGCGAGCGCTGTCAGCACAGTCTGGTCGCGCTCACAGACGTTGGCGTCTTCGCAATGGTTGGGCAAACTGCAAGGGAAGGCCTGGCAGAGGGCGTCCGGACCCGCCACGATCTCCACGATCGTCTGGGGACCTTGGCGAAGCGTCTCGTAGATGTCTGTCATGTTGCGCACGTACTCCTCTGAGTAGCCCATCCCCCTGTACCCGAGCAGGCACAGCAAGTGGTGTCCCCGCAGACGCACGGCCTGGGTCAGAGGCTCGGGGCAGCTTGCGGTGGATGCGGTGTCCATCGGTCACCTCCAGGTACATCGACACGGTCAGCAAAGCCTACTTGCTGTGCGGGTGAAACAGAAGATCGCGCTCTACCTACGAGAGGGACTCTGGCGCGATCGGCTTGCGTTCAGAAAATCCTTCATCCGTACTGTGCCAAAAGCGGACATTCGGTTCGCCACAGCGCCAGCACAGGTACATCTCTTCTCCGTCGCGCAAGGAGAGAAAGTCAACCAACCCCGCGTCGATGTCCTTGACCTCGATCGATTGTCGAGTCAGGTGCTCGATCTGTTGCCTTGCCGTGATCAACAGAAATTCGATTTCGGTCTCCTCAGCAAAGAACTGATCGGGCGACGCGGGTTTCATCTGTTCACGTCGGGCACGTTCGACTTGCATGCGCTTGATGGCGATCGTCTCGCGCGTCTCTTTGAGTGACGTCATCTGGCGCACGAGATCCGGGATCAGGTCGTTGACCTCATTCACAGTATAATAGCGTTTGCTCACGTTGATAACCCCTTCGTCTTGCTGCCATGCCACGTGTCACGCTGTCAGTATACGATGTTCTCGTGCCCTCCGCCAAACAGGAGCGGGCATGAGGCTCTCAGGCCGCCCTTTGTCGAAATTGGACGATTGAGGAGCAGGAACTTGTCACAGGTCTGTAGAACATGGTGTTGAAGTGATTCTCGTCCGTTACATACGACGCGGCCGACGAGCCCTTGGAAAGGACGGTCGGTGAATGACGGCCAGCACCAAGACCTACAGCACCATGCGCAAAGAGTGGAAACTATTTGCCGACCATGGAATGATTCAGCCCGTCTACCAACCGATCGTGGAGATGACGTCCGGTCGCATCGTGGGATATGAAGTGCTCAGCCGCGCCTTTGATGCAGAAGGAAAGTCTGTGGATCTTGCCACCTTGTTTGCCTTGGCGCATTCGGCTCTGGAACTTGAGGCACTCGACGCACGCATGCTGACCGGGTGTTTGCAAGGCGTGGCGTTGCAAGCGCGCCCGGACGTTCGCTTTTTTATCAACATCATGCCGCAGAGTCTTGTCACCTCTGAGGTCACGGGTCTTCTGTCAGAGCTCGTGACGGCTTGCGGCCGCCAGGCTCGTTTGGTGTTCGAGGTGAACGAACGCTCGGCCGATCCCTTGGATTCGCACTGGGACACCCTTCTTTCCCCACTGCGAGCGCTGTCCGCCGAGGTTGCGATCGACGACGTGGGAAGTGGCTACGCCGGTTTGAACCGGACCGTTGAGATGGCGCCAAACTGGATCAAGATGGATATCGGATTGGTTCGGGGGATCGACACGAACCCGATGAAGGCGGCGATGGTCGCGAGCATCGTCACATTTGCCAGTCGTTTGGGGTCGTTGCGCGTGATCGCCGAAGGAATCGAGACGCGGGCTGAGTATGAGACGCTCATGGAACTCGGTATTCACTATGGGCAAGGGTATGTATTTGGCCGTCCCCTTCCCGCATTACTCGCGGGCTCCCATGTGGACTTGCCGTCGTGTGTGGTGAGCGGCCGTAGGCAAGTGGACTATGCAAGGTACGGCCCCATCTTGGCGGAATTTGTGTTGCGTCTCGTTAGCAGTGCAGAAGCGGCCGAGGCGGCGATGCAAGAGGCCCCTTGGTACATTTCGCAAGTGGTGCATTTTGATGTGGTGGACATCTTTCGGGTTCCCGGGGATCGGAACGGGCGGGCGCTACGATTGGGCTCGGAAGAGGGGGGCACACGGGAGTTGCCCCCGCTCCCTGAGGCATGCCTATCCCGTCTTTTGGTCGGCCTCGAGTGCGTGGCGCAAGGAACGGATGCGGTGGGGGACTTTCTGCAGCTCCCGGAGTGCCAGTCGTCCGTGTTGGTGCCACTCTGGACGCGCGGCGTCTTGCACGGTATCCTGTATGCAGGGTACCGTGATCCGGCGCGGGTGCGGGCTGAAGCGATCAGCGTCTTGCGCGGGTTTTGCGCTGTGATGTCAGTCGAGTTCGCCCGTCAGGAGCGTCTCGCGGGTTCGATCTGAGGGGGAGGCATTGGATGACGTCTCTCATGCGCCGTGCCGTGCTCGGCGCCTTTCGCGTCTTGCCGGGCGCGCTGACGAAGTGGGCGGTCTTTTGGCTGAAGCGAAAGTACGTCATCGGCGTGGTGGCCGTCGTAGCCGATGAGCGCGGCCGGTTTTTGTTTCTCCACCACACGTATCGGAAGAAGCGGGCGTGGCGCTTGCCGGGCGGTCTCAAGGAGCGACATGAAGACGTCTTTGTTACAGCGTGTCGCGAGCTGAAGGAAGAAGCCAACCTGACGGTTCAGGCGCTGCAGGTCATCGCCGTGGAGCCGGCGGAGGTGACGATGGACATCGCGGTACTCTGCGAACTCAAGGAGACCGGCCCATTCATTGTGAATGACGAGATCGATGATCTGGTGTGGCTGTATCCAGAGGAGGCCAGTTTTGAGATCCCGCCTGAGCAGTTGCGGTTCATCGCGGTGGCTCGTCAGGTGCTCTCGATGCGAGGCCGCGATGCCACCTGATCCACTCACGTTGGGGATCGATGTCGCCGACGGGAGTGGATCATCGCGATCTTGCCGTCCCTGGATGGTTGCGCGGTACCGCGCGCCAAGCGATGGCGCACGAACAGCGTGATCGCCCAGATGACGGCCAAGGCGACGCCCCCGGCGATGAGCCACACCAGAATTTTGGAAGAGAAACCAAGGAAGAGAAGTGCTGCCCCAAAGTCGTAGGGTATGATGCCAAGACCCGTGGTCCAGAGATAGGTCCAGAGCCGGACTCGCGGAATCAAGCCACAAGCGTAGTTGAAGACGACGAATGGTATAAAGGGGATGAGCCGGGCAAACAGAAGGTTGAGTGGCCCGCCGTGTTCCACTTGGCGGGTCAGTTTGTGCAGATGCTCGGCTTTGACAAAGTGAACCACTAGTCGTTCCCCGAACCACTTCGCCAGCAGGAAGGTTGCCACGGAGCCGACCATGGCGCCGATCCACACGTAGAGAATACCCGCCCAGACGCCATAGATCTGCATGTCGACGACCATGAGAAACTCCGCCGGAAACGGTATGATACACAGCAAGGCCATCAGGACGATGGCGGCCAGGACGCCCCAGGGCCCCAGCGACCGGATGAAGGCCGAGGCGTCGTGCTCGTACCGAAAGTACAGCACGGTGGCCAGAATGCCAACCGCCACGGCGAGGACCGTCCAGAGAATGGTGTGGTGCTTGTGCACCGGTTGATCGTCCATACCGGCCTCCTATGAGTGGTGCGCGCGATGCCGGCGCCCTCACTGTCAGGATGCTCCGTTTTACTCGTCGTTAGCCAGCGTCCGGAACGACAGGCGAACCTCTGTGCCTTCTCCCTGTCTGCTTTGAATCTGCAAACGACCGCCGTGGGCAAGAATGAGTCGCTGCGCAATCGCCAGCCCAAGGCCGCTCGACGAGCGATCGGACCGGGCATCATCCGCGCGCGCGAATCGTTCCGTGGCGCGGCTGATGAAGTGTTCGGGCATTCCGTGCCCTGAATCCTGCACCGCGACGGTCGTCCAGTGGCTGTCTTGACGCAGAGACAGGCGGACGTAGCCTTGGTCCGTGTACTTGCAGGCGTTATCCAACAGGATGAAGAGGACCTGGCGCAACCGTTCCTCATCTCCCCACACCAGGCACGGCGTGGGGGCGGGGGACCAGGAAAAGTCCAGGCCCCGCTGTGTGACGACCGGCTCGTAGAGCAAGGCCAGGTCAGCGCACAAAGCGTTCAGTGACACCTCGCCTCGTGCGAGTTGATCCATCCCTGCATCGAGACGTGCGAGTTGTAGCAACTCGTCCAGCATGCGCCGCACGCGGCCGGTTTCAGCGCTGATGGCGGATAGCCAACGCCACTGATTGGCGTCCGTTTCGTCGGTATGGCGCAGTAGCAGTTCGATGTTCGTTCCCATCACAGCGATGGGGGTGCGCAACTCGTGCGAGACGTCTGACAAGAGTTCGCGCTCGCGCCGACGGGCGGCAATGAACGGTCGCAGCGTCCAGGTGCCGAGGGCATAGCCAGCGGCGATGGTGATGGCGACGCCGAAGATCCCAGCGATCGTTGCGAGGGCCACCAAATCGTCAAGGACGTCTTCCTCGCCGGACATGTCCTGGGCGACTTGCACCACATACCCGTCGGCGGCGACGCGCTGGCCGATGCGATAAGGGATCCCTTCAATGGTGAGGCTGAACAGTTGTGGTCGGGGCGTGGCCAGGGACGCATGGGACTGCAAGGCCGTGCGCAGGACTTCCGGCATGATCGATGAGGTGACCACCGCCAGATGGGGTCCGCGGGCCCATACGATGTAGGGGGTGTCGATGTCGTCATCGTGCCCTCCGTGAAATCGGGGACGATGGTCATAAGAAAAAAGGAGCACAGGCGATCGCTGTGACTGATACAGGATGGCGAGAAGTTGTGCATCGCTCGCCGTGTTCGTCCGTTGCACGAGCAAGGCGTAGACTCCGCCGGACAGAAGCGTCCAGATGATCGCAAGGACGATCGCGTTAATCACTGTGAGGCGCAGTCGCTGGCTGCGGATCAGCCGCCGGTCTGCCAGCGGTAGCCGAGACTCCGCACTGTTTGAATCGTCGGACACTCTTGTCTCCCCAATCGTTTGCGCAACCTCGAGACGTAGGCCTCCAACGTGTTTTCCAGAACGTCCCCGTCGTATCCCCAGAGGCGCCGCATAATCTGCTCTTTGGTCAGGATCTGCCCCGGGTGGCGCATGAACAGCTCGAGCAAGGCAGCTTCTTTGGGAGCCAGCGTCTCACTCTCCTGATCCACTGTCAACTCCCGACTGCGCAAGTGGAATCGTACCGAGCCGGCGACCAGGATGTCGGAATCGGCGAATTCGCCTTGCAACCGCCGCAACAGGGCCCGCACGCGAGCGAGCAGTTCGATGCCTGCAAAGGGTTTCGTGAGGTAGTCATCGGCGCCGGCGTCTAACCCGCGCACACGATCACTGACGTCGTCGCGGGCGGTCAGCATCAGGACGGGGAGGGTATGCCCGTCTTTGCGCATTTTAGAGAGTAATGTAAAGCCGTTCATGCCAGGCAGCATGACATCGACGATGGCGACATCGTAGGGATGACCGGCGAGGTAATCGAGGGCATCTTCACCGTCGACGCAGTGGTCGACAGAAAACTGTTCTTCCTTGAGCAAGTCAGACAGGGCGGATGCGAGCGAGCGATCGTCTTCGACTAGTAGAAGTGATGTCATGGCAAGCGTGAACCCCTCTCCAGCTCTCAGCACGCCCTGAGGGCGAGGCAGACCCGTTGTCTGGTCACCGTAGCCGACGAACCTTGAAGAATGCTGAACCCGGTATGACGGAAAGTGTCTGTGGGAGACACTGTCCATGAAAGGGAGTGTCCTGATGGTGGGTACCGTTTGGTCGTTGGTTCCGTTTGCTGTGGTCATCCCTCTGGCGATTCTAACACGTCAAGTGATTCCAGGCCTGCTGGCGGGGTTGATGGTGGGAGCCTGGCTGTTGCATCCGACCCTCATGGGTGGGCTGCAAGCCACGCTGGCCTATCTGTTCAAGGAACTCGAGGTGCCGGGAAACTTGCGGCTGATCGTGTTTCTGTACCTGTTCGGATCGTTCGTGGGACTGTTGCGCATATCCGGGGGGGTTGCGGGATTTGCCCGTTGGATCGGAGTTCGCATTCATTCGGCGAAGGGCGCCTTTGCCGTGACGTGGCTGTCGTCCCTCCTCACCTTTATGGCCCCTGACTTTCGGATCATCACGGTCGCACCTGTGATGCTGCCCTTGCTCGAGAGGTATCGCATCCGGCCCTATGACATGTCCTACGCCATCAACGTGACCTCGACACCGCTGATCAGCCTCGTGCCGCTCGGCACCGCCTTCGTCGGGTACATGGTGGGACTGTTGACGACAGCCCTTCGGCATGCGGGCCAACCCGGATCCGCCTACCCACTCTTCTTGCAATCCATTCCGTTCAATTTCTTTGCGCTGGCGATCCTGGCGATCGGGCTGTACAAGAGCTTTATCCGTCGAACCGCGTCTGACGCAGCCCCCGTGGGTGCCGTCAAAGGCGACGCCGAGGTCGACGGCATCGCGGCTTCGTCGTCGCGCGCGAGGCGTCGTGCGGCCGCCCGCAGGCAAGTGGCCTGGGCGGAGACTGGCACCCTCGGCACCGACCACGGTGACCGCGACGATCGCGGTGCGACGGCGCAGACGAGCGTTACGAGGGTGCCAGGGACAAATGGTTCCGCGGCAGCGGGACCAGACGAGGACCCGCCGGAGGCGCTTCAAGTCCTGAGCGAACGCGCCCGGCCCTCTGCTTTGCATCTCGTTGTACCGATCGCGCTGTTGGTTTCGTTGACGCTCGTCCTGACCTGGTACAGCGGAGTCAGTCATGGCGGACATGGTGTAGCGGCTTTGGTCAAAGCGGATGCATCTGAGGCGATGCTCCAGGCCATCCTGGTGACCCTTGTCGTGTCGAGCCTCCTGTATATCGTTCGGAAAATGGCGCTGGCCCGCGTGCTGTATGGGATCGTTTCGGGCGGCAATGAGATGATGAACGTCATCTTGTTGTTGACGCTTGTGTGGGCTGTGTCTGGTGTCGCAACGGATCTCGGGTTCACGGCCTTTGTGGGCCGAGGCATCGGCGAACTGATCCCGAAGATGTGGATCGCCCCGGCTTTGTTCGTGTTCGGCGCGTTGTTGTCCTATTTCATTGGGTCTTCGTTTGGCGCGTGGGGCATCTTAATGCCCCTTGGCTTTACTTTGGGGACGGCCGCGCACGTCTCGTTGCCACTGATCGCGGGCGCCGTGTTTGCCAGTGGCACCCTCGGTGGGTTCGCCTCACCACTGAGCGACAACACGGTTGCGATGTCCACCGTCATGCGCTTTCCCGTGATGACGTTTACCAGACGCCTGTTGCCCACGACGCTGATCGCGGGTGGGGCGGCTACGGCGGGGTATGCTGTGGCCGGTCTGTGGGGGTAATGGCGCAACTCAAATCAGGCCCGGTCCTCTCGCGGTTCCATGGAGAGGATCGGGTCTGACTTGATCACGACAGGACAGCACACAGCCGTGTCTAGAACATCTGGCGTACAGAGGTGATGTGTGACCCCCAATACGATCCTGCACCGACGCTCAAATACCCGACCTTGCCAAGACCCCCACCTTCTTCGATCATCTTTCCGTTGCCGGCGTAGATGCCGACGTGTTTGCCATTTTCGAAGATGAGCAAGTCTCCTACCCGCAGGTCCGTACGCGGTACCGGTACACCCACAGAGGCATCTTGCACGTCGCTTGATCCTGAAAAAACGTAGCCGAGCGCGTGGTGGTAAACGTATGCTGTAAAGTTGCTGCAGTCAAATCCGTACTGGCCGCGGTCCTCGTTGTGCCCCCAAATGTATGGGGTGCCCAGCTTGCTTCGGGCAATTTGTAAGACGGCCGCTGCTTTGGCTGCCGGGCTGGCTGAGAGGCCAGCGAGGGGGGTCAGTCCGAGGTCCATCTGGACTCCAGGGGGCGGCACGGAGATCGTGTTGTAGGCTCCTGCAGCGCTGGCCCCCATCGGCGTCGCCGTCGCTGGAGCGGGCAGGTGACTCACTGCGGTGAATGTGGGAATCGTTGCCACCAAATGCTGGCGCCCGGATACCTCTGTGAAGACCTGAACGTGTTGCACAGGCTTGCCCGCAAATCGTGTCGCCGCCATGTTGGCAACACCCGGAAAGTCGCTCATGTCAATGGTGTTTTCACCCGCGACGGAACGAATGGACTTGTGCGTGGCGACGCCGAAGTAGGCCGGTTTTGCGAGCAGGCGAACGGTGTGCGTAGCCGGCAAGTACGCCGCGTTCGTGACGTGGTAGAGGCGCTCCCAGGAAACAGCGTGAAGCGGCTCTTTCGTGAGGGGAGCAGCTGCGGAGGGGGTGCCCGGTCCACCTCCGCAACCAGCCAAAGGCAGGCAGAGCAAGGCGCAGAGCAGTGCGGTGTGCGTGGATTTCTGCAGGGTCATGCCAGAACACTCCTCGTCGACAAATGGCCAATGTCACCGGAACCGCAGAGGCAACATGAACTGCGGTTCCGCAGCCTTGGCCTTAGCGTTCGGCGTCGACGGGAGTCCTATGCATCAAGATCTTTCGCGCGAGGGTTGAATCTGTCCAAGAAGGGGCGTATCGTTAAGAAATGCCTTGTAGCGCAGGTACATGGCAACGCGCCAAGGAAGTAACATGCCGAAGGCCAGGATGAAAAAGACGGCGCCCGTTTGTGGGATCGTGACATACTGTTCGATATAACCGTGCAGAGCCAGTCGGACAAGCAGCAACGCCAGCAGGACGAGGATGAAGGCAGGGGACCGACGCAAGTAGACCTTGTCGTCAACCGCCTCCATCTTGGAGGAAAGGATCAGCGGAACCGAAAACAGACAGCCGACGAGAAAGGCTATGATTCCGTACGTCCACGAGATGCGCATGAACGGAAAGATGAACATGAGGTAGCCGGTGGTCATACCGAGTGGCGGTATGATGATCTTACGGATTGACGTGGGCTTTTTCGCGGCGCGCAATCGGACTGCGATGACAGTTGAGGCAAAGATCACGATGACCACCATACTGAGAATCTGCAGCGTTTGCTCGGACCAATGGAAAGGCATCGATGTGCGGCCTCCTTATCCCAAGTGCACGTTCATCATATCGCAACTCTCTGGGCGAGTTCAAATGGGGGCTTGGCAAGGTGGAAACTTGGCGGCGAAATTTATGGATCCTGAGCTTTGGCACCCTGATCGCGTCGGCGGGCTACTCGATGGTCGTTCCGTTCCTCCCCCTGTTTATCGTACAACTTGGGGTCCATTCGAACGTCGCGACATGGTCTGGGGTGATTTTCAGTACGGCCTTTCTGGCGGGGGCGATCGTGGCCCCGTTCTGGGGGGCGGTGGCGGACCGCTACGGGCGCAAACCGATGCTGATCCGCTCCGGGATCACACTGGCGGTGGTCTATGTGCTGACGGCTTTTGTACATAATGTCGCGGAACTTTTGATCCTGCGTGTGATCATGGGTGCCCTCAGCGGCTATATCCCCGCGGCCATTGCGTTGGTCGGCAGTACCACGCCGGAGGAATCTGTCGGCTACGCCATGGCGATGATCTCAACAGCATCGTCTACAGGGGGGATTCTCGGGCCACTGCTCGGCGGCGTGGTCTCCCACTGGTTCGGCTACGCGAACTCCTTTATCGTGGCGGGGATCGCTGTCATGATCCCGACAGCGCTG
>JAPNUJ010000083.1 GCA_026627155.1 Bacillota bacterium | reverse complement strand
ACCCGATAGTCGAGCAGCCGCTGGGTCAATTCCCACTCCGGATCGACGAATTCGGCATCCAGGTCACACTGCAACTGCAGCTCTGTCGGTTCGGGGCGCGGTAACAGGGAGCGCGCCTTCAGCGCAATCAGTGTCGCGGCCATGACGATAAATTCACTGGCGACTTCCATCTGCAGTGCCAGCGAATCGCGCAACAATGCCAGGTACTGATCCGTGACGACCGCGATGGGAATGTCATAGATGCTGCGCTCCTGTTTATCAATCAGGTGAAGCAAGAGATCCAGTGGCCCCTCAAAGGACGTCAGTTGCAAGTGGAACGCTTCAGGGGCGTTGACACTCATACGACTCCGAACCAGCCGGCCACGGTCGAGATCACAGTGCCAAAGATCGCCTGCCCGAACGGTGTGATGAGTAAAAAGATCAAGAGAAACGGTCCGATGCGTTCAAACTGGAACAGTTTGAACTGGACTCTCATCGGCAACAGCGACCGCACGATCCCCCAACCATCCAGCGGTGGAATCGGAACCAAGTTAAAGATGGCCAAAGAGATGTTGACGATGACGATATAAAATACGGCGGTGGCTATGAACCCGCCAAACGCGGTACCCCAAAAGGGGGAAAGTGAGTGCTCGATCGCACCGAGCGCGATGCCAGACAGGATGGCAAGCACCACGTTCATGAACGGCCCTGCCAAGATGATCAAGATGGTCCCGAGCCGCTTGTTGATGCGGATGTTTCGGGGATCGTAGACAACGGGCTTGGCCCACCCAAACGGAAAGATGAAGATGACCAAAAGTCCGATCAGGTCAAGGTGTGCCAGAGGGTTCAGCGTCACCCGCCCCGAGCGTTTCGCCGTGTCATCACCGACCCACAGAGCCATCAGCGCATGGCCAAATTCATGTACGACGATGGCGAATACAAACGCAATCAACCTGAAAATCATATCTTTGCCGAGAAATCCGAACAAACGATCACTTCTCCTGTCTCTGATCGCCCGGCCTGGTCGATCTGACTCACACCCGTCGCAGCAACCAAGGCAGCACGGGTGCATACCGCGCGTAGGCCTCACGATGGCTCGCGATCTCCTCCTGCGCACGTTTGCGAATCTGTGCCATCGTGTCGATCACGACGGGGCTACGCTGAGCGAACAACAGGACGTTGCGCGGAGTGTGCCCCGAAAGCCCGATCGGCAACATGTAGGTCGGCCCGATGGTCGTCTTCAGCGCCCGACAAAACTGCACGAAGGGTTCGCTGTTCTCGCCCGCCGTCGGCATGATCACATTCATGCAAAAGACCCCGCCAGGCAACATGCGCTCCGCGGCCGCGCGTATAAACACGGGAGACAAAAACGTCTTCGGCGTTTGCTCCTTGTAAAATGCATCAATGAAAATGAGATCAAAATGAGAGTGTATCCGTGGCACGTACGACCTCGCATCCGCCTCCACATAGTATACACGATGATCGGCCGGAACCGAGAAAAAGCGTCGGGCTACGTTTAGCACCTCGCGGTCCAATTCAATCGCCATAATCTGGGCATTCGGATGGCGCCGATGGACGTGGGATACGGCTGTTCCAGATCCGACACCGACCGCCAGGAACGTCTTGACCAGAGGCCGAAACGCCACATGTAGAGAGAACGCCTGCTGGTAAGGAAAATACAGACGCTCCGGCTGATTCACCACACACGCACCCTGCCATCCTGCACGCTGATTGCCAAAGCGCATAAAGCGAACGCCTTTGCGCTCGCCGACAAAGATCTCCTGATGAGGTGAGTGGCTCTGATACAGTGTCGTCGTCACGGTGTCCCTACCCCATCGTGCGGATCAGATTGGCCATCTCGATGGCCGTCACCGCCGCTTCCCAGCCCTTGTTTCCAGCTTTTGTACCCGCTCGCTCGATCGCTTGTTCAATCGTGTCCGTTGTCAAAACGCCGAAGATCGTGGGAACGCCCGTCTGCAACGAGACGGCAGCGACCCCTTTGGCCGCTTCTGCAGCCACATAGTCAAAGTGCGGGGTTGCACCTCGAATCACGGCACCGAGCGTGATCACGGCATCATACCGCGTGGACGCCGCCATCTTCTTGGCAATCAGAGGAATCTCAAACGCCCCTGGAACCCACGCCACATCCACAGCGTCGTCAGCCACGCCGTGCCGATGCAGGGCATCCTTGGCGCCGCTCAGCAACTGTCCTGAAATGAAATCGTTAAACCGCCCGACGACGATGCCGATCCGCAATCCTTCGCCGAGAAGAAGCCCCTCCAGTTGCCTACCCATCCCGCTCACCCCTTCGCCTCGATCACAATTGTAGCATATGACCCAACTTTGTCATCTTCGTAGCCAGATAGCGTTCATTCCAGTGACTCGAGGCCGTCTGCAGAGGAACTCGCTCCACGACCTCGAGGCCGTGGCCAGACAACCCACTGATCTTGCGCGGGTTGTTGGTCAGCAGTCGCATCCGGGTCACGCCGAGATCGCGCAGGATCTGCGCACCGATCCCGTAGTCCCGCAGGTCCGCCGGAAAACCCAGTGCCTGATTGGCCTCCACGGTGTCCATCCCCTGCCGCTGCAGATGGTAAGCCCGAATCTTGTTGATCAGTCCGATCCCACGCCCTTCTTGGCGAAGGTACACGAGGATGCCCGCACCGCTTAGAACAATCGCCTCGAGCGCCGCATGAAGTTGCGGGCCACAGTCGCAGAGACTGGAACCGAAGACGTCTCCCGTCAAGCACTCCGAATGCATGCGGATCAACACGGGCTCACCCGGTTTCGGATCCCCATAGACCAGCGCCACATGCTCCTTGTTGTCCAATCGGTTCGTATATCCGACGAGTCGAAACATTCCGTAAGCCGTCGGCAACTCCGTCTCGGCAGCGCGTTCGATGAGCTGCTCCATCCGCTTTCGATAGGCGATCAAATCGGCGATCGTAATCATCAGCAACCCGTGTTCCGCGCATAGGGATACAAGATCCGGCACGCGTGCCATGGTACCGTCCGCCTTGAGCACCTCACAGATCATCCCGGCAGGCGTCTTGCCACACAACACAGCCAAGTCTACCGCCGCCTCTGTATGACCGGCTCGGCGCAATACACCGCCGGCCTTTGCAATCAGCGGAAAGATATGACCAGGGCGCTTAAAATCCGCAGGGCCGGACTGCGGATCTATCAACGCGCGCACCGTCGCTGCCCGCTCAGCGGCCGAGATCCCGGTTGTCGTGCTGACATGATCCACCGACACGGTAAAAGCCGTCCCGTGGGAGTCTGAATTTTGCTCGACCATGGGGTGCAGCCCCAACTCCAGAGCCCGCTCCTCAGCAAGCGGGACGCAAACCAACCCGCGCCCGTGCGTAATCATAAAATTGACCACATCCGGGGTGACACAGTCACCCAGCACGACGAAGTCCCCTTCGTTTTCACGGTCCTCGTCGTCGACGACCACAATCACCTCGCCGCGTTTCAGCGCTGCCAAACCGTCCTCGATCGGCGCAAACATGGCGTCATCCCTTCCCGTCATCCTCAATATCCCCATCCCCGCAACCTGGATTCGGAGAGCGGCTCTGGGTGCGATCTGGATCTCTCGCCTCTACCCATCAATTTTTCGACATACTTCGCCAGCATATCGACTTCTATGTTGACCGCTCGACCAGCCCTTGGCGTGCCTAGCGTGGAGGAGCGCGCCGAATGGGGGATGAGTGACACGCGAAAGCGATCCGCCCCCACATCCATCACGGTAAGACTGACGCCGTCCACTGCAATCGAGCCCTTTTCCACGATATACGGAGTCAAAGACGGGGACACGGTGACTTCAAGGACATACCCGACGCCGTCTGGCCATACATTCTTCAAGTGTCCGATCCCATCGACGTGACCAGCCACAAAGTGGCCACCGAACCGCGCGGATGCCCGCATCGCGCGTTCAAGATTCACGCTGTCCCCTGCCGCCACAGTTTGCAGGGTCGAGCGCTCGAGTGTCTCGGCGACGGCATCGGCGACGAAACCACCTTTCACTTTATCGGTCACCGTCAGGCATACGCCATTGACGGCGATGCTGTCACCCATCGCTGCATCGGACGTCACCGTCACCGCCTCAATGAACAGCTTGGCGGCACGACCCGTGCGCCGAATCTGACCCACGCGGCCAATCTCCTCAATCAGTCCTGTAAACAGCCGGTCGTCCCCCTCGCGCTTGGCTCCTGCGATACGCTTCCCGCCGGGTCGTCCCTTGCCGATTCGTACACGAGGCGACCCGTGATCAGTCGGTCCTGCCCCACCTGTCGCATCGAGATCTCCTCCAACTGGATCCCGTCGCCACTCAGAGGCACGGTGGTAGACAGGGCAGACACGCCGGTCCCGAACAACCGCGGGGTGTGAAAGATCCAGGCCTCGTCGACCGCCCGGACCGCCAGAAAGCTGGACGCCAACCGTTGCCCACCTTCCAGCAGTAGGTGTTGAATTCCAGACTGTCCAGCGTGTCTCAGTGCAAAGCGGAGATCGACTTGCTCTATGCCTGGCGCGCGAACCACGGTGGCCCCACAGGCAGACAGCGCCTGTTCCCGTTGTACAGAGGCCGACTCTGCGCAGTAAATCAGTGGCGAGTGCCCCGATGCCCTCATCACCTTGGCCGACGGCGGCGTGCGCAGTCTACTGTCAAAAATGAGCGGACGCGGGTGGTGGCCGGCCCCGTCTTCGAAGCGAGTCGTCAGCGCGGGGTCGTCCGCCAGAATGGTTCCCACCCCCACCGCGATGGCATCGACTCGGTTGCGCAGCTGGTGCACCAGCCTCCGGGCCTCTGGACCTGTCAGATGCGTTTGCGCTCCCTCGCGAAGGGCAATGCGCCCATCGAGAGACAGCGCCGACTTCCAGGTCACAAAGGGGCGCCCGTACCGTAAAAAATGCAGGTACCCTTTGTTGAGCTCGCGCGCCTTGGCCTCCATCATCCCCACGTACACGTCGATGCCGGCTTGTTCCAGTCGCGCGATGCCTTGTCCCGCCACGGCCGGAAACGGGTCGACCATCGCCACAAACGCTCGCGACACGCCCGCTTCAATCAGCGCGGTCGCGCAAGGCGGCGTCCGCCCCGTGTGCGAGCAGGGTTCCAGCGTCACGTACAGCGTCGCACCACGCGCCTCACTGCCCGCCATGCGCAGCGCGTGCACTTCCGCGTGCGGCGTCCCTGCCCGGAGGTGCGCGCCGAGTCCCACGACCTGACCTGCTTTGACGAGAACCGCCCCGACGACCGGGTTGGGTGCGGTCTGTCCACTGGCCATGGCTGCGAGGTCGATCGCCATCTGCATGTAGTGGTGATCGGTCATGATGCTCTCCCTTTTGTCAGGACAGACCCTCGCGCAAGCAAAAGAGCCCCCTGGATAGTCTCCGGCGGGCTCTGAAAGACAAGCGCAATCTAGTGGCTGTCCACTGGACAGTCACGACCGCGCCTCCTTCTTTCATCCGGACTGTACCGTCGGTACTGGATTCACACCAGTTCGTGCCTTTCGGCTCGTGGACTCCGCTCCAAAAGCGTCACCACCGGTCGGGAATGGAAGATGACGCCCACTTTTCGGCGCGCTCCTCGTCACCCTGCCCTGAAGGAGTATCAATATCAAATGTACTTGTGCCTTTAGTATACAGACGGATCAGGTGCAATGTAAAGCAAGAGAGCTACACCCCTACCCGTATTGGCTACGCAAAAAAGGCTCCGCACGTCGATCCGCGGAACCTGCGACACGGGGCATGGCCCACTGCTCATCTCCTAGCGGACCGCCAAGCCGCCCATACGAGCGCCGCCACGCAGGAATCGGGATACGTGGGGCCAGATCGGTCCGATAAATCCAATCACGCCGCGAAACATTCCGAAAGCGCGCGCAATGCGCGGGATCCAGGCAAGCATCGTTAACATCGAGTCCACCCCCATAGGCGTTCACAGGTGCCGATAGCCGGCACAGCCAACCTGCGACACAGGGTCATCTTATGCGAGGTGCGCGGTTCCTGAAGCGGCAGGCGCCCATGTCGCGCACGTCGCGATGACTCAGGGACCCTCGTGAGAACCCTCCTCGTCGACGTCCAGTGAGATGAGATCCGCCAGCGTTTCGCGCCGCAACACCAACCTCGCTTGGCCGTCGCGGACAAAGACGACAGCGGGACGGGCCATCCGGTTGTAGTTACTGGCCATCGAGTAGTTGTAGGCTCCTGTACACGACACAGCCAAGAGATCTCCGGGCTCGGGACTCGGCAACACCGCGTCCCAAATCAGCATGTCACCACTCTCGCAGCACTTGCCGGCGATCGAGACCGTCTTGTCTGCCGGGGCGAGCATGCGATTGGCCAGACAGGCCTCATAACGCGCCCCGTAGAGCGCCAAACGAGGATTGTCAGTCATCCCGCCGTCGACCGCAACATAGCTCCTGATGGAGGGGATGTCCTTGCGGCTGCCCACGCTATACAGGGTCGTCCCTGCCTCCGCCACCAGGCTTCGCCCTGGTTCGAACATGATCATGGGCAATGTCAGCCCGTTGGCAGCAAAGGCCGTTTGCGTCACGTCGAGGATACCGGCTACCGCGCGATCGATGGGCGGCATCATGTCTTCCTCGGTGTAGCGGACGCCGAGTCCGCCACCCAGGTTCAAGATCGACAGGGACGCGCGGAATTCGCGCTCAATTTGCGCGTACAGCGCCGCCATCCGCTCCGCCGCGACACGAAACCCGTCGACATCGAAGATCTGTGATCCGATGTGGGAGTGGAGGCCTACGAGCTGCAAGGAGCTATGCTTGAGAATCACCTGCACAGCCCTCTGAACCTGGCCACTTTGCAGATCGAATCCAAACTTGGAATCCTGCTTGCCGGTGGCAATGTACTCATGGGTATGCGCATCCACGCCCGGCGCCACGCGCAAAAGAACGTTCGTGCGCTCTGTGGCGCCGGCTGTAATCCCAGCCAAGCGTTCGATCTCATCGAAGTTGTCCACGACAATCAGCCCGATGCGCGCCTCCACAGCCATCTTCAGTTCCGCTTCGGTCTTGTTGTTGCCATGCATGAGGATGCGCGACGGATCGACTTTCGCTGTGAGCGCCGTGTGCAGTTCTCCAGCCGAAACCACATCCAGCCAGAGCCCTTCCTCAGCGGCCAGACGGCACATCGCGACCGATGTGAACGCCTTGCAGGCGTACACCACAGCGTGCGCCACTCCGCTGGCGCGCAGCGGATCCAGATACTCATGCATGCGCGTGCGGATGAGTTGTTCGTCATAGACAATCAGAGGGGTGCCGTATCGCTGCGCCAGGCTGACCGCAGACACGCCCGCAATCGTCAGGTGTCCCTCTGGGGCGATCTTGCTCGTACCGTGCAGATGCATCATGTCGCCTTCCCTTTCGGATCATCACATTAGCAAAGTAAAGGATCACGGCGATCATAGCATTCAACGTGGTTGGTAGCAAGGCGCGAGCGGGTCCAGTTCGATCACCAGTCGCAAGGCCTCTGTCGTCACGCGCACGCAGTGATGCAGGTCATCCAAGCCCTTCATTTTGCCGATATCGCCAATGCCAACTAACACGGGCCGGTTCCATTTGCGCAAGATATCCACCGTGTCGCCGTACACCATCTTACGCGGCGATCGATGTTTGTAACCATGTTTATTGACCCCAGCATCCACGATGTGCCCGTGCCGATCGATGGAGAAGTCGACGCGCGCCCCGCGCGTATGCGACGTGTTGCTGGCCACGGCCAGAATTCCAATCACGCGCAGTCGAGGATGTTTCATGATCACCTCGAGCGCCCGCTCTCCGGGGCCACGTCCCCCTGCCCCATTGTCGTCCAGCATCACGATGACCGGGTCGTGCGCCGCCTGTAGGACATAGTCGCAAATCGCCCCCGCGCTGATCGGGGTTGGATTCCCCGCTGACCGCGAAATGATTCGTGCACCCAACGAGGCGGCCGCCTGCTCCAGCGCCCGCCGGGCCACCTCATCCCCATCGGTCACGAGAATCACGCGTCGCAGGGCGTCCACACCCGTCTGAACGTTGGCCATGACCGTCCCCCTTATCCGCGCGCCCGAAAGGCCAATGCAGCCAGAAATCCAAACAGGATGGCGGCGGAGATGCCCGCGCTCGTGACCTCGAAGATGCCGGTGATCAGCCCGAGGAGGCCGTATTGCCGTGTATCGGCGATGGCCCCGTCCACCAGTGCGTTGCCAAACGACGTAATGGGTACTGTCGCACCTGCGCCGGCAAATCGAATCAATGGATCATACAGTCCGAGGCCATCGAGCACCGCACCGGCTACCACGAGGAGCGTCATCACATGCGCCGGTGTGAGCTTCGTCAGATCCATGAGCAGTTGCCCCACTACGCAGATCAGTCCCCCCACGACAAAAGCGGTGACAAACAGCCAAACTCCCGTCAAGCGTGTTCCCCTCCTTGCGTCAACCCCTCGATACCTTCAAAACTGACGGCGTGGGCGATACAGGGAATCGTCTCGCCCTGCCCTGCCGAAACAGAAGAGAGCAACGCCCCTGTAGCCACAACAAGGACCCGGTTCCACTTCCCTGCGACAATCTTCGGCAACAGGTGGGCAAACGTCACACACGGACAACACCCCGGACCACTGCCGCCACTGAACACCTCGCTCTGGTCAGCATCGTACATGAGCACTCCACAGTCCTGAAGACGGGATCCGACGTCCACGCCTTGCTCAGCCAGAAGTTCGCGTGCTATCGGCAAGCCCACTCGGGCCAAGTCGCCGGTTACGATCGCGTCGTAGTCGGCGACCGTGCGGCCCGTATCGTTCAAATGGGCGACGATGGTGGCGACTGCAGCGGGCGCCATCGCGGCACCCATTTCCCACGGGGACGAGACGCCGAAGTCGACGACCTTGCCAATGGTTGCAAAACGGACACCAACGCGGGCCTCGCCGTGCCCGAGCACAGCGGCACCTGCGCCCGTGACCGTACAGTGTGCTGAGGGGGGCTTTTGCGCCCCATATTCCGTGGGATAGCGAAAGGTCCGCTCGGCCGTACTGTTGTGGCTGACGGCTCCTGCAAGCACATAGTGGGCAAATCCGCTGTCGACATACAGGGCAGCCTGTGACACCGCCTCCATGCTTGTGGCACAGGCGGAAAAGACGCCGATGAGTGGGCGCCCCGCCGTACGGGCCGCAAAGTTGGAGGAGATGTTCTGCGGCAAGAGATCGCCCGAGACGATCAAGTCGATCGCCTCCATGGACAGTCCCGCCTTGCGCACCGCGTGCGATTCTGCCAATTCCAAGAGTTTGCGCTCCGCTTTTTCCCATGAGGCTTGCCCAATATACGCATCGGCGTGCACGAGATCAAACTCGTCTCCAAGCGGTCCTGCCCCCTCCTTGGGTCCTACCGCTGTTCCTGTCGACAGAACGCGGGGCAGAGACGGAAAGTGCCAGGTCTGATCGCCGATCTGCATAGTCTTCCTCCTTAGCCACTCACAAACAGGTAACGCGCCAGGCCAACAAAGAACGCCGCAACCACACCAAAGACGATGACCGGGCCCGCCACTCGAAACATGTTGGCCCCGACCCCCGCCACGTACCCCTCCGTCTTGTGTTCAAGTGCCGCCGAGGTGATGGAGTTGGCGAAGCCTGTGACAGGGACCGACGACCCCGCCCCAGCCCACTGTCCGAACCGATCGTAGACGCCAAGACCCGTCAACAGCGACGAAACGAAGATCAGGATCGCTACCGTTGGATTTCCTGCCGTTTTCTCAGAGAAATGAAAAAAGTGAACGAAGGTTTCCTGAACCCCTTGTCCAACCAGGCATACCGACCCGCCCGCCAAAAACGCGCGAATGGCGTTGCGAAACCAGGGTCTTCCGGGTTGCCGCGTCTTTAGGAACGACTTGTAGCGCGCCTTGTCGGACGCCATCTTGACACTCAAAAAAGCCACCTCCTGTAGTCCCATGGATAGTCATAGGATGACCAAAGGAGGTGGCTTTACACGGTCCACTCGTGCACCAATTGCAGGACACTCGCAGGCCTCTTGCAGGTCTCTCAATCAAGCGACTGACGAATCGTCTCAAGGATTCGCTTCTCCAACCGCGATACCTGAACTTGAGAGATGTGCAACATGTCGGCGACCTCAGACTGCGTCTTGTCCTTGAAAAACCGCATGTACACGATCAGGCGTTCCCGTTCTGGAAGACGCGACAAGGCGTCATGAAGCGCAAGCTTGTCAAACCACTTGTCCTGTTCGGCATCCGCGATCTGATCCATGAGATAGATCGGATCCCCGTCATTTTCGAACACCGTCTCGTGAATCGATGCCGGCACCCTCATCGCTTCCTGAGCAAGCACCACCTCAGCCGGATCTATGCCCAGTGCCTCTGCCACCTCATTGATTTGAGGCTGGCGACCCAGTTCCTTGGCCAGACGGTCTCGCGTATGACGGATATGACGCGCCATCTCTTTCACGGAGCGGCTGACTTTGACCGTGTTGTCGTCCCTGAGAAACCGCTGAATCTCGCCGATGATCATGGGTACAGCGTAGGTCGAAAATTTGACGTCGTACGACAGGTCAAACTTGTCGATGGCCTTCATCAGCCCGATGCACCCAATCTGAAACAGGTCGTCTGGCTCGTAGCCCCGACCGAGAAACCGCTGTACCACGGCCCACACCAACCGCTGATTGGCAATCACCAATTCGTCGCGAGCGAGGGTTTCGCCAGCCTGACTGTCAGCGATCAGCGCGCGCACGCGCTCGTCCGTCAACTTCGGGAGTTCACGCGCCGTTCCTTGTTCCATCCGCTACACCTCATTACCGGCTGCGACGCGATGCGCCCCCAGGCGTTTGACGAACCGCAGCCGCGTACCCTCTCCGACCGCCGTCGTGACCTCGAAGGAGTCCACAAAGGACTCCATGATCGTAAAGCCCATACCGGATCGTTCGAGGTCCGGGCGGGACGTAAACAAAGGCTGCCTCACCGTTTCGATGTCCTCAATTCCAATACCATGATCTTCCACAAACAATTCCATTGTATCACCCACAATTTTGCAAAGCAAAAAGACGTCTCCCACCAAATCAGGATAGCCATGGATGATGGAATTGGTCACTGCTTCCGAGACAATCGTCTTGACCTCGTTCAACTCCTCGAGTGTGGGGTTGACTTGAGCCACA
>JAPNUJ010000082.1:416-11329 GCA_026627155.1 Bacillota bacterium | reverse complement strand
TGAGACTTGCGCAGGTGAATCAGTCCCATTTTGAGACTCCCAGGGCTCTGTAAGTCTCAGATTGAGACTCGCGCAGGGGGATCAGTCTCATTTCGAGACTCCCGGGGCTCTGTAAGTCTCAGATTGAGACTCCCGCAGGTGAATCAGTCTCTGCCTTACCAACCATTCGGTCCCTCGCTGAAGCCGAAAAGATTATGGTTTATAAATCTCATTTTGTAGGACACCGAAGTCATCAGTCAGCGGCCAAACTGGCCACTTATGAGCCATTTTCAGGCGGGTGTCGTCACCCGCCTCCCACCTATCACAGTCACGCGAATAAAGCCTTCGATTATTCTTTCCACCTTCCCTTCCCTTCCCTCCTGCGTGCATCCGCTCCAGGTCAAAACAAATTGCAAAAGGTAAGGGCATTGACCCCATCGCAGGAACAAGCCCAAAACCAAGCCCCCGCCTAGATGCAAGCGCAACATCCCTTGTTGGAGGCTTGATAGAAGGCCATAGCCGCTTCCCCTACGGCCACGGCGGCTAGATGCGACCAAGACAAGACTCACCGTCCATCAAAGCACGGGCTTCGACATCAAGTCATAGTTCACTCCTGCACCTCCAGTATTCGCCGCCCCGACGCGCCGCCTTGACTTCGAAACCGGTTGCCACGGCCTACAGCCTTCTGCCTTCTGCCTTCTGCCTTCACCCTACAGCCGATGCACAGTGACCTCACTGCGGACGAGAAATCGCAAATTGACGCCGGACTGTCCCAGACCCTTGGAGATATAGAAGCGTCCCTGTTCCGACTCATGAAGGCCTTTGTAGACCCCCGACCGCGCCAACGGACCGAAGTCCTGTAGCTGAAAAAGAAAGGGAATGGCAAACTGCTTGCCGTGCAGATGGCCAGCGACCAGGTAGTCGTAAGGCTTCCGCAGGGACAATGTGATGGTGGGGTCATGCGTCACAAGGATGAGCGGCCTCGTCGGATCTGCAGCCTCGAGAACGGTCATATCATGCCTTCCGGTGCAGTAGTCGTCGATTCCCGCAATCTGCAAGGTTCCCACTGTGACCAAGTGGTTTTGAAGCACCGTGATGCCCCGTTCGTGTAGCAGGCCGATCAGGCGCTCCACGTCGTCCATGAAATAGTCGTGATTGCCGAGCACCGCAACAGCCGGAACACCGGTGTCGATGAGCGGTTTCAAAAATGCGTTCAGACGCCCAAGATAGCGGTCTTCATCGATGAAATCTCCTGTCAAGAGCAACAACGCAGGTTTTTCCGTGGCAATCAAGCTCACCAGGCGCTCCACTTTCACGCGCATGCGTTCGATGTGAATGTCGCTGATCTGAAGCACTGTGATCCCCAATCCCAGCTTGGCGTCCACGTGCTCGACCTTTAGCCAGCGAGTGGGCACAACCGTCGTCAGATACGCGATGGCCAGCAAGAGGGCAACCGCGACCACCACCATCACCACAATTGGCACCGCCATCGTTCACAACCGTTCCTCGAAAGTCGGGATCGACAAGGCATCCGTCAGCGAATTATACACCTTTCGCGACGTACAGATGACCTTGTCGGAGCCTCAAGGCAACTCTGCACTCCCCGCTTCCGCACTGTGGGCAGTCAAGGTGGCGCGCACGGACCCACCGGCGCTATCAAGCCAGTTGACCGCGACCTCCCGACGCACCCCGAGCTTCGACATGACGATCGCCACTTTGATATTGCCACCAGCTTCTTCCAAACTGTGGCGAGCCGACGCCTCGGATACCGCCAGCACATGTTTGACGATGTCCACCGCACGTTCCTGGAGCTTGTAATTGCTCATGGCCATGTCCACCATGTAGTTTTTGTATACCTTCCCCACAAGCACCATCGCACCCGTACTAATCATGTTGAGCACCATCTTCTGGGCAGTACCCGCCTTGAGGCGCGTAGAGCCAGTCAGGACCTCGGACCCGGTGACCACTTCGATCGGCGCGTCCGCTTGCAGGCTCAGGAGCGCGTCTTGATTGCACGACAAACCGACAGTGAATGCACCGATCTCTCGCGCTGCGGCCAGCGCAGCGATAGTGAAGGGCGTGCGTCCGCTCGCGCTGATTCCCACGACGAGATCATTCGGAGTCACCGCGAGATCGCGAATCGTCTGGCGGCCCGCCTCGACATCATCTTCGGCGCCCTCCCGCGCAGACGCAAATGCCGAGGCACCGCCTGCCATAACGGCGACGACAGTGTCTTGCGAGACGCCAAACGTGGGCCGGCACTCAGACGCATCGAGCATGCCCATGCGCCCACTTGTGCCACTCCCGACATAGATCAGTCGCCCGCCACTGCGCAGCGCCTGGGCTGCATGCGTTACAGCCACGGCGATGACCGGCAGCGCCTCCTTCACGGCTTGTGCTACCGTCGCATCTTCCTCATTCATCACGTTGATCAACTCGAACGCGGACAAACTGTCCAACTCACGGGAGCGCGCGTTCGGTTGCTCCGTCGCCAGCGACTCAATGTTCATTTGCATGGGGTTTGCCCCTCCATTTGTCAATACTCTCGTCCTCTTCGCCTACGCGTCAGTCGTACAGGAGTATGTCCGCTATGTCACGTCCAAAGCGCTCGTGTTCGACACTCTCTTTGTCCAGAAACTGTAAAGCGGTTTCGTCTTGAATCGCGCCGCGAAGGCGGTCATCCCCGGCCAGAAGGTCAAAGAAAGGACGCGTGCCGCTTCCCATCAAAAATCGGAAATGCGCCGCATAGCCGATGGCGATTTCCTGAAGCAAGGTGATCCCTGCCTGCAACGAATGGAACACGCTCGCATCGTCAACGTGTAACTGAACCCCTTCACAGAGTTCTCCCGCGTAAAGGGACACATGGGGAGAAAAATACACAGGTCGCGCCCGCACACCCGACAGCTTGTGCGCATTGAATTGCGTAGCCAGTGCATGACCGTTGATCCACGGGGCGCCGATCATCTCAAAGGGGCGCGTCGTCCCTCGTGCGACACTGACGTTCGTCCCTTCAAACAGACACGTTCCCGTATACAAGAGAGCCATATCCAGACTCGACGCGTTCGGCGAGGGCGCAATGAACGGCAACCCGGTTTCAGACTGAAGCATGGACCGCGTCCAACCCGAAAGCGGCACGACCGTCAGGTCGCATGGCGTTTCGCAGCAACGGTTGTAAAGGCGCGCCACTTCGCCAATGGTCAGGCCATGGCGGTTTGGGATCGCATGCATCCCGACGAACGAGTGATATCGCTCCTCGATCACGTATCCTTCTCGCCTGGCTCCGATCGGGTTCGGACGATCCAAGACGATGCAAGGCAATGCGACCTCCGCACACGCTTCCATACACAACGCAACCGTACTGATGTTGGTATAGTATCTCGTGCCTAGATCTTGCAAATCGATAAACAGGGCATCAATTCCATGGAGCATCTCTGCGGTCGGCTTCTTCGCTTCCCCATAAAGGCTGTACGCAGGAAGAGCCGAGTGTGCGTCAATCGTGGACGCGACGAGTTCGCCCTCCTTGGCGGCATTGCGAACTCCGTGTTCAGGCCCATAGAGTTTCGTGAGGAGACAGGTTGTCGAAGAAAGAAACAAATCGATGACAGGTGTCAGAGTACTGTCTGTCATCGTATAGTTCGTCACCAACCCCACGCTCTGGCCGGCCAGCAGATCTTGCTCCGTCTGAAACAGTCGCTCCACACCCAGGGTCACCACGCCGTTCGTCACCTCCCCTTCAAAGCAGACAACCTGCCTTGGCCGCATCCTCGCGATGCTCCAACTTCACCTGCCTTGGCCACGTCCTCGCACCGCTCCGGCCTCACCCTCAGTGCCCGCGCCCTCACACCGCTCTGACTTCCCCCCGAAACCCGGCGAAGGAGATCGCTGTCGTCAGCGCCTCAAGAAAGGTCTTGCCGCTGGTCAAATGCAGCTCGAGCGGACTGACGCCGATCTCCATGACGGTGACGGACCGGAAATCGCCCTGCCCTTGCGCCACGGCATAGCCGCTGTAGTCATGCAGGACGTAGAGTCGCCCTTCCCACTCGCCAAGATAGATCATGGTGTGGCCCGCCATATAGAGCAGATCGCCGGCTTGGTGAGAGCGAAGCAACACAGCTCGTCTCTCAGACGGGGTCATGGTCGCAGAAAACACACTCTTCGCGACGCCCACCAGTCTCTCCTGCTCCCCCGCGTTGCGCGGCAAATCGAGCCCTATGGTACGGTAAACGTCCATCACGAAGCTCGAACAGTCATGCAGGCCCTGTTCATCACCCCAGCCGTACGCTTCGCCCAGAAGGCGAAACGCCTGCTCAAGCAGAGTGCGACGCGTACTCGACAACGGTCCGACCTGCGCTGTCGGCCCGATATCTACCCTGGCCACAAGCGGATAGAAGCGCCCGAATTCGGTGCGACCAGGGAGTAGGACAGACCATTCCGACTCCGAAGACGCCTGTAGAGGCAGTCGCGCCCCGTACTCAATCCTCTTGCTGCCAGCGTGCGTCTGGATCTCGAACGAGTCGGCAGCCGTGAGAAAGTGCTCGTTTCCCACATAATCAAGAAAAGTCTGCCGGTCGGTCATCGCGATCTCATCTGACTGGACCCAGCCGCGGTAGTTATGCATCTGCACATAGCTGAAGAGTCCATCCCCACTAGAATGGAAAACGATCAGGGGTTCAAAGAGATGGATCGCCGTCTCCTGCATGCGGTCAAAGTGCGGCACCTGGCCTTCCTTGAAGGCGCCGGTCGAGGTAGGCAACGTCCGCAGACTCGCACGTGCAGTCGCAAAGGCATACCGACACGCGATCTGACTGCCTTCCACCGGCCGATTGCAGTTCTCGCGAACGCGCAACCAAAATGACGGCTCCAGGGGGACATTCTGAGCGGTAAACAGCGTGTCCTCAAACTGATCGTCGGCGTCCAGCCAGGTCCGGATCCGATGCGCCGGGATCGTGGGCGACACGCTCACCAGATCGACCAGCGATTCGCCTTGCCGCACCCAGAGCGCGTGCCACTGTGCGCGGTCCTCTGGCGTGAAAAGCGGTTCCTCGCCCAGTTGCAGATGCTCGATCCAAAACATGGCGCTGTGCATCGTCTCCTCGACATGCGGCACGCTCGTCATGCAACCCGCCCCCCTCCTCGTTCACCCGGACCTGGCCGCCCCTCACGACCGCAGTTTCGCCAACACGTCCTCTACAAATGTCTGAACGACAGTCCCGGCAACCACATCCGGGTCGGCCTCCATCGACGCGAGCTCGTGCCGCAAGGACGCCGATCCCACCGTCGTCCTCTGGTGCCGCCGCGCCTGTTGCAGCAACCCAATGGCCATCATGCCGACCCGTCCTTGCAGGGACAAAAGCTTTGAAAACGGTGCGATTTCCTGGTACAGATGGGGGTCAGGCAAACCCGACGCCAAGCGCTGGTCGACTGTCGCCATCGACTGGAATTGCTGATACAAAGCCGTGCGGGTCAAGTCCGGCGCCGTAGGTTCCTCCGCCCAAAACGTGCGCACCGCCTGCTGCAACAGGGGTGGTTGCAGGTCGTCATAGTAGCGCGAACTCTCGTCTTGCGCCAACAACTTCAGAGCGGGAAAAGCCGGACCTCCGATCGCTCGTAGCGCAGCCTGCCACGAGACGTAGGGCTGGTAGTGAGCCGGATCGTGCAAGTAGTCCCCCGCTGTCCAGAGTGCCAGTTCTGATGCGCGCGCCTGGTACATCGGGTTGAAAAAATAACCCGCTACCTGCACAGGAATGCCTGCGGCGCGGCCCAAAAGCGGGCCCAAGAACAACTCCGGCTTTTTCGCCACAACGTACGTAAAATCGTTGACAGGATAATTATCCCATATGATAAGCCTGTGTCCCATATCACGCTCGACGGCCTGCACTTGCGCCACGGTCATCGTATTCGCCAGCACCCACGAGCCGGTCCAGATTGGTTCGATCGCCGGCAAAAGGTACCGTTTCAGGCCTTCCCAATACGGGGTATCGGCGGTTCCAAAATACTGCGTCTCAGCGAGCAACAAACGAAAGTGAGGGTCTTGCGCCGTTTCCTCACGCCATACATAATCCGCCAGCGAGGACTGGGCATGGGCGAGGTTCCCCTTATAATAGGCGTTGTCTGCCGCATCCAGGTTGCCGACGATGTCGTCCAGACTCAGCATGAAGGTATGCACACCGAGCGAGCGCAACTGATTGATCTTGGCCAGCAACAACCTGCGGTCTTGCACTGAACTGTACGTGATGCTAAGGCCCGGACTAATCGAATACACGAATTGGATATGGTCTGCTTGCGCTCCAGACACCAGCGAACGCATCGTGGACAACGCGCCGGAGGGATAGGGCAAGCGCCACTCTGCGCGCTCGTAGGGGTCGTATTTGGGAGCATAGATAAAGGCATTCATGTAGTGGCGATGCATGAAGGCGAACATGTGCAACGTGTCTGACACACTCCAGGACGGGCCGTAAAACCCCTCCACCACGCCTGCGAGAAAGGGCAACCGGGCCGTGTCCGTCAGGCCACTGTGCAAGGATGCCCGTGCCGCGGATGCCTGTGCCGCCGGCGCTCGTGGCACATCCGTCGAGGGTGCGCGCGCCACGAGCCCTGGAATCGCGACCAAGAATGCGAAGGCGGCACTCACAGTCACCCACGTCCTCAACGATCGCCGTCTCGTTGCGTAACCCCTCTGCTCATGACTCACGAGTCCACCCCCTTCCTGCATGCTTCTCACCGACAGCAGAGCCGTCATGACGGCGTCATGCCTCCATAGCGTCGTCAACCGCCACCGCCACGACCTGACGCTCCTGTGGCTTGAAGCACGCCATGAGGCGATCGCCGTCTCCCCACCTCGACAAGTCTGGATGGTGTCCGCGACAATGGTCGTCCGCAAAGACGCATCGCGTTGAGAACAGGCAACCAGCCGGTTCGGCGCCCTGGACCTGAACTTCCGGTTCAGGGATGTAGCGGTCAGGCCCATCGACCTCGAGTCCTCGAAGCACTGGCACAGCACTTAACAGCGCTTGTGTGTACGGATGGACAGGTGCCGAGATAATGGAGTCCGTCTTGCCTTTCTCCACAATCTCCCCTTTGTAGATCACGGCCAACTCTCCATCGTGGGCGACGTAACGAGCGGCGGCAACGTCGTGCGTGATGAGTACGATGGCCAAGTTCAGTTCCCGCCGCAGCGTCGCCAACAAATGTAACACACCGAGACGAAGAGAGACATCAATCATGGAAACGGCCTCGTCGGCGATCAGCGCCTCCGGCTCCACGGTCAGCGCGCGTGCAATGACGACTCGTTGGCGCTGGCCCCCAGACAATTGATGTGGAAATTTGTATAGCGTCTCCTGCGGATCCAGCCCGACGAGCGAGAGTAATTCGACTGCGCGCTGCTTCACCCACGTCGAGTCGCGCCGGGTGAGACGCGCCTGTATCCGCAAGGGATCGATCAGAGCATGAGCAATGTCCCGCGTGGGATTCAGTGCAGAGTAGGGGTCTTGGTGAATCAACTGGACCTTGCGAAACACCTTGCGCCGAGCGCGATCGCCGAGTGTCTTGACACTCTGGTTGTCGATCAGGACATCGCCTCCGTCAAACGTCTCAAGGCCACACACGATGCGCCCCAGTGTCGTTTTCCCGCAGCCAGACTCACCGATCAGACCGAGCGCCGCGCCGCGCTCCACCTTGAGGGATACTTTGCGCAGGGCCTGCACGTCGTTTTGCGCGAACAGCCCGCCGGCTCCCCGAAACGTTCGCGTCAGGTCGACGACTTCGATCATGCCTCCACCTCCAAGTGACACGCCGTTCGATGGTCTGGAGCGACCTCGCGCAAAGTGGGCGTGACCTCGTCACAAATCGACTGACGAAGGGTGCAGCGGTCGCGAAACACACACCCCACCACCGGGATCTGACGCAACTCCAGCGGCGCGCCGGGCAACGCCTGCGCCCTGTCCAGCGGCCCTGTCAGGCGTGGGATCGCGCGGATCAGCGCCTTGGCGTACGGATGCCGCGGCGCCCGCAAGAGATCCCGGCTTGGTGCGTCTTCCATGATCCTCCCGGCGTACATCACCACGACTCGGTCCGACAGTTCCGCCACAACGCCCATATCGTGCGTGATCAGCAACGTCGTAAGATGTCTCTCCTCGTGAATCGCCCGAACAATCTGCAACACGTGCGATTGTGACAAGACGTCGAGGGCCGTCGTCGGTTCATCGAGCAAGACCACTCGCGGCTTGAGTGCGAGGGCAAAAATCATGCTGACGCGCTGGCGCATGCCTCCTGACAACTCATGCTGATACGCCGCCATGACGCGAGACGCCGGCAATGACATCCGCTCCGCAAGCAAGGAGCCCTCCCGCAAGATCGCCTTGCGATCACGAAGTCCATGCGACCGCGCCATATCCAGGAGCTGCGCCCCAACTCGTTTTAGCGGATTCAAGGTATCTTGCGACGCCTGAAACACCATCGCTGCGTGCTCGCCACGAAATCGCCGCAACGACTCCGCGTTGAGTCCCGTGATGTCGCCGACGTCGGCATAGTCAATCGCCCCGGTGCGGATCTTGCCGGGAAACGTGACGGAATTGAGCATGGCCATGGCCAGCGTCGACTTTCCCGAGCCGGATTCGCCAATGATCGCCGTGATCGATCCTCTGTGGATGGCCAACGACAAGTCGTGGATGGCATCGTACAACCCTGTGGACGTCTGGTACGACACACTCAATCCTCGAATGCTGACCTCGATCTCCGAATCGGACAATGGCACTCGCAACGGGGCTGACTTCACGCACTACACTCCCTTCAGACGCGGATTCAGCAGTTCGTCGACGGCATCGAGGAACAACACCACACCGAACGTCACTAACATGATGCAGGCGAGCGGCGAGAGGAGGTACAAGAGTCCCGACTTTGTATACATGGCCCCCGACTGAGTGAACGCCATGTTCAACATGACGCCCCAATTGTTCGTGGAAAACGGCACGATGCCAAGGAAAAACAACCCAATTTCCGAATAGATCGCACCCGTCGTGGCAATCAACAGATTCATCACGATATAGGGGGCGATGTTGGGGAAGATTTCACGCGTGAGAATATGCCAGTCCGACAGCCCGATGCCGCGGGCAGCCTCGATAAACCCCCGCTCGCGCAGGCTGAATGTCTGCGACCGCACGGCTCGGGCGAGACCTGCCCAACCGGTGATCCCAAGCACCAACCCGAGGGCGAGCGGACTCGTAAAGCGCCAGATCGTCGACAACACGATCAAAAGGGGAAATGACGGTACGGTCAAAAACAAGTCTGTGATGCGCATCAGCACACTGTCCCGCCATTTGCGAAAGTACCCCGCCGCCAAGCCGACGGACGTTCCGATGAGCACCGTAAAGAGAGCCGCAAAGAAGGCGCCCAATAGCACAAATCGCGCTCCCGTGATGATCTCGGCGAGAACGTCAGTCCCTTGAAAGTCGGTTCCAAGCGGATGCGCGAAACTTGGCGCGGCGTAGATGGCGAGCGGATTGATAGGCAGAACCGGCGGGTACAACATGGGACCGATGGCCGCCATGAGGACAAAAATGGCGATGAGAATCAAACCGATCACACGCGATGGCTTTTTGACAATGACTTTCCACGCGACAGCCAATGCATTGGGTCGCTTGACCATGTAAAACGACTGGACATTCGCAGGACTTGTCGCCATCGATCACGCCCTCCTGATCCGGGGGTCAATCGCCGTATAGAGAAGGTCTGCCAGTAAGTTGGCGACGATCACAGCGGTCGTAATGAGTAAAAAAGCCCCTTGCATCAGGGGATAATCTTCGGCGCCGATGCTCGTCGTCAGCAGATTGCCAAGGCCGGGATAATCAAAAATCGACTCGATGAAGACGGATCCCCCGAACATGAAACCGAGTGAAAGGGTGAGTGTCGTGAACAGCGGCAAGAAGGCGTTGCGCGCGATGTAGCGCAGTCGCATACCCCGTGTGAGACCGCGCAGTTCAGCCGCCAGGATGAACTCATCCCCAAGCACGGACGTCACGCTCGAACGCATCGTCAGCGCCCATCCCCCATAGCCAGAAATCGCATAAGCCGCGACCGGCAACACCGCGTGCTTTGCCAGGGACCCGATAAAAGCGGGGGTCCAGCCGGGTTGAATGGCTGCATTGTACGGGGCACCAAACGGAAACACGCGCCATACGGTCGTAAACACATAGGCCAGAACCAAGGCCAGCATAAACTGCGGAATGCCATGCAAAAACGTGGCCAAGAAGGTACTGGACTGGCCAATCCACGAATTTCGCCAAACCGCGGCGATGACGCCGGCCAACACGCCCAAGACAAAACTCACGATCACGCCCGTCAGCACCATGATGATCGTCCACGGGGCTGCTGACAGGATGATGTGGGTCACGGACACCCCCGTGTACGAAATGGACTCGCCAAGGTTGAAATGAGCGAGTTCCCCAAGATACGTCAGATATTGTTGCCAAACCGGTTGATTCGGGACAAAGCCGTACATGACGCTTACCTTGGACAAGGCAATCGGGTAGGGCGTTCCCGTGGCGAGAAGGGCGTTCAGTTTGGTCGTGACAGGATTGCCTGGCATGAGACGAATCAAGAAAAACGTAAAGGATGCCACCACAAAAATCATCACGAGGCCGCCGATCGCTTTTCTCACGAAGACTTTTAGAAAGGCCACTCGAGCACCTCATTTCCTATGCCGAAGGTCGTCCTGCCTGCGAAATCTCGAGACTCGCGGGGGAAGGGCTCCACTCGCTGCCGAGCGGAGCCCTTCTGTGCAGCGCCCAAAGCTAGTTTTTGGGTTTGATGAAGCCCATGTCCATCCAGAAGCCTACCGGAGGATAGTAGACGCCAGCCAGCATGACGGAAGGGCTTTGCAGAGGAAAGTCTGTAAAGGTGTTCGTGTTGATAAAGCCTGCCTGCAGCCCATCCCACGT
>JAPNUJ010000082.1:0-406 GCA_026627155.1 Bacillota bacterium | reverse complement strand
CCGGTACATACTCATTCGTCAGATACGCCAACTTGACAGCATCCGAGTGCAGGATGTACGGATTCGTCGACTGAATCAGTTGCAAGGTGTCAGGACCGGCATCCACCGTTCCGATTCCTGAGACACCCACACTCGCAGGGAAGTTCACAAAGTTATCCTGAGTCGCATGCTGCAACTTGCCGCCCACCAGGTTGTACCCGTCGACACTCCCATACAAGCGGTTGTACGCGTAGTACAGTTCCGGTCCCAAGGCAATCGTCCAGAAGGAGAGGGGGAATTTGCCGCTCTGTTGCTCGCTGTTGAACTCCGCTGCTTGAATCAAGGTAGGGGAGGTCGGAATTCCGAACGAGGTCAGCTCACTCGCGACCACAGATGCGCCCTGCACCCAGTCGGTATACGAACCGTT
>JAPNUJ010000081.1:3754-11621 GCA_026627155.1 Bacillota bacterium | reverse complement strand
GATCAATGACTACCAACTGGCCGGTCGTCAATTCTTCGCGCCGTCATCGAATCTCCAGGTCCCGGCGATGGTCAGCCCGTTCGTTCAGGCGGTATTTGGCCTGTCCGACTACGCGCAGATGCACGACGAGATGCAGCCAAAGCCCGGAACCACCGCGCATCAGTTGACGGCTACGTCGGGCTACACACCGTCACAGATCGAGACGGCCTACAACTACAACCCGCTCTACAGTCAGGGCATCAATGGCAGCGGCGAGACCATCGGCATCCTCACCGCCTACACGTACAACCAGAGCGACATCAACAGCTTCGACCAGGCCTTCGGCCTGCCTTCGCCGTCGGTCACGCAGGACGACATCGATGGCACGCCCACGCAGACGAACCCGGAGACCACCCTCGATCTCGAATGGTCCAGCGCAACGGCGCCGGGTGCCAGCGTGATCATGTATCAGGGGGCCAATGGGAGTCTGGCGACATTTACCGATGTCTATAACGCCGCCGCGTCGGCTGACGCCGCGCAAGTGCTCTCGACCAGTTGGGGCACCGCGGAAAGCAACATGTCACAGTCGCAATTGACGGCCGACGACAATATCTTCTCGCAAATGGCGTCCCAGGGTCAGAGCGTATTTGCGGCTTCGGGAGACAACGGCGCCACGGACGGAACCAGCAGTCTCGCGGTCGACTACCCTTCGTCCGATCCGTACGTGACCGCTTGCGGCGGCACCACGATGACGATCGGGTCCAATGGTGGCATCCAAAGCGAGACTGGCTGGAGCGGGTCCGGCGGCGGACAGAGCAGCGTCTGGCCAGAACCGTCGTGGCAAACCGGCCAAAATGTCACGCAAGACGGTCAGCGGCAAACGCCCGACATCGCGCTGAATGCGGATCCGAACACGGGCTATTCGTTCTACTATAGCGGGGCCTGGAACGTGGCGGGTGGCACCAGTTTTGTCGCCCCACAAATGACGGCCACCTTCGCGCTGATCGACCAGGACCTGAGCAATCAGGGCTACAGCGCAGTCGGTCAGGCCGATCCGGCGATCTATCAGGACGCCGCGTACAACTACAGCACCGACTTCAATCAAATCACCTCGGGCAATAACGGCTATTACAATTGTGGCCCCGGCTACAACAACGTGACGGGTTGGGGCTCGATCAACGCTGCCAACTTCGTCTCCGACATCGGCTAACCGAGGCCGTCATCCCGTGTTCTTTGCGGCAAAATGAAGCCAGACCCGGCGACGCCATGTTGCCGGGTCTGGCTTTTGAAGGACAGGCCACACGCCAATCCAGCGGAAGCCCAATCAGTCACCTCAACCAGCACACTCAGCCTGCCAAGCCACCCCCTCACAATCAACCCGTAAACTTGTAGATTATTTCCGGTATCTATGCTACTCTGACTTCGCCGGGAAACGGCTCGGCACCAGGCTGGCTCGTCAAGGGGGCATAGGGTGACTCCATGTTGAAACTTCTGCGCAACAAATCATTTGCCATCTTATTCAGTGGGCAGATCGTGTCGACACTGGGGACGAATCTGTTCCTCCTCGCGCTACCCTGGTACGTCTACATCGTGACCGGATCGAAGGCGGATCTGGCGATTGTCGGCTTCGCGCAGTCCCTTCCAGGCCTCGCCGGTCTGGTGGCGGGCGTTTACGTCGACCGCTGGAACAAGCGGCGAACCATGATCGTGGCCGACTTGCTGCGAGGGGCCCTATCCCTTCTGATCGGGTTGATCGCGATCTGGCGACTGAGCTTTCTATGGATCGTCGTCATCGTACTCCTGCTCCAACTCGTGGGCGTCTTCTTCGGGCCTGCCGAATCCGTCTTGCTTCCGCTCGTCGTTGGCGAAGAAGAGATTCCGGCCGCCATGGGCATCAACCAATCAGGTTCGGCCACCGCTCAACTCGCTGGGCAAGCAGGCGGCGGCGCCTTGCTGACTGCTCTCGGAGCGCCCGTCCTGTTTTTGGCCAATGGCGTCTCCTTTTTCGTGTCGGTCATCAGTTTGTTGTTTGTCCGCGCGCCAGAACCCCCGCGCGTCCGCGAACCGTCGACCTTTCTTGCGGACTGGAAAGAGGGCTTTGCGATCATCGGCCGATCCCGCATGATTCTCTTGATCGTTGCCTCGGCGTTGGTCGCGAACTTTGGATTGGCCGCATTTGACATCGCGCTGACTGCGTGGATACGCGGGCCGCTGCACGACAGCGCGTTGTGGCTCGGGTTCATCGGAGCGGCCTTCTTTGTGGGAGTGATCGTGGGCGGGATGTTGCTTGGGACCGTGGCAAAGAAGTTGCCCCTGCGCGCCGTCCTCATGAGCGGGCTGATCATCGCGGGCACCTTGATCGGCAGTGTGGGGGCCGTTCGAGCCAATTGGTGGGCGATCGCCATACTCGTGCTCACCGGGCTGGCTGTCGGCATCCTAAACGGCTCAGTTGGTGCCATGGCTGTGCAGGTCGTCCCCGGCCCCCTGCGTGGACGCGTCTTCGGCCTACTCGGCACGTTGTCCACGATCGCCACACCGCTTGGACTCGCTGTCTACGGCGCGCTCATGGTGGTCGTTCCCTTGCCCGTCCTCTTCATCCTCATGGGCGTCGTCAGCGTCCTCGCCGGCCTCGCCTTCTTCCTTCCGATTCGGGACGACCTCAACAACCTGGGCGCCGCCGAAGCCGCGCCACCGGTCGCACAGTAGTAGGGCACTCCCGCACAGTAGTAGGGCGGCGGGAGGGGAGGTGAGAGCGCGGATCACGGAGGTGGCAGGTAACGCACTTGCCCAAACCGGGGTGAGAAGCTCCGATCGAGGGCGGCTGACAATTAACACCGACCGATGACACTAATTGGCGTCCACGGTGCCCCACCGAGGCAAAAATCGTTCACCCACTGAATGTTTGTGGACTTTTAAGGATTAAAAGATATCGGCAACATCTTTTTATCTAGAAAAAGTAATCAACATACCCGCTAGTGGCGTATTGAGGAACCACGAGCGCGATTTAGTGTCAAAAGTGGTGCCTACTTGGTATCACCCGTTTGCCTACACCTGTTCACTCTGCACTTTTACGTTGGCGTGGGACGCGGCCATCAAGACGTCCGCCGATCATTTACGTGACTTCAAGTTGCTTTCAAGCTCGGTTCGCTACACTCCTCGTGAAACCTGACCCATTGTACCCGCAAGAGACTCACACGAGGAGGTCTATCGATGAAAGTGAACAAAGGAACGCGCGCGTGGGTGAGCACAGCTGCCGTCAGTTTGGCACTCGCCGGAACCTCGTTCGCCTCGCCGTCAGCCTTCGCCGCAACGTCCGGCCGCGCCATGGATCATACGTTGCCGAACACCACACAGTCGTCGCCCGAGCGCGCATCGTCCAAGCCCTCGAAGAGCCGCGCCATTCTCGCAAGCCTGCTCGAGGTAGTGGCAACCGACCTTAGCGAAACACCGGAGAGTTTACTCGCACAGCTACAATCGGGCCAGTCCTTTGCCCAAATCGCCGCCGTACACGGGGTGGAACAGGAGACCCTTCTCTCACACCTGCAATTTGTCATACGTCAGAAACTCATGAGCGTTCAAGCTAGTGCCCAGTTGACGCGCCAGGGTCCTACAGCGGACGGACCGCAGATCCTAACACCTGTCACGTTGGCCACCCAGGCAGACCGATCGCAAATGACGACCGCCAGGGGTGCAGCACCTGGCGCCAACCGGCATGCGAACCTTTTGATCGAACTCGCCAGCCTACTTCACTACGCTCGCCAGACCCACATGGAAGACTGAACTCGACAGACCCGCCAGCACCCCCTGCACCCGGCACCCGGCACCCGCCGCCACCCCCCACCGCCGCCACCGGTCACTCGTCCCCGCCCCACCGGTCACGCGTCCCCGCCGCCACCGCCACCCGCCCCGATCAACGCCGCCACCGGCAGCAACACGAAAAACGTCGTGCCCTTGCCCGCCTTGCTCTCCACCCAGATCGCGCCGTCGTGACTCTCGATGATCGCTCTCGAGATCGCGAGCCCCAGCCCGCTGCCGCTGGTGTCTCTCGTGCGCGACCGATCCGCCTTGTAGAATCGCTCGAACACGTACGGCAGGTCGTCCTCCTTGATGCCCGTCCCCGTGTCGCGCACCGACAGCAGCGCATGCGTCGGCGTCTGCCCGACCTCCGTGTGGTAGGTGGTCCGGTTCGAGCACAGTTTCACCTGCAGCGAGATGTGCCCTCCGGCGTGCGTGTGCCGGATCGCGTTGCCAATCAGGTTCCCGAACACCTGGTCCACGCGCCGCACGTCGATGTGGACGAACACCTCGCTTTCCGGCAAGAAATCGTCGAGATCCATACTATCGAGCGTCTGCAGCATCTCGTCGAGATCGAGATGAAATTGAAGTCCCGCCCGGCGCACGTCGAACTCGTATTTGCGTCCAATCGAATGCGCCAAGTCCAGAAGGGAGACCATCTCTTTTTGCAGAAAGCCGTATTTTTCGTCAAATGTCGACAGGTCGAACAAGTCCTGAATCAACCGGTTGATCTGCAGCGTCTTGTCCCGCGCGATTCCTAAGTATTTGGGCAGGTCGGCCTGACTGACGACGCCTTCGAGCACCGCCTCGAGGTACCCCTGAATCGACGTCAGCGGCGTGCGCAAATCATGCGAAATATCGCTGATCATCTGCCGCCGCAGCATCTCTGAGTGCTGCAATTTGGCGTTCGTCTCTTGCAACGTCCCGTTGGACGCCTCGAGTTCCCGCGTCCGCTCCGAGACAAGCGCTTCGAGCGTGGTGTACATATCGGCATTTTGGATGGAGATCGCGGCCTGCGCCCCGATGATCGAGATCATCTGCAGTTGCGAGTCCGTAAACAACTCGGGAATGGCGACATGCTCCAGGTAGACGAGCCCGATCAGTTGCCGCTGGCGCAAGATCGGCAAACACATCACCGACATCGCGCCGGATCGCTCGATGTACAAGTCGTCAGCGAAACGCGGGTCGCGCCCGGCCTGACCTAGCAACACGTGTTGCTGCGTTCGCTGCACGTACAAGATCACCGAGTGCGGCAACTCCCGGTATATCGACAAGGGACACTGCCCCTGGAACAGTTGAATCGACTCGTCTGTCTCGCGTCCATCAGCCTCCACGTAGAGCGTCTGCTCCCGCTGTAGCAACAGCACCGCCCGCTGTGCCCCCGAGTGCAGGACCATCGCGCGCAAGATCTTGCGAAACAGCCGCTCCCGAACCATCTCCTCCGAGAAGGAGCGCGCCACCTCGACGATCCCCTGCATGTCGAGGTCCCTGGCGAAGGCGTCACGCGAGGTCGTCAGCATCCCCGCCGTTCCCGCCATCCGGGCAAAGCCCGCCGCTGCGACCTCGCCCGCGGCCCACGCCGCCGCCCCGTCCATGCGCGCGCGCAACTCACCCACACGTCGCGTCGCGCCCCACGCCTGATACGCAGCGACGGCCTGACTCAGCGCGTGCACGCCGAGGCTGCGTTGTCCGTCCGCCTCATACCAGCGCGCCGCCCACTCGTACGCGATGCCCGCAAAGTGCCAGAACCCGCGTCCCCACGCAGCATCCGCCGCCCCAAGCAGGGCGTGTGCAGCGGTGCCGCGCTCGCCGCTCGCGCGCATCCGGATCGCCTCGAGAAACCCTGCCTTGTGCGCGTGGTTGTCCGGCGCATGACGCGCCAACCGGGTCAACGTCCTCTGACAGCGAGACACCTCCCCCAGCCGGGCACGACGCCCACTTGCGTCGACATCCTCAGCGTCCAGGTCGAGTCCGGCGATCAACCCCTTGAAGAACAGGCGATCCCCGGTGCACAAATCCCAAAAGACCTGACTTCCCGCAGTATCAGCCACCGTCAACAGTCGCCGCACAGAAGCGAAGTCACCGAGCACCGCATGCGCGTACATCAACAACACACTCGTAAAATAGCGCCCATACGCATCGTAATCGTCTGGCGGGTCGGGGATGGATGAGGGCGAAGATGTGTTCGTCAAGGCCACCAGGGCCCGGCCAACCGAGCGAATCATGGTGGACATGAGTTCATCGCGCGACAGTTCCGACGAGGACCCGTACTCATCCAGGTGCGTGGCCACCACGGGAAGCGGCACGGCGGCCAGCCACTCCACCACCACCGTAAAGCCGTTGATCGCTTCCTGCATCACCAGGTTGCCGGCCCGCACGGCATGCTTGCGCGCGATCTCGAGATAGCCGAGGCTCGTCGCCAAAGGTGCCACCCATGGGTTGACAAATGTGGCGTACGTGAAGTATGTACTGGTCTGCTGGGTGGGCAGTTGGTGTTGGTCAGAGTGGCGCAGGGACAACTGGCCGAAGGCCCGACCCAGAGCCGGCCGGTGAAAGCCGCACGCGACGATCATCGCAAAGGCAGACAACGAGGTGCCCGCAAAGCGATGATTGCCGCGCGACAGAGTCAGTTCGAGCATGCGCAGGGAGGTGTACATTTGCAAGAACGGCTGCTCGCGGTAAGCCGCTGCCCCCATCGACTGCATGACGATAATTTGCTGCAGTGTCCGCCCGGACGTCATGACCGGCAGCCGCTCGATCATTTCCACCGAGCGGCCTCGCCACCGCACGAGCACGCGTCCGATCGCAAGCGTCAATCGACCCACGGAGACCTTGCGCGGAAGCCGCATCCCCAGCCTGGCGAGAGCCTCATAGCCCACGGCGACGACCCCGACGTGCTGGTTAAAGTGTGCCAACCAAGTCATCTTGACCACATAGGCTGCCGCAACCTCCTCGTCGCTTTGCGCGCGATCAAGCAACTCGGCCACGTAGACCTCCGCGTCCTCAAACGCGCGTTCAGCGTAAGCGCAGTGCGTTCGGCCAAGACAAAGCTGCCAATGTATCGGGTCATGCAGGGGTGCACGCTCGTGCCAGGCCGCATAGCCACTCTCAAAATAGCCGCGCGCCGTCGCAAACGCCCCGGCCGAACGAGCCTTTTCCCCGGCTTCAAGGTTGCAACGCGCGCGTCGCTCCGCGTTGTCCGGCAGACAGGCGCCTTTATTCAGTTGGTTAGCAATCATATAGATGAAGGACTCGCCCTGTCCCGGCAAAGCGATCAGAGCCTCCGCGATCTCATCGTGCATCTGTTTGCGTCGCTCATGCGAGATGGACTCGTACAAGACCTGTTGGGCCTGATCGTGCACGAAGTGCAGGCCACCTTCATCCGAGTGTACGTTCACGAGCCAACCCTGAACGAGCGCCGGCGCGACCATCGGCGCCTTCGGATGCAGTGGCGCCTTGAGAACGGCTGAGAGCACGGGCAAGTGCAAGAGACGCCCAAGGCAGGACGCATACTCCAGCAACGTACGGGTGTCTGGTGGCAGTTCCACAAGTTGGCGAGTCAGAACTGCCATCACGCCGTCCGACACAGGCAACTGTGCTATCGCCTCGTAGTCAATCACCCAGACGCCACGGTCACCATCGAAACGGATATGCCGGTCTTGCACAAGCGCAATCAAAAGACGCCGGATGTGAAATGGATTCCCCAACGTTTGTGCCTGTACCAATTCCGCCAAAGGTTGCACTGCCGCTTGTTCCAGCCGCACCGTGTCCGCCAGCATGGCCGCGATGTCGCCCGAATTGAGCGGCTTCGGCTGCAGATGCACCGTGCGAAGTCTGTTCGTACGCGAGTCACGCACCCCATCTTCAGCGAGTGCCAGCAGCCAAGCCTCGCCTTCCGGGCGCGCCGACAAGATCCACAATGCCGGACGCAACGTCGCATCGTGCACCAAGTCCCGCAGCAATAGCCGGCTTTGCAGATCGCTCCACTGCAAGTCATCCAGCCAAAATACCGCTGGTCGCCCATCCGCTGGCCCGACTGAAACCCCCACTGTACGCCCTTCGGTCCGTCCTGCCACCTGCCCCTCCACACGCT
>JAPNUJ010000081.1:0-3744 GCA_026627155.1 Bacillota bacterium | reverse complement strand
AATCCCAACTCCGGTAACAGCACAAGCAACTCCGGACACGTCGAGACGATCTCCCTGACCTGCTCGAGCCACTCCACCACCACAGCGTCTGGCTCCGTCAGCCTCTTTCGCACAAGCGACCGCAGCAGCGCCGTAACCGGCCCAAACGGCGTCGCCTCCTGCCCCGCTTCACAGCCCCCGGTGCCGATCAACCCACCGCGCGTCAGGTGTTCATCGAGCACATGACGCACCAGTGTCGACTTGCCTACCCCAGGTTCCCCCGTCACCAGCACCAGTCCGCCCTGATCCGCCTCCAGCCCCTCATACAGGTCCGCCAGTTCGCGCGCGTCCGCATGCCGCCCGTACACCTTGCGCGAGACGCGCAAGGCATTCGGTACGTCCTGCTCGCCCGGACGAAACGCCGCCAGCGCAAGCCCCCCGTTGGCGTCGCGCACACGCAGCAGATCCTGCAGCAAGCCGTACGTGCTCTGATAACGATACTCTGGCAACTTCTCCAGACACTTCGCCACAATCGCCCACAGGGCGTCGGGTACCTGGGCCGCGTCGCGCCCGTCCGGTGGCGCCGCGACGTGGGCGTGCACCCACTCGATCGGCTCCTGTGCCCGAAACGGCAACCGTCCAAACAGCATCTCGTAGAACAAGATGCCGAGTCCGTAGATATCCGACCGGTGGTCGATCACCCGCCGCATCATGCCCGTCTGCTCTGGCGCCATATAGGGGAACAGCCCCAGGTCCAGGGACAGCTCGGACGTTCTGGGGCGTTGACCGATCAGCGTGACGTCCTGCGTCACCGGATCCACCAAGATGTGATCCGGCTTGATCGCCGCGTGCACGTGAAACGCGCTGTGCAGCGGCAAGACCGCCTTGACGATGCCCACGGCCAGCGTCAGGAACAGTGGCGTCGACATCCCTGTCGGGGAGAGATACGAACGCAGCGAAAGCGGAGCGCCTGCCGTCCCGATCGCAAACGCAGGAGGAACGGGCGCACTGGACATCATGACTTACACCGCACCTTCAGCCTGAAATGTGTAGCCCGTACCCCGAACGGTCAGGATATAACGGGGATTCGTCGGGTCCTCTTCGATCTTCTTGCGCAAGTTGCTGATGTGAACCATCACCGTGCGTGCATCCCCGAGACTTGGCGTCTTCCACACTTGACTGAACAGCTCCTCCGGCGTGAACACCTTGTGCGGGTTTTGGCCCAGCGCCAGCAACAGCTGAAACTCCTTGATCGACAACGACACCTCACGCACCGGCGTCTTCACGATCAGCCGCTCCTCATCCACCATCAGATCGGACAACGCCAAAGGACCCGACTTGCGCCCGACGTTCTTTTCGCCAAGCCCACGATAGCGCCGCAGGTGGGCATGCACGCGCGCCAAGAGCTCAGCCGGGCTGAACGGCTTACAGATATAGTCATCCCCGCCCACGCCAAGCCCTTCGATCTTGTCCGCTTCCTCCGACTTCGCGCTGACAAACAGCACAGGGATGTCCGTGCGCTCGCGAATCTCCTTACAGATGTCGAATCCGTTCGCGTCTTGCAGCATGATGTCCAGAAGAACGAGGTCCACCGGACAATTTGCAATCACATCCAGCGCATCCCACCCTGTCGCGATCAGGACGTTGACCGCGTTGCTCGACAAGTAAAATGACACCAACTCGCAAATGTCCGCATCGTCCTCCACCAACAACACCGTACAGGTTCCTTCCCCAGCCATCTCAGCAGACGGCCCAGGCAGTGCACCCGGAGCTTGTCCCTCACCCAAATCGCTGCACCCTCCCGCTATGACTGCCCGCGACTCCGTCTCTCTATCTCTGTCCCTTGATAACAGCCGACCCGCGGTTTGTTCCCGAAAACAAACTCTGGCATCTATACTACTGCAATGGCCCATAAAAAGAAATAGAATCTTGCAATATACGGCAAGATTCTGTCGAAAGGAGACCCCTTCCGAGTCTCTGCTGAGAGCTCCTCTGATACCCCTTCTACGGTCTCTTGGGAGACCTCTTCGGAGACCCCCTCCCTCTCCGTGGCGAACCTCGCACCCTCCCCAAACACACTCCCAGACCAACGCCCGTACCCCTCTTCCCACAGGCGAACCGATCCCCTCACTCGCACTCCTCCACACCCTCCGACGCCGCGCCCAAGCTGCGCGTGCCTCCATACAGGTAGTAGCCCTTGCCGCCTGAGCGCTTCACTTCATACATCGCCTGGTCCGCCGACTGAATCAAGGATTCGAAGTCCGTCCCATGATGCGGATAACGACTGACGCCCAAGCTCGCCGACACGCGAAACTTTTGTTGGCCGATCGCGTACTCCACGTCCAGCGACCGGTGCAGTCGCCCCACCGTGTTATTCACGACGTTCTCGTCACTGGAGATGTCTGTCAGGATGACAATGAACTCGTCGCCGCCAACGCGGATCACGACGTCCTCCATCCGGATCCGTCGCTTCAGCCGCTGTACGATCACGCGCAACACCGCATCACCCGATTCGTGGCCATACTGGTCGTTGATGTCCTTGAACCCGTCGAGGTCGATGTACACGAGCGCAAACGACTCGCCAAACTCCCGGTGCAACCCGTCCGAGTACCGCTGCAAAAACAGCCGGTTCAGCGCCCCGGTCAAGGGATCATGCACCGCGGTTCGCTCCAGGTCGATGATGTACGCCACCAACGTCGACGCCATCTCGAAGGCATGCAGCTCGGTCTTCGTAAATTCGTAAGGCTTCTGATCCGCAGTGCATAGGGTGCCGTACAGCGTCCCGTCACTGAGCACGATCGGGACACCCATATACGCACTGATCTGATGCTCCGCCAGCATCGCGCCCTTCGGGTGGCGAGCCGTATCCGACATCACCAGCGACTGCGTCGAATGCATCACCTCGAGCCCCGCCAGGTCCGAGATCCTCAGCGCGGACAGCTCGTTGCCATCCATGTCCGCCCGCGTATGTAGCCGCACCATCGTAAAAAAACCGTCTTGCATCGTCACGATAAAGAAACTCGACGTGCCGATCACCTTGCTCAAGTTCGCGAGACACTCTCTGAGTGACCGAGTAAAGTAGCTCCAGGGAGCGAGTCTAGGCATCCGTAAACCTCCGATAGCTGCAACACGTCGTTGCGTTCATTCTATCAAAGTCCCTGTGGCACGGATAGCTCGCAAGCCCCGAAGTTTGTTTAAGAATTCTTTATAAAGTCCCTGTCCCATCGATCCGTCTGAGGTGTATGGTCCCCGTCTCTATAATACAGCATTTGGATACCGAATTCTGGTTTTATCAGACCGACCACCCAGACATCACTCGAGGTAATTTTATCACGTAAAGTTGATAATACCCAGTAGTCCGTGCTATCTTTCTATCGAGCGCACGGCTGCAATACGGATAGAAAAGCGCTCTGCAAGGAGGCGCCTCACCTGAACGACAAAACGGACATCGACCCTAGCCACAGCCACTGCCACAGCCACCGTCCCGCCCGTCGCACACTTGGAGCTAGCGTCGCAGTCTCTGCCGCCGTCGTGGTCCACTACCTCCTGATCCTGTTCGGATCCGAAGCGGCGATCCCGTTCTCCAGGGCCTACGCGCACACTGCGCCGCCTTTGTTCAATCCCTTGCTGCAGTGGGATGCACTGTGGTACGCCGCCATCGGTCGGTTTGGCTATGCGATCTCTCCTCGCGACCAGTATCTCTATCTTCGCCATGGCAATATCATTCCCTTTTCTGATCCACTGCGCGCGACCGCCTTTTTCCCT
>JAPNUJ010000080.1:5753-11638 GCA_026627155.1 Bacillota bacterium | reverse complement strand
TCGAACCGCTGGCCTCTTGAGTGCGATTCAAGCGCTCTACCAACTGAGCTATAGCCCCGAAACAACATCGTAGTGGTGCCGAAGGCCGGACTCGAACCGGCACGGGGGTCACCCGCGCGCTTTTGAGGCGCGTGCGTCTGCCAATTCCGCCACTTCGGCCAGTTGTTCATATGGCGTGCCCGGAGAGATTCGAACTCCCGGCCTTTTGATTCGTAGTCAAACGCTCTATCCAGCTGAGCTACGGGCACCCGCAAAAGAGAACACGAGTAGAATACCAAAGCGCAGGGGGCAAAGTCAAGCCGGGGCATAAGCTATTTTTCCCAATTGAGCTTGTCAGCCGCCCCAGCTTCAGCGGGCCGTAGTCACGGAGGGCTACCTGCATCGCCCACTGCCTGCCCTGCCTGCCCTGCCTACCCGACCCGCCCAACGCCCTTCTGGCTAGGCAAACCGATCCAACGCCTCCCCGGTCCTGATCGTGCTCTCTGCACCCAGGACGCCTTGTCCCCGGACGCGGACGCAGACCTGACCGACTGTCTGTTGACTGCGGAGATACACCGCGATTCGACCACCCTCGAGCGCCACAGGGTTCTCCCCTACCAGCGTCGCAGGCCCTTCGACAGAAAACTCGACAACCCGGTTCGCATAGGGGCACAGTACGCCGTTTTCGTCCACTCCCTCTACGATCACCCGCGTCATGTCGCTCCCATCCGCAACCAGTTTCGCATCGTCGATGGCGAGCGTAAGCCTGAACAGCCCCTGGGGCGTGGATTGCCGCGCAAAAGCCATCTGCTCGTCGCCACAGTATCCACGCGCCTCCACGTGCCCGATCGTCTGGTACGCCCCGATGTAAAACCGAAACGGAGGATGCGGCAGATGCGGAAACGACGCCCGGCACGGTCTCTGCCGGATCCACTCCCCGTCGTTGACCCGCAGCTCCACCTCGTCACAGTTCGAGAACACATAGAGCGGCATTTGCCCCTCATGCCAGTCGCTGTCATAGTCAAAGTCAGGCCGCAGCGTCCCCAGTAATTCCGCCTGTTCCGGACTGCCATGGGTAAAATACGTGGCGACCGTTAACACCACGCCCTCGGAGACGCTCCGCTGACTCTGATAAAACGCCGCAGCCCACTTGGGTTGGCGAAACATGTCCATCACACCGTGATAACAGACCTCGGAACCCGCGCCAAAGACGGGATGCGTGTTGTAGTCGAAAGCGCACCAACCGGACGAACCGATGAGATCCTCGCGGCCATACACCTCATCGACCACGCGTGCGTACGACAACGCATGCTCGACGAGGCGGCTCTCGGGATCCGTGGTCTTGGCAGGGAACATGTGGCCGACAAACTCGGTGATCAATTGCGGCGTTCGAATCGCTGGAAGAGCGTGCATAGAGAAGTCGTTGAACGTGACCACGTCCTCAAGAATCTCGCCCCCCTGCCGATTGCGGACGCCGCACGTCGGACGCGTGGGATCCAAGGCATGCGCAATCGCGTTGGTGCGCGTGTAAAAGTCGTGATGATCAGGAGACTCGTTGATCCTCACGCCCCACATGAAGACACTGGCGCGGTTGCGGTCTCGCACGATGAGCTCCTCCAGGTGAGAACAGGCGATCGCCTGCCAGGCGTCATCCCCTATATGCTGCCACCCCGGCAACTCCGTCAACACGAGGAGCCCCAACTCATCGCACGCGTCGAGAAAAGCCGGATCCTGCGGATAATGCGACGTGCGCACATACTGCAGTCCCAGATCCCGACGCAAAATCTCCGCGTCTCGTCGCTGCAGACGCGCTGGAGCCGCGTTTCCGACGTAGGGGAACATCTGATGTCGGTTCAGCCCACGGAGTTTGAGTGGCTGTCCGTTGATGCGCACGCAGTCGTTGCCCATCTCGATCACACGCACGCCAAACCGAAAAGAAACGTCATCCACCGGCCCGCGGGCCACGTCAAACAAGGTGACGGTCACCTTGTAGAGGTGCGGGTGCTCTGGATCCCACAGTTTGGGTCGCCGGACGGGGATGCGGACCAGCCCGTCGCCGAGCGCTCCGGCGGCAACGGATAGCGTCACTTCCGCAATGACGGATTCTCCACCCGGCCACTCAAAGTCCACGACGGCCGTCAACTGGCGATCTTCCTCCGTCATGTTGCCTACTGTGATGCGCCCCTCGACGCGAGCCGTCTGCTCTTCAAGGGCGGTTGTATAGAAAAATGCATCCTCGAGATAGATCGGGTCCGTACACTCGAGGTACACACGTCGATACAGTCCGCCAAATAACATGTAATCGACCACTCCACCCTCGGGCGGGACGTCGGGTCGTCGGGTCGAGTCCACTCTGACTGCGACCACGTTTGCGCCCTGCCAGTCGAGGTGTGGTGTCAGATCCACCGAAAATGATGTGTAGCCACCCAAGTGTTCGCACACGCGAACACCGTTGACATACACCTGTGCGACAGACATCACCCCGTCAAACCAGAGAAGGATGCGCTTGCCCTTCCAATCCTGGGGAACCGTCAAATGCTTGCGATACCATGAAACAAACTGATACTCCGCTGGCCGGAAGTCTTGATGAGGAAGCTCCTTGTTGGTGTGCGGTAGACACACAGGCGTCCACGCGGAATCATTCCATGACAAGTCTTTAAACGCTTCGTCGTCAGACGGGGCATACAACCATCCTTGCGTACAGGTCAGGCTTTGGCGAACACCATCAAAAGGGCGAATCGGATACACGAAGACACTCTCCTGTTCACAATGAACGAATGGATCCCAAAACGGATAGCCGCGCTACACACTCCCCAAATCGACGAGCGGCTTGGTCGTCTCCCGACAAACCAGTTGTGCCCTCAACACCACCGCACCGGGCGTCCCCAAGGTGCCCGCGATGTCTTGCAGGAGCAATGCCCCCAACCGCTCCCCGATCAAGCGTTTGGGTACGTGTACAGTAGTGAGCGCCGGCGTCGCAAAGCGGGTGATGTCGAGATCGTCAAACCCGATCACGGACACATCATCCGGCACCCGCTTGCCGCACTCATACAACGCGCGGATGGCACCGTACGCCAATAAGTCGTTGGAGGCGACCAACGCCGTAAATGGCACATCCCGCTGCAAGAAGCCAGTCATCTTCTCATACCCGAATTCGGGTGAGTCACCCCAGGCGGGGGTTGTCAAAATGAGCTCCTGAGACCAGGGAATGCCGTACGACGTCAAGGCGTCCACGTACCCCTGGTACCGTGGATTCTCCTCCGGTCGCTCTGTCTCATGACCCAGAAACACAATGCGCTGATGCCCTCCCTGGAGAAGGTGAGCTACGGCCTCCGTCATCGCCGTCCGCAGATCAAGTGTAACGTTGGACACAGGTGACGCATTGGTGAAGTCCCAATACACGGCCATGGGAATCTTCTCCTTCAACGCCTCCAACTTGACCACTCGTCCGAGCTCCACGGGCGACAAAACGACAAGGCCGTCATACATTCGCTCCCCGACAGTCCGGTGATAGTCCTGTTCCGTAAAATTAGACGTGTAGAGCGAGAGCGTATACCCGCTCTGGAAGAGAATATCCTCTAGCCCCAGAATGATTTCACCATAAAAGGGATTTGTGATGTTGTGGGTGATGCATGCGATCTGCATGGACTCGTTCATGCGCAGCGACCTCGCGATGCGATTGGGGACATAGGACAACTCGTGAATGGCCCTCTCAACACGGAAGCGCACGTCCTGCGCGACATAGCCGTTGCCGTTGATGACGCGAGAGACGGTAGAGGGAGAAACACCCGCCCGAGCCGCTACATCATGCCGAGTTGTCATCAGCTTCCCCCCACTTTCGCGCCACGAGTGTCATCTATTATAGCCGCCCATGATTCCCGATACAAAGTTACGCCTCAGCGCCAGAAACAAGAGGAGCATCGGTACCGTAGCGATCGACGCCGCCAACAGGATCATCCCGTAGTTTGGCTGCGTCTGGCTGTTTGTCAGCGTGCTGAGTGCCACCGGAATCGTATAACTTGACGAGTTGTTCAACACCACCAGCGGCCACAAGAGGTTAGTCCAAGATCCCAAAAACGTGATGATCGCGAGCGCCGAGAGCGCCGGTCGCGAGAGCGGCAACACGATCCGCCAAAACATGGCGAAGTCATTCAGACCGTCGATGCGCCCTGCGTCAAGCAACTCGTCGGGAAAGGACAAGAACGACTGCCGCATCAGAAACACGCCGAAAATGCTGACCATGGCAGGCAGGATGATGGCCCAGTACGTATTGTCCAAGCCCACCTTGCTGACCATGACAAACAAGGGTATGAGGGTCACTTGGGGTGGAATCATGATCGCAATGAGGATGATTTGAAACATGGTGCGCGACAGCCTGAAACGGTACTTTGCAAAGGCGAAGCCCGCCATAGTGGCCAAGAGAACGGCCAACACCGTGGACACCAGCGAGATGACCACGCTGTTGGCGATCGACTGATAGATGTTGATCCCGGAGTTGGTCATCAGGTCTTGATAGTTAGCCAACAGTGACACGCCGGGCAGGAGATCCGGTTTCAGACCAAAGATCTGTTGATTGCTTTGGGAACTGGCTACAAACATCCAGTAGACAGGATAGATGGAGACGACAAAGCCGATGATGACCGCAACGTGAAGAACGATATCGGAGATGCGAACACGCCGCTTCAAGCGATCGCCCCCCCGCCCGTCAGGCGTAGCTGGACAAACGAGAAAATCGCGATAATTACGGCCAGGATGTAGGCGAGTGCGGAAGCGTACCCGAAATGAAACTGTTGAAAGCCCACTTGATACAGATACAGAACGGGCGTCAAACTCGAGTTGTCTGGTCCTCCGGCCGTCAGAATATAGGGTTCGGTAAACAACTGGAGCGTACCGATGGTAGACAGGATGAACTCAAGCACCAGCAACGGACGGAGCATCGGGATGGTGATGGAAAACCACTGGCGAATCGGGCCGGCTCCGTCCACGCGAGCTGCTTCGTAGATCTCCGGCGGCACGTTTTGCAGTCCTCCTAGCAGGATGACCACGTTGTAGCCCGTCCAGTGCCACGTCATGGCGATCATCACGGCCACCTTGGACCAGAACATCGAGTTCAGCCAAGGAATCGGCGCAATGCCAATCATGCCCAAGAGCTGATTCAGCAAGCCGTTGTTCGCCAGGATAAACGAAAAAGTCAGCGAATACGCGACGTTGTCAATCAGGATCGGCAGGAAAAACCCCAACTGGAACACCGACTTGAACCGCAAGCGCGGCGAGTTGAGCAGCGCTGCCGCAATCACCGCCAAGAGCAGCATGACGGGGACCTGAATGACGAGAATGACGAGGGCATTGACCAGCGACTGCCAAAAGATACTGTCAGAAAAGATGTTCGTGTACTGGAACAACCCAGCCCATTGTGGTCCGCCGTTTTTCCAGTGCGAGAAACTGATCAACAGCGCATAAATGATGGGAAACAGTAAAAACACGAGGAAGGCGATGGCAAATGGAGCGAGAAAGAGGTACGGCGTGCTATGCCGAGCCATGCCTCGCCAGAGTGCGCCGCGACGCCGAGTAACGAGCGTAGACACAGGTGAGCCCTCCTTTACGAACCGCTTGAGGCAAGGCCCTGAGCCATCGGTCCGATGCACCGACTGTCAGGGCCCTGGTCTCTACGGTTTCCTGTCCGTTGTGCTGCGCGCTTTACTTCGCAATCGTACGACCTGTGTTGTGAGCAATCTCGTTGGCCGCGTTGTCGAGCGCCGCCTTGACCGACATCTGATTGTTCAACACGGACTGGATCGCGTTATCCAGGTACGTCGTTGACGCCGCAAAGTCGCTGGTGTGATTCTCCGGTTTGATTTTATTGGCGATGCTCGCCGCATAGCCAAAGACGTTCTGTCCACCGAAGA
>JAPNUJ010000080.1:0-5743 GCA_026627155.1 Bacillota bacterium | reverse complement strand
AGAGCGGCCGGGTTCGTCATCGCAAACTGTGCGAACTCAAACGCTGTGTTGGGATGCTTCGTTTGCGCCGAGATCACCACATTGGACCCGCCGAGGTTCGCGGCATGGCTTCCATTTTCCGTGAAGGCCGGTAGCGGGAAGATGCCCCACTTGCCCTTTTGGTCCGGAGCAGAGGTTTCGATCGTTCCGACGTACCATACCCCTTCAGCCTGGCTCGCAATCTGCCCGTTCGAAAAGGCGGTGATGGTATCGTTCCAACCGTTTGCGGATGGCACCTGCAGCCCAATCCCCGCTTGAACCATCTCTTTCTCCGTGTTGACCGCGTTCATGGCCGCCTGGTTGTTCACAGCGATTTGGCCCTTTGCATTAAAGTAGAAGGATCCTTGTTCGTTGGTCATCATCTTGAAGAGACCGTCGTCATCGTAGTTGAGCGCCGTCATCTTCACCTTGCCGTGGAAGTGTTGGACCAGTTTCTTGCCGGCCGCGATATACTGCGCCCATGTCTTGATGTCGTTGGCGTTGATGCCAGCTTCCTTGAACAAGTCTTTCCGATAGAACACCATCGCCGGCCCTATATCCCAAGGGACTCCATAGACCTGTCCGTTTGCCCCCGTCAGTGCAGGCCACTTCGATTGGGCGAACAACGGTTTCAGGCTCTTCACACGACTCGTCACATTCAAGAATGCATCCGGAAACTTGCTGATGAAAGACTGTGCGTGCGAGGTCTCGATGGAGATGATATCGGGGACGCCGGCACCGGCAGCGAGTTCAGCGTTCAACTTGGTGTAGGTGGTCGGCGGATCCGCCTCGGTAATGTACTGGAAGTTGACGTTTGGATGGAGCTTGTGAAAGAGTTCCGCATCCTCCTTGAGCGTCGCCAATGCAATGTTCCAGGACATGATGCTGAGCGTGATCGGCGCCTTGGTGGGACCAGCGGCAGACTCCGAAACATTGGTACTGCATCCGGCGAGGACACCGGACAGCCCCACCGTTGTGACGGCGAGCAAGGCCCATCTTTTATGATTCTTCATGAGTGAGATTCCTCCCCTTTTGGGTCCGAGTTAGTATTCTCGCTTGCGCCGCACGCCATACCCAAGATGACGCCACCGTGATGATAAGTAGCCATGAGAGCGAATTCAGAAAGCGCCTTCATGCTACACAAAAAAGAGGCTGTCATTCCACGGGCCATAGCAGAGATCATCGGCCGACCTACAAATCACAATGTGGTCACGTGGCCATGTCTCTGGTTAAAAATGTGGTCACGTGACCACATTGCGAGCGAAATACCGTCAGACCAACTGTTGCTAGAGTAACCCATTTGTAATGCAACTGTCAAGAGGGTTTAAAAAGTTTTGTGGCGTTCACCTCGGAGTCTCGCACAACGCCCAAAACCACTGTGCGACGCACCCAGTCCGTGTATCGCACAGTGGTCTGACAGGTTGTCATGCCCTTCCATATCCAAGCGGGTGCTTGCTATGCCACTCCCACGCGGAAGCAATCATAGACTCGATCGACTCATGGCGGGGCCGCCACGACAGCTCTGTACGCGCCTTTTCGGACGATGCGATGAGTACCGCCGGATCGCCCGCCCTGCGGCCGGACACCACGACGGGAATCGGATGCCCCGTGACACGCCTGGCGGCTTCGACGATCTCCAGCACGGAATACCCGGAGCCCGAGCCAAGATTGTACGCCTCGCACACGGACTTCTCGCGCAAACGCCCCAAGGCCAGATGGTGCGCACTCGCCAGGTCCATCACGTGCACGTAATCGCGTATGCAGGTACCGTCCTGCGTCGCATAATCGTCGCCAAACACCGGAAGGTGCGGTCTCTGGCCGAGTGCCACCGACAGCACAATCGGCACCAAGTGTGTCTCCGGGTCATGGTCTTCGCCGATGTGTCCATCCGGATGCGCACCTGCCGCGTTAAAATATCGGAGACTGACGGAGGCCAGGTTGTAAGCGACATGACACCAGCGCAACATGCGTTCAATCACGAGCTTGGTCTCGCCGTAGGGGTTGGTCGGAACCTGCGGATGCGTTTCGGGAATGGGGACCTGCACCGGTTCCCCATACGTCGCCGCACTGGAGCTAAAGACGATGCGACCGACACCACACTCCGTCATGGCCGACAGCAAAGCCCGCGTCCCCCCGACGTTGTTATCGTAATACTTGAGGGGATCTTGGACACTTTCCCCGACCAGCGAATTGGCCGCAAAATGGATCACTGACTCGATGTCAAACTCGCGCAGGATCTTCACGACCTTCGATTGATCGCGTAGATCAGCCTCAATCAAGTGGACCCCTTGCACCGCCTCAGGGTGGCCCTGATACAGGTTGTCTAGCACAACCACCGTTTCACCAGCACGGATAAACTCCACCACCGTATGGCTACCAATGTAGCCTGCGCCACCCGTGATCAAGACTGCCATAATTCGATCGCCTCCTCCGTAACGTCACGCGCTCCGTCGCCGCTGTCGCCGTTATAGAATTCCGCCTGTAACCCCGTGCGCTCGCGATACAGTTCCCCTACGCGCGCGACAAAGTCCGGGATCAAGTCACGCTCCACCAGAGCCACGGCACAGCCCCCGAATCCCGCTCCCGTCATGCGCGCTCCGAGGCAGCCTGGTGTGGACCATGCACTCTCGACGATCGCGTCCAAGGCGGGGCCAGTCACCTCGTAGTCATCGCGTAGCGACTCATGAGACGCATTCATCAAGGAGCCAAATGCTTGGGCATCCCCGGCCTTCAAGAGTTGCCCGGCGGCGAGTGTGCGGGCATTTTCGAAGATGACGTGACGCGCCCGGCGCATGATCACGTCACCGTTCAGGACCCGGCTGGCCGCCCCCCAAGCCTCCCTCGAGACATCAGCCAGGCAAGTCAAGGTGGGAAACACCGCTTGTAACTGTGTAAGAGCCGTCTGGCACTCGGCAAAGCGCTCATTGTACTTGGAATCGGCCAGCCCGCGCGGGTAGCAGGTGTTCATAATGATAAACTGCGAGTTCGACAGGTGCAGAGGCACACTGTCATAGCGTAGCGTGGCACACTGCAACAGCAGCGCCCGTCCCGCCTCGCCCATGCCAACGGCAAACTGGTCCATGATACCTGAATTTACACCCATGAATCCGTTCTCGGCGCGCTGAGCCGCCTTGATCAGATCCACTCGCTCACGCGCTTCGCCGGCAAGTGCCGTGGCTGCCACCGCCATCGCCATCTCCACCGATGCCGAACTGGACAGACCCGAGCTGTGCGGCAAGTTGCCGATGAGAAAGAAGTCTCCCCCCGCGATCCGCACACCGAGGTCGGCCAGAGCCCACAAGACCCCTAGCGGGTAATTGGCGAAGCCGTTTTCCTCCTTAAACACCATCGCGTCTGCACGGACCGATACCTGTGCAGAGAAGGCGGAGGAGCCAAATCGCAGGACCCCATCATGACGGGGCCTCACCAGGAGCCAGGTACCGAGCGTCAACGCCGCCGGCAGCACATACCCCCCGTTGTAGTCCGTATGCTCTCCGATCAAGTTGACTCGCCCCGGTGCAAAGAACGCCCGAACCTCCGACAACTCCCCCGGCGAAAAGGTAAGGAAAGCCTCCTTTGCCTGCAGTAACATCTCCTGCGCATCGCTCATTGGCTCGCCCCCCTTTGCGAAAGCCCCTGCGCTCTCCGTATGGCGTCACGAAGTTGCGGCGCCGTACTCTCCACGGCTGCCGGATTACACGGCGCCCAAGCCCCCGTTTCCGAGGAGGCCAGGTATTTGATGCGATCGGCCGAGCGCAAGGGCGGGTAGAATTCAATGTGGAAATGATAGCTACGCTCCACATCCGGTCCATTGACCGGCCGCTGATGAATCGCCATCATGTAAGGGAAATCCCGTTCGAAGAGAGCGTCCATCCCCGCTGCAACAGCATGTAAGAGTTGCGCAAGATCCTTGCGTTCTGCGGACGTCAAGTCGGTGATCGCGGTCTTATGAACCTTGCTGACGATGAAAACCCCGTAAGGGTAATCCGTAAAATAGGGCAGAAAACAGTCAAAATACTCGGTCGACACCAGCATCCTCCCGCCAAATTCGCGTTCTTCACGAGCAATGTCGCACAAGAGGCAGCGCCCTGTACTCGCAAGATGGCGCGCGCATGCATCCAGTTCGACGCGGATCTTCTGCGGAATGTAGGGATACGCATAGATTTGCCCATGTGGGTGCGGCATGGTGACACCTACCTCGGGGCCGCGGTTCTCAAAGATGAACACGTACTTGTGACGTGGGTCCGCCTCCAGCGCAGCGAACCGTTGTGCCCACAGGTCTATGACCCCTTCGATATGTGTGGGCGCAAGACGCGACAACGACGCGGTATGATCTGGAGAATACAAGATCACCTCGCACTTTCCATAGGCCTCCAACGACGGATAGAGTGCACTGCCCACGGCATCCGGCCGAGGCGGCTCCTCCGAGAGCGCGGGAAAGTCATTGTCATAGGCAAAGACCGCATAGTCATCCGGCACGCGACCGGATCCGGGGCAAAAAGGGCAATAATCCTTCGGCATTTGTGGGCGATTCTGACGGTGCGAGGCAACCATGGTCCAGTCTTCCAACAACGGATTATAGCGCAACTCAGCCACGCACATCACTCTCCCCTTCTATATCGCTGCGTCCCTCGGCTAGCAGGACGTCCACACCGGCATCCTCCAACGCAGACTGCCACGGTTCCATACCCGAATCCGAGACCACCAGATCCACCATACCGATTCCAGCCGTCTGCGCCAGCGCTCGTACGCCCCACTTGGTGCTGTCGCATACCACCACCACGCGATCCGAACCCTCTATGAGCACTCGGTTAATAGAAGCCTCCAAGATGTTCGGTGTCGTCAAGCCAGCGTCCACGGACAAGCCATGCACTCCCACAAACACCAGGTCCGTGTGGAGCACCCTGGCACTCGCCTCCGCAAGCGGACCCACCAGGGCATCCGAGGGCGTGCGAAATTGTCCCCCCGTCAGGATAATGTCCCCTCCATATCCCTGCCCAAACTCCAGGGCCACGTTCGTCGAATTCGTGACGACTGTCAGTCCCGGAACGGCACGCAACCACTTGGCCAGCATCCACGTCGTGGTCCCCGCAGTCAGCCCGATCGTCATTCGTGGCTCCACGAGTGTCTTTGCCGTACGTGCAATCGCTTCTTTCTGCTCGCTTTGCAACAGTCGCTTGGCCATGAACGAAGGTTCGGCCGCCGTACCGGCCACCTGCCCCCCGCCAGGCATTCGCTGCGCAAGCCCCTCCATCTGGAGCGCTTGCAAGTCTCGCCGAACCGTCATCTCCGACACGCCAAGACGCTGCGCCAAGTCTTTCACAGTGAGATAGCCGTTCTGCGCCATCAGCAACACAAGCGCCTCGTGCCGTTGCCTCACACCCATCTCCCCACCTCGATTTGTTGTAATAATAACATAGAACACATGAATCTGTTCAGTCATGATCGTTTCACAACAAAGAGAGACCGATCACCCGCCCCGGCGCACCGTGAAAAGTAGTCACGGCGGACGGGTGGCGCACGCACGATGACCGGACGGTGACCGGGTGGTGACCGGATGGCGGCTAGGTCGGTGCCCACGAAGGTGTGCGGGTGAAGTCACGAATCAGGATTGGCTCGTCATTGCGCACCCCTGTTACAGCGCAATCAACTATTTCCTTCAAATTCAACAAACCCTCTCTCCCCGAGCCCTCAGAGGGTTCACAAGACCGTGCAGAACCAGATC
>JAPNUJ010000007.1:49335-50059 GCA_026627155.1 Bacillota bacterium | reverse complement strand
GACGAACCTGTGGCTGGTGCGCATCGATCCAAAGGCGGCCTTCGAGGCCTATCGGCAGAAGGTGCTGCATTCGCTCGAGACGGGGTTCGGTCACCGTGACACCGTGGATCGTGTCAGCGAAGAACTGAACTCGCCGTGTACGGAAGAGGTGGCCGTGTTTCAGGAATTTCTGGATTACCTGCTCAGCGATCGCTTTGATGTCACGGTCTTCGATACCGCCCCGACTGGACACACGATCCGGCTCTTGCAACTGTCGTGGGATTATGAAACGGAATTGGCTAACAAAGAGGCCTTCACGGCCGAGACGGCTGCTCTGGATGCAGTGCAGTTGGGTCGCATGAACGAGGCGATCCGGACGCTTCAGGACCGCGACGAGACGGCGATGTGTTTTGTGACGTTGCCAGAGTCGACGCCCATAGCGGAGATGGAGCGCGCAATCAGCGATCTGGAGAGAACGCGTATCGATACACAGGCGATCATCGTGAACCAAGTATTGCCGCAAGAGGCGGCGAGCAGTCGCTTGTTTGGCCGACGATTGGCCGTACAGAAGGCTCATGTGGCGCGACTCCAAGAGCGTCAGCAAGACTGCAAAATGGCGGTCGCGTTGCTGCAGGATGACGAGGTTATGGGGAGTGCGATGCTCGACCGGTTCATCGCTGAGGTCATCGAGGTCGCGAGGGAAGTGATCGTATGACGGTGAACGGGATGCCCGTCGACGCGGTGT
>JAPNUJ010000007.1:13604-49325 GCA_026627155.1 Bacillota bacterium | reverse complement strand
AGTGCCGTCGAAAGAACAGGAAGAGGTGCGCGCCGATTTATTTGATCCTGTGGCCGATGTATACAAAGCGCTCGCGGACAAGACCAGGCTACGAATCCTGGCGTTGCTGGCGCACGGGGAACTTTGCGTCTGTGAATTGGTTCCCATACTTTCCATGTCGCAGCCGAGTGTGTCACAACACCTTCGCAAACTGAGACAGGCCGGGCTGGTCAAGGAGCGAAAGACCGCGCAATGGGTCTACTACTCCATCGACGGAGCGCGGTTCCCGTTGCTTCGTGCGATTGTGGACTCTTTGCCTGACGTGAGGCGGGAATTGGACGAGTTGACGGACAAGAGACTACGCGTCCCATGCAATGACACATCGAGCGGGCTAAGCCCAGGGGGGATTTGAGCTTCATGGCCAAACCAGTCGTTTACTTCCTTTGTACGGGAAACTCTTGCCGCAGCCAGATGGCGGAGGGGTGGGCTCGGCACGCGGGCGGGGACCAAGTCGAGGTCTACAGTGCCGGGGTTGAGGCCCATGGACTGAACCCAAAGGCCGTCCTGGTCATGAAAGAGGCCGGCATTGATATAACTGGCCATGCCTCCAAGGTCATCGACAAGGACCTCCTTAGCCGGGCGGATTATGTGATCACGCTTTGCGGCGATGCGAACGATCGCTGTCCGATGACGCCACCGCAGGTGACGCGGTTACACTGGGGATTTGAGGACCCTGCGCGGGCGATGGGTAGCGAAGAAGAGGTTCTCGACAAGTTTCGCGAGGTTCGCGACGCGATTCGTCGACAAATCGAGACCTTCCTGGTGCAAATCAGGGGGTAGACGGTATTATGGCGCTCTCGCGCCACCGTCTGCCAGAAGAATAATCGGCTGCGCCGTTATTCTGGATAGGTCTCAGCGTAGTTGCCTTTCGCAAGTGGTATACTGCCTGGAGGTCCCCCTTAAAGGAATGCGGTCTGCACACCGATGTGGGCTGGAGGCCGTCGTATTATCAAGGAGTGCTAAAGGGAGTGCGACAATGGCTGAGCCCTCGAACGATGATCAGTGGCGGGAACGCGAGCCGGTGAAGTGGCAAGAGGCGTTTGCCCGCAACAACGAGATGTTCGGCGAGGCACCGAGTGCCGCAGTGGTTCGAGCGTCCGAGATGTTTCGAAGTCGGGGACTGACGAGGATTTTGGAGCTGGGTGCGGGGCAAGGACGAGATACGATGTTTTTGGCGCAAATGGGCTTTGACGTGCACGTTCTCGACTATACACCCGAGGGGACGCGACGGATCGCGGAAAAGGCGGCGGCGCTTGGACTGTCAGACCGTGTGACCGTCGTGTTGCACGATGTGCGCAATCCTTTTCCTTTTGCCAGTGAAACATTTGATGCCTGTTATTCGCACATGCTTTACTGCATGGCGCTTACCCTTGAAGAGTTGCGTCGCCTGACGGAGAACATCCGGACCGTCCTGCATCCGCATGGCCTCAACAGTTACACGGCGCGCCACACGGGTGACCCTCACTATGGGCAAGGCGTGCAGCACGGCGAGGGTCTGGTGGAAGTGGGTGGCTTCATCGTGCACTTCTTTGATCGCAAGACCGTCGAGAGCCTGGCCGAAGGGTATCGAATTATTGATATCCATGAGTTTGAAGAGGGCGGACTTCCTCGCCGCCTGATGCAAGTCACGCTCGAAAAGTCGGCCGTCGACGCCTCCGTGGGTGGTAGGAACGGGTAGGAGGCCAGGACGCCAGGACGTCAGCACGCCTCCTTGGACAGCGAAGCCGCTCACGTCCAGTGAGATTGACATGGGGAGACGAGAAATCGAGATGAAAATCACAGGACTCGAATTGTTTGTCGTACCGCCGCGCTGGCTCTTCGTGAAGGTCAGTACGGACGCGGGACTCGTGGGTTGGGGTGAGCCGATCGTCGAGGGTCACGCGTCCGCCACGGCGGAGGCTGTGCGCGAGATGGAAAGCTACTTGGTGGGCCGCGATCCCAACCAGATTGAGGACATCTGGCAGGTGCTGTACCGGGGGTCCTTTTATCGTGGCGGTCCCATCCTCATGAGTGCCATCGCCGGAATCGACCAGGCACTGTGGGATATCAAGGGCAAGCGGTACACTCTCCCCGTGTACGAGTTTCTCGGTGGCGCCGTGCGGGACAAACTGCGTGTCTATTCCTGGATCGGTGGCGACCGGCCTTCGGATGCGGCGGCTTCGGCGAGGGAAAAAAAGGAGCTGGGATTCACGGCTGTGAAGATGAATGCGTCTGAGGAGATGCACTACATCGATTCATTTGCCAAAGTGGATGATATCTTGACCCGCGTGGCGGCGGTGCGTGAGGCGGTCGGTAGCGATTTTGGGATCGCCGTCGATTTCCACGGACGGATTCACAAACCGATGGCCAAGGTGATCGCGAAGGAACTGGACCCGTTCCATCTGATGTTTATCGAGGAACCAGTGCTTTCGGAGAACAATGAAGCACTCCGCGAAATCGCCCACCACACATCGACGCCCATCGCCACCGGTGAACGGATGTTCTCCCGGTTTGACTTCAAAAAATTGTTGCAAGACGGCTACGTGGACATCATTCAACCGGATTTGTCCCACGCGGGGGGGATTTCGGAGACCCGCAAGATCGCGGCCATGGCCGAGGCGTATGACGTGGCGGTGGCTCCGCACTGCCCGCTCGGGCCGATCGCGCTCGCGGCGTGTGTGCAGATGGACATGGCGACGCCGAACGTCTTCATTCAAGAGCAGAGTCTTGGCATTCACTACAATCGCGGCAACGACTTGCTGGATTATCTGGTCGATCCCACGGTATTTGCCTATAAGCAGGGATTTGTTCTGCCGCCGCAGGCGCCGGGCCTCGGGATTGAGGTCAATGAGCCATATGTCAGGGAGCAGGCAAAGCGTGCACATGATTGGAAGAATCCCGTGTGGCGTAACGACGATGGCACGATCGCAGAGTGGTGAGAGAGCAAATTCGACAAGTTTCGTAGACTGAGGTCGGAATCCGACTGGCAAATGCGCTTTGCATGACGTATTGTTATGCTATGCATTCGCTGGAGGTGATGGCGTGGCACGTCATGGGCAAATGGAGACCGAAGTCTCCGCTTTGAACGGTCTGGATTTTGCGTGGAAGGCGCTGGCCGACCCCATACGCCGCTCACTTTTGGAGACATTGACTTTGAGGCAGCATTTTTGTTATGTGGATGGGCAGTTGGTTGAGGGGATCTGCGTCCAAGACTTGAGCGCCATTCTTCAGTTGCCGCAGTCGACAGTGTCCCGTCACTTGACGATCTTGCGCCAGGCGGGTCTTGTGCATCACCAGCAAAAGGGCGTCTGGCACTATTATGGTTGCCAGACGCGCAGGCTGCAGGCCTTGCAACAGTGGCTGGCCGACTTGTGCCAGCCTGAGTCGGGTGCTGCCGATCTCTTGCCAGATGTGACGGAGAAGACGACTTGAGTGCGCAGCGTCATGAGTAGGCCGAGGAAGGCTGACGGCTTAGCGCTCCGTGTTGTCGCGAACGGAGGCTGCCGCTTGTGCGAGTACGCGATAGATCACGACTTGTTCCGCGAGCGGCATGCGCACGAGCCCGCTGGTGGCTGGGCCCACGAATTCGCAACTATCCGTTTGCGCGACCTGGGTTTGAAATCCATAGGGGAACGCACTTCGGCCACTGTAGGGCCGATACACCCCCTTGCCGACGAAACAGGCGATATGGGGACGGAATCGCTTCAGTTTGGCGAGGACGGTCCTGCGTCCCGTGGCGAACTCATCCGCACTGAGCTCATCGGCGCGACGTGTGGTGCGCGCGACGATATTGGTGAATCCATAGCCATATAGGGTGAGCATCTCGCGGTGTTCCTCAGGTACATGAAGAATTGGGGTCAGCCCCGATTCATACAAAATTCGATAAAAACGATTGCTTCTGTGGGCGTAGGGATGGCCGGCCAAAGCGGAGGCAGGCGACGGGTTGAAACCGATAAAGACGATGACGAGGCCCTTTCCGAGGCTGTCTGCCACCATCGCTGGTCACCTCCTGACGTTCATGTTCAGATTGCGACGGCTGTACAGTAAAAGGATCACCCCAAACCTGCGGGGTGATCCTTTTTTGGATTTTACGCACCATTTACGACGTTCCACATCCGAGCCTGGTGCCAGGGGTTCCTTGGGTCAATCCGTTGCGAATAAAGCCAGTTTGCTGCCCCCATCCGCTGGGCGGGTGTCATGGGGACACCCATCGCGCCGCTCATGTGATCGACGAACGCGGCACAGCCATCGGGCGTCGCAAGCATCTCGCGCGAGCAGCCGTGCAGGCAGGCGTGTGCACGCCGCCAATACAGCGGGTTGGCAATCCGTGTCCGGAAGGCCCCTACAAGTCTTGGGTCGAGAGCCATCTGATTTCACCTCCTTTCGCTGGCGTCAGGCATCAGGGCGCGGTAATGCAAGAGGGCGACCAGTGGCCAGACCTTTGGATAGAGATGGTAGCGGATGTGAAGGGCTCCGGGGAAGGCCGATCCGGTTGGCATCGTCTCGGACCAGGTCCCACCTCCTGCGATGTCAACCAGCCAGTCGGCGCTGTGCGCGCACGCACCGTCCAGACGGCGACGATGAATCGGGTCCGGCTCGACTTCACAGAGCCAAAGCAAGGCGTCAAGCGCCCAGGCGGTCTGTGAGGGGACGCTCGGCGCGGACGGAACGTAGTGGCCGACCTGATCACTGGCGCAAGACTCACCAAAACTGCCATCTGGCTTCTGGATCTGCAACAGCCAGTCTCCGGCTCGCCGTAGCGATCGATCGAGACGGGGGGTTGTGTCGCTCCGTGCGATGGTACACAGTGCTCGGACTACACACCACGTGCCATAGACGTACGTGGTGCCCCAGCGGCCGTACCACGATCCGTCGCGTTCCTGCGCAGCCAGCAGCCAGCGGATCGCGCGACCTATGCTTCGATCCGTTGTCGATAGGACGTGGCGCCCGATCAAGAGTTCGACCACGCGGGCGGTGAGGTCTGGCGTGGATGGATCGGTGATCGCGTGGCGCATGTCGTTGGCCGGCATGTGCTCCATCCACTTCCGGGCGCAGTTGCGGTCGAAAGCGGACCATCCGCCATCACGGTTTTGTCGCGAGAGGAGCCAGCGGATGCCCCTTTGCCAGTTTTCGTCGTGCGAACCGGGCGCATCGGCCAGGGCGTCGAGGCAGGCGACAGTGTCGTCGGTGTCAGGGTGGCGCGTGTTGTTACTGGAGAATCCCCAGCCTCCCGGCAATGTCTTCTGCTTGCGGCGCCAGTCCCATTGTGAGCCTTGCTGGTGGGCCCAAAGGTACTCGACACCGGACCGTAAACCGGCGTGTTGCCGAGAAAGCCCGGCTTGGCGCAGGACCCGAATCGACAGGGCAGTATTCCAGATGTGCGCGTCGCAGGTCTGCTGATGCGCTGTCGCGTCGCCAAATGGGCAGCCCCAGTTGCGGCGGATCGCCCGCACACAAGGTTCGATGTCGCTTTGCTGCAACGAGCGTCCCATGGCACGCTGCGCGAACAAAAAGAGAAATGTCGATGAATGGTAACCGGCGAGTGTGCCGTCGAGCTCGCGCTGACTATACAAGTCGTGCAGGCATCTCCGCAAAAGCCAGCGGGGAACCGCGAGTTTTCGATGCGATACGTTGCTTGCCTGTCGTGAACTCGCGTGGGTCATGTGGTCTAACACCGAGTGTCTGGCGACAGGTGACACGTAGCGATGCGCTGCCAAGACCACCATCGAGGCGACGTGTAGCCGGGTAAACGTGACGACATCTTGGATCTGAAAGGGGGAAAAGGGACTCCAGAGCCACGCGTAGAGGGCAGGCGATGGCAACTGCAGCCAGGACACTTCGCCGCCGATAGCCAGCAACACTTTCGTCAGGTTTCGACAGGCATGGATACCGCCGGCCCCAGTGATCCACTGTTCGGCGGCGATACGGGCTTGCGGCTGAAGTCGCCAGGCGTCATGAAGCGCCAAGGCATAATAACACTCGACCGTCGTCGACAGATCTCCGGGCGCCCCTTCGTAAGGACCCCACGAACCATCTGCACGTTGCAAGTCGATGAGACGACCGAGCAAAGCGCGCGTCCACAGGGCATCTCTGAAGTCGAGCAGAGTTAAGAAGATGACAGTCTGTGCATCGGGCATGACCCCCATGTCAAAGCCGTGAGGAAAACTGCCGTCTACTTCCTGTTCATGCAAGAGCGTGGCGAGTGCAGCGTCAATCAGGCTTGATAGGGGGTCCGAGTCCGCGACCTGCCCGGGCTGGTTGCCGATGGTCATGATCGCGCCTCCCCCAACGTCGGATTGTCAACGAGGCCGGGAGCGACTCCCGCTGGTCGACGATACCCCATCGATATGTTGGAGGACACGAGGTGTTGTAGGCGTCTGGCACCATGGGGGGACATCTAGGAGGCATTGGCATAGAAGACAGAGACATGCGCCTGGAACCTCCGCTACGCAATCCGGGGTGGGTTCAGGCACATACCCAGAGAAACGGCGTGCCGCGTCCAGGTTGTCGTGCCGGTCAGGCAAATTGATCCTGCGCTGCGGCAGCAAGCCCGTCGGCGTTGGCCAGTTGATCGGGCTTGTTGTGGCGCAAGTGGCGGATATACAAAACGACGGCCGCTGCCACGAGGACGAAAACGGCGGGCGACAGCCAGAGCGGATAGACAGGGGGCCAGATCGAGGAGTACAAGACCGCAAATAGGATAACTGTCGATAATACGGGGAGTACAAAATGGCGGATGACATGCAAACTTTTCATCTTAGCGTAGAGACGAATTACAGACAGATTCAGCAGTGTGTGCGCGGCGACGAGACCAAACAGGACGGCAGTCGTCAGCATATTGAACGCGTTGTCGGGTCCGAGGAGGAGCCCTGTGCCAATTCCCAGCACCATCGCCACGCCGGATAGGACGACGACCCCCATGCGTGGCGCGGCGCGCCCGTTCACCTGCGCGAAGGAGGCATGCAGGAGTTCGTCGCGACTGATGGCGTAGAGGATGCGGGCCGAACTGGTCACGAGCGCGATGCCGTCGGCCAGTGCGCTGTTCAGTGCGAGGATGACCAAGGCGATGGCACCGAGCGGGCCGAGATAATGCTCGAAGACCACGACGCCTGGCGCCCCGTTCTGGGCGAAGCTGCCCATGTTCCCCAGTCCCCAGCCCACGGTCAGCGCATACGCCGAAAGCGTCAGGGCCGTTCCCACGAGCGCGAGCGAAATCATAGCCGCTCGCCCGATCATCCGACCACGGGATTGGCTGCGATGCTTCGCCTCTTCGCCAAGCGGGGTGTGACTCCCGACGCCGATGAAACTCGTGATGCCAAAGATCATCCCGAGCGCTACACCTTTGACACCGACCGTTCCCATCTGGAAAGGGACCAGGGGCGCGCTCGGATGCACTCGCGAGATGATGATGATCGAGGTCACCACGAGGAAGGCGATCTCGACGAAACTCGACAGGACGATAAACCGGATCGTCGGGCGAATCCCGGCTACCCCGAGAACAAACGGAACGCCCACGAAAAACAGGACCATGGCGATCCAGAACCAACCGGGAAGTGCGACGTGGAGTTCCGCCAGCACGCCTGGCAAGAACACCCCGCCGACGTATACCGGGATCGCGGCCACGCTGACGATTTGGTAGAAAATCACCATGAAGGCGGTGAATACGGCGGATCGCGGACCGATGCCGGCGGCGACGTAACTGTAGTAGCCGCCGGCGGAAGCGCGGTGTTTGGAGAGGTGGTAGATCGTGTTGACCTCTATGAACATCACGGCAAAAGCGAGGAGATAGGAGAGCGGCAAGGCGGCCATGGCAAAGGCGGCACCTGCCGTCATGAACGCGACGACGTCGCAGGTGGGTGCCATACCGCTGATACTTTGGCTGACCATGCCCCAAAACCCTACGGAGTTGGCCTTGAGCTCGTTCTCGAGTGACACGACACGAGACTCCCTTCGCTCTATTTATGTAATGATTACGATTAACTTCAGACTATCACGGGGCAAAGGGAGTGTAAAGAGATAGGGAGAGAGTTCGCGAATCTGTCACCGGATACGAGGAGAACGAGCGGCGTGCGTGACACGATCGTGCGCGGGGGCGATGTGCCCAGTTTGGGCCGCGGCGCTCGCCGAAGGCGACGCGTGCGCAGTCGCGTTCGGCGAACCGGAGGCCACGTCGACTGACCTTGCCCGAGCGGGCGGAGAGGACAGTGACGACTGTTACCAGAGCAGAAGACCCCATAAGGCGTAGATGATCAAGAAGGAGACAGCCCAGCGTTGCCAGCCAAAACCGTAGCCCCCATAGCCGCCATACCCACCGGGGCGACCTACAGCGCCTGCACCGTAGCCCACTCGCGGACCGCCCCCAAATCCGGCTCGCGGATAGCCACCGCCTCCCCAAAATGCCAGGGCGACATCCAGCTTGTCCTCGTCACTCTGATTCACCGTTCGGGCAAACTGCGCGGGGACGTATTGACGCGGCGACACGACGATCGCCTCGTTGCCTGAGATGCGTTCCACCAGCCCGATGTGATGGCCGTAAGGGGTGCGAAACTGGACCCACTGTCCGACGTGTTGCTCACACTGTGCCTTTGTGCACATGTTGTCACCTCCTCCTTACCCGTTCATTGTACGGTGGACGGAGGGCGTGCATCACGGCCAATGAAGGGTGTCATTGGCCTATGGCTCCAGGGGTGTGCGCCCTGACTGGGCGCTCTGAGTCAAGGCGCGTTTGTCACGATGACTTGAACGACGGCGGTGTCCGCATCGGGGGACAAGCTGCTATATCCCGGCGGAACGATCGCGTACAAATAGGTGCCGGGAGCCGTCAGGTGAACTACATTGCCAAGCACTTGTGCCGCTTGATAGAGACTCAATTTGGTGCCCGGCGGCGCGGCGTACACAGAGATCCCGGAGAAGGCGCCTTGCTCGCTGATGCTTCCTAGCATATGACGCACGGCCTGCGAGTTCATCGGTACGAACGAGAGCGTGTCGCCAACGTGCGCGTGCACGACTGCCGGTCCGAGCTCTGCGATGCGTTTGACGTCGTTTGCGCCATGGAGTGTCCAGCCCATGACAAATGGCACCGGATGGGTGGTCCTTCCCAACAACGCCGGTAGGGGCTCGGCGGTTATGTGCGCCGTGTCCGTGCTGCTGACGAGTTCTGTCGCTAGCAGGTTCAGACCCGCCACGCGGACCTGACTGCCACTGACCGTAAGCGAAGTGAGTCCGACCACAGTGGGCAGTTGGGCGACGACTTGCGCCGAGGTGCGCGTCACCTGCAGCGTATACACATGCGTCATCAACGCGGTCGCCGCATCGACGATGAAGCCAAGACTGACCGTTGTACCGATCTTGGTCGGATGTCCGATGACGATCTGCTGGATCGCAAATGCATGTTGCGTCTGGCCGATATACAGCGGCGTCCAGCCGTCAGACACACGCTTGGCGACCAGCATCCACGGGGTGGGTTGTGACGGGGACCAGGCGGTCGTGGCGACGGCATACTCCGTCCCTTGCATGTTCCAGGCCTTGTGCATGGCCAGTTTCGTGCCAGCCGGAATGAGTTCCTGCAAGATCGGTTGCGTCCAGGCTGAGCTGGTCTGCGCGTGCGATACAGACATCAGGTTCGCGGGCACCATCACGGCGAACAGCGCCGTCGCTGCCACTTTCCCAAGGCGAATCCAGCGGTTGTGCTTCATCCTCATCTCCCCATCCCTTTGGCGCAGTTTCTTCAGCAGATATGGACGATCTGGAGTCTCCTTTGGTTACGGAGCGACCACATCCTGGACAGGGACGATTTGCACTGTCCCTGTGCGGCGCGATCGAAGCTCGATGCCGCCGGCGGCCAGCGAGCGCGGGCTGATCGTCAGTCGCTTTGGCATGCCCAGTAAGTCAGCATCTTGCAACTTGCGACCGGCACTGGCGTCGCGATCGTCCCAGAGCACCTGGTCTGCGAGCGACGCGTACACGCGCTCGGCCACTGCGATCACCTCCGAACTCGCACCCACCGTCACGAGGTGCGCAGCATATGGCGCCACGGTTTCCGGCCAGACTATGCCGGCCGCGTCGTGATTCGCTTCGATCACGCACGCCAGCAGGCGTGAGATCCCGATTCCATAGCATCCCATCACGACTGGACGACGAACACCACATTGGTCAGTAAAGTCTGCATGCATGGGCAAACTGTACCGGCTGCCAAGTTGAAAAATGTTCCCGACCTCGATGCCTCGTACGGCACGAACGGGTTGGCCACACTGAAGACACGTGTCGTCATCACGCCCGGACGCTTCGTAGACTTCACGATTCGCCGCCCGTTGGCAGGCATCACACAGAAGCAGTGTGTCCTCGCCACACTCTGCCAACATCATGAACTCATGGGCCACACCGCCGCCCATCATGCCTGTATCAGAGTCCACTTGCAAAACGTCGATGCCACACCGCTTGTAGAACATGGCGTAGGCCTTCCTTACCTTCTCGTAGAACTTGTCCAGATCACCTTCGTCCGCATGGAAACTGTAGGCATCTTTCATCAGAAACTCGCGCAAGCGAATGAGACCGCCGCGCGGACGGGCTTCATCACGAAACTTGGTCTGTATCTGATAGACCATCATGGGCAACTGTCGATGCGACTCAATGACGTGCCGGGCCATGTCCGTCACGGCTTCTTCATGCGTCATCGCGAGAACCATGTTCTGTCCGCCCCGGTCTTGAAAGCGATTGAGCGACTCGTCCACGCTATAATACCGTCCTGTTTCCCGCCAGATCGCGGCCGGCTGGACGAGTGGCAAGAGCATTTCCTGGCCCTCAATTCGGTTCATTTCTTCACGGGCCATGGTCGCGATTCGCTGCATCGCGCGCCATCCGAGCGGTGTGAGACTATAGATGCCACTGGCGAGTTGGCGGATCATGCCGCTACGAAGCAGCAACCGATGACTGGTCAATTCGGCTTCCGACGGCGTCTCGTGTTCCGTTTTCAACATCATGGTCGACATCTTCATGCTGATCCACCTCCAGGAAAATAGCAAAACCCCGCCCTCAAAAAAGGGCGGGGTGTAGCCGCGGTACCACCTTCATTGATCCGGGACATTCTGTCCGGACCCACTTTTCGCGTCGCTACATGTCATAGGGCGATCGCGTTCGCCTTCGGATAACCGCAAAGGGGGCGGTGCGACTCTTCGCCGCAGGCTCAGGGATGGGTTCCACGCGAGGCGCCGACCAACCTTTCATCCTTACAGTTGGCTTTCTGAACGACGCGGTCCCGTGTACTGGTTCCGTCATGGCCGATTATACGGTGACATGGAGCTCTCGCGCCACCGTCTGCTAGAAGAATAAGCGGCTGCGCCGTTATTCTGGATAGACGTAGTGTAGCGGGGGAGAGACAATGTGTCAACTCGTTGCCAGGCAGCCTCTGTGGGGCACGTCTGTACGTGGACTTTAGCGCCGAGTCTAGGGAGCCGCTGGGTCTGACGGAGGCGTGCGTGGTGCGGGCTGCGGCTGTGGCGCCGCAGTCTTGGACTCATATGCCTTGAGGAAGTAATCGAGGTTTCGCTTGCGAATCTGAATGTCTTCGTACCAGCGTTCAAGTTCCACGTAACCGGTGTTGGTCAACGTGTACATCTTCTTGGCAGGGCCCGGCTCATCGGTGTTCCAAGAAGACGAGACGGCCCCGCGGTCTTCCAGATCCTTCAATACGCGGTAGATCGCACCGCTGTCGATGTTCCATTCATCCGGCAGAATGTCTTGCAGTCGATTCCACAGGGCACCGCCGTGCGCCTGTCCATCGCGTAGGTAAAGCAATAAAAATGCTGGCAAATGGCGGTTTTGCTTCGGGTTGAACGTCATGCACAAGTCCTCCTGCATACAGGGGTCCCCTCTCACTTGGACAGGGGACCCCTCTGAAATGGATCACAATCGTTTTACTATACCACTCAGGCTTTGGCTCCCGCAAATTCGCGTTTGCGTTCTTCAATCTGAGCAAAGGCCTGAGCCGGTAGGGGCTTTTCACCACCGATCAGACGAGCGTGCAAGATGAGTTCCGCAGCCTCGTCGAGCGTGGACAAGAGTTGCGCCGTGTCCGCAGGTGATTTTGAAAATGCCAGAACGCCGTGATTGGCCAGCAGGACAGCCGAAACGCCGGGGTGTGATGTCACTGCGTCGACAATTCCTTGCACTGATGCGGTCGACCCCCGTGGTGCCCAAGGAATGACAGGGGCTGGCTCCGTCATGCCAAACCGCATCAGGGGTTCGTACACGACCGGAATCGGTTCCTGCGCCACGGCAAATGCGGTGGCGTGGGGGGCATGGGTATGGATGATTCCGCCGACCGCCGGACGTGCGCGGTAGACCGCCGCATGCATCTCGATGATCTCGGCTTGCGCGGGCATCACTTCGCCCTCGAGCACTGTGCCGTCCGTTCGGATGACAGCAAAGCTGTTGTCGTCGAGATTGGCCACGTTGCCCCCGCGCGTCATGAGCATGGTGTCCTCAGAGAGACGGGCAGACAGGTTCGCATGATGTCCACGAAACATGAGTCCTGCATCGCGAAGGGAACCTGCAGCGTGAATCAACGCCTTCTTGGCCTCGTTCAATTCCATCCACTCCATTACGATCGCCTCCAATACTGTATTAAACAACATACTGTATGATACAGCATAGGATGGGCGGTGTCAACTGCCATCCACCACGATCCGCCGGAATGGTGGCCCTTGGGGAGAAGGTTTCGCGATTCTGAAAATGAGAGCTTATTTGCAAGGTTGTCATCAGCCTTGCTTGCTAGACTCTGTTTAGAGCAGATCGCGCGACGCGGGATCGAGCGCCAGGAGGTGCCACGGACATGGCGAAAATCAGTACCCGTTTAATGAGTGTGTGCGCGGCCGCGGTGACGGCGGTCTATGCGGCCGGGTACATCGTGACCATGCCGTCTGCGCAGGCCAACACGAGCAGTATGCCCGATCTCGGCGGCACCACTCCATCCCAGAGCACACCCAGTGCGGCGGCCAAAGCATTCGCTTCACACCCGCCGTCGGCGGGATCCACGAACGCGGTTGCCCGGCATCCTCATCATGCCCGCCCGAAGGGCGGTACCGGAGCGACAGGGAATTCCGGTGCGAAGGCCGCATCGGCCTCTGCCAGCGCGAGCGCCAAGAAGCCGGCGACGACATCGCGCGGCACGGCGGCCAAGATGGCAAAGGTCAAGGTGGCGCAATACAAGGATGGCGTCTACACCGGCGTGGGTTCCAATCCCTATGGGTCGCTTGCCCTGTCTGTGGCGATTCGCGGTGGGAAGATCGCATCGGTCACGATAAATCAATACAGCATGCACTATCCGCAGTCGGTCATCGACCCGCAACTTCCCCAAGAGGCTGTATCCATGCAAACTTGGAGGATCTATATCGTGTCGGGGGCGACGGCCAGTACGTACAATTTTGCGGAGGCTCTCTATCAAGCCTTGCAAAAAGCCAAAGCGTGAGGTGAATGACCGTGACGTCGATTCGGCACTTTGAGCAGTCTCGTTTGCTTATGGGCACGTTGGTATCGATTGAGGTCGTGGGCCCCGGCAGCGAGACCAAGCGCCGAGATGCGGCGGCTTGTGCTTTTGAGACGATGGGCTTGGTCGAAGCAGCCTGCAGCCGTTTCGACGAGTCGAGTGCGCTGCGCGCATTGTGCCGTCGTCCTGGTGAGTGGAGGCAAGTGCCCGATGTCCTGTTTGAAGCGATTCGAGTCGCCGTCGAGATGAGCGAGCTCACCAATGGCCTGTTCGATCCGACAGTGGGAGCGACCCTGGTGCGGCATGGATTTACGCGGCATTATTTGACGGGGGAAGCAACGGGAGGACTGCGGACGCAGGAAGGGGCGACGTTTCGCGATATCGCACTCGACGAAGCCAGTCGCTCCGTGTATCTGGCCAAGCCCTTGCTGTTGGATCTCGGAGCCGTTGCCAAGGGATTGGCCATCGATCTGGCAGCCGCTGCCCTCGAAGGATGGGAGGGTTTTGCCATCAACGCGGGAGGGGATGTGTATGTCCATGGCGTCGATCGCACGGGGCAGGCCTGGCAGGTGCGCATCCAAGATCCTGCGGCCAAAGATGGTGTGATTGCGAGCGTTCAGGGCGGCGATATGGCCGTTTGCACGTCAGGAAATTACGAGCGAAGAAGTCCTCTGGACCCTGGTGTGCATCATTTGATACGGGCGGATACGGGCCAACTCGCCAACGATCTGGTCAGTTGCACGGTCATTGCGCCTTTGGCCATGCTGGCGGACGTGGTGTCGACGGCGGCCTACTTGCTTGGCGCCGGCCGGGCCCTTGGGTTTGTGGACGACGCGGAACTCGCCGCTCTCTGTGTCGATGATGCACTGGCTGTGACGATGAACGAATCCATGAGGGGGTATCTGCAATGAGCCGCTTGAGTCCATCGCGTCGCACCCCATCGCGGCTCGCAAAGTTCGCCAGAACGCCGAAGGGAACGCTTTTGCTTGTGCTGCTCGGCTTGACCCTGATTGCGGCCCTGCGTCCGGCTGATCACGCCGGACTCTTGAATGCGGCGGTTTCCATCGTGACGGCCGTGGTGATCGACGTGGGCGTCGCCCTGACCTGTCGACGGCGCGCTGGTTTGCCCGACGGCGCGATCATTACGGGGTTGCTGGTCGCTGACATCCTCAGCCACACGACGCCGCTGTCTATCGTGGCCGCGACGACGGCCGTCGCAGTCCTGTCCAAGCACCTTCTCAAAGTGGGTCGCAAGCCGGTCTTTAATCCAGCGGCATTGGGGTTGCTCGTCGCCATCTTCGTCTTCGGCACGGGCCAGAGTTGGTGGGGCAGTCTCGCACTCTTACCGACCTGGATGATCGTGATCGTCATCGTCGCAGGTACCTGGATTGCCATTCGGGTCAATAAATTTCCGCAGGTTGCCGCATTTCTCGGCACGTATTTTGTGTTGCTGCTGGCGATGGCGGTGACCCATGTCGGGCTGCCCACGAACACACCAGCGGATGCCCTGCGCGTCCCCTTCGTCAACACGGCGCTGTTTCTGGCATTTTTCATGCTGACCGATCCGCCGACCTCACCGGCAGGATACGGGCACCAAGTCGTCTTTGGGATGTTGGCGGCCCTGGTGGGAACTGTGGTGTTTGCTACAATTGGCGGACTCGCGTATCTGCTGATCGGGTTGCTCGCCGCCAACGCATGGCAATCGATCTCAAGCTTGGTGACCAAGCGACGGACGCGCCCCGGCCCCCGAGCGTCCGAACCCTTGCGGTCGCGAACGGTTGGGCCCTAGGAAGGAGAGCAAAGGGAGAGGGACGCCCGCGAAGGACAGGCGCGAGTGACACGCGCCCGCCTGCATCCCCGATATGGTATCGTAGACGCAGAGGTGTGGCCCTCACGGGCGCGGTTAACGATGTGGCGAAAGCTATGGTCTACGCTATGCACAACATCGTCTCGCGCGACGGACGTCTCGGTCGCCACCGACATGGGGAGGGTGCCGTTTGATGAACTCGTCTTCCATGATGGCGGCACAAGCCCTGTTCGTTACGGTACTTGTGATTTTCGGGACGGGAACGGTGCTCAGCAAGATCGCCGGGAGGATTCACGTCCCCGACGTCGTTCTCTTTTTGCTCGGTGGCATGGTACTCGGTCCTTCCGTCCTAGGCTGGGTTCGCATTGCGCAGAGCAGCACACTCGATCAGGTCATTGTGCTGTTCGGGGCGTCTCTAATCCTCCTGCACGGCGGAACGATTACGACTTTCGTCAATTTGAGAAAGGTCTGGCTGACTGTCTCCCTGTTGTCCACCGTTGGCGTTGTGATAACGGCGGGCGTCGTGGCACTGGCTGCACACTGGATCGCTGGCTTGCCCTATGCGATCTCGTTCCTTTTGGGGGCGCTGTTGGCTTCGACCGATCCAGCCGCGCTGATTCCGATTTTTCAACGTCTCCCGATCCGACAAAGGGTGGTCGACACGGTCATCTCTGAGTCCGCATTTACCGATGCGACGGGGGCGATTTTGACAATTCTCGTGTTGACAGTGATCGACGCCCACGGAGGGATCTCAGCAGGCGTCGCCATCGTGGGATTCTTGCGGTTGGCGATCGGTGGCATCCTAGTGGGCAGTGTGGTCGGCATTGTGGCTGCGTTCCTGATCGCGGAACACGACAAGGCGATGTTTCGCGAGTACACGCCGATGATCCTTGCGATGGCCGTTCTCGCGGGGTACGCGATTGCACAGTGGCTAGGGGCCAGCGGCTTCATGAGCGTGTTTGTGACGGGTCTGATGATCGGCAATGCGAAGAGTCTGCGTCTCCCGATCCATGCCCGCGAGCAGCAAGCCATTCATGACTTTATTGATCCCTTGGAATTAAAACTGCGCATGCTGATCTTTGTCCTGCTGGGCAGTCAGGTGAACGTGGCAAGACTTCTGCCCGACCTGGTGCCCGCCGTGTTGGTCGTGCTCGTCTTTATGTTCGTTGCGCGTCCTCTGACTGTGCTTGGCTGCGTGCTTCCAGACCGTCGTGCCCGCTTTACGGCAAGCGAGGTGCTCTTCTTCTTCTGGGTGCGAGAAACGGGCGTGATCGCCGCTGCGCTGGTCGGCATCCTGGCTGGCGACCATATCCTCGACAGCGATGTCCTGGTATCGATCACGTTCGTCGCGATTTTAATGACCTTGTTGATTCAGGCAAGCACGACGCCGTTCGTGGCGAAAACCCTACGACTTGAATCTGAGCCCGTGGAACAGAGTGTGGACCCTTGACCTGTGACCCGGTACCTCTTTTACTCTTCCCGGCTATCCACGAAACACGCGCAAGACTTGTTCTGTGATGCTCACTGGGAGAATGAAGAGCAGGACTTCATCCCCCACTTCGAGCCGCGTTTGCCCGTTTGGCGCCACGACTTCGCCGCCGCGTTCAATCGATACCAGCACGGCCCCTCGCTGCAGGCGCAGATCGGCAAGGGTTTTGCCAGCCGCCTCACTTTGTGGGGTCAGCCGCACAGAGGTAAATTGTCCTGGTTCGTGCATCTCACGCTGAACTTGGCGCACGCGCGCATTCAAGGTAGTCGAATGAAGGGTGGACGCATTGTAGGACCGGACGACATCGCGCTGAGTCAGGACCCCCACGACCGTCTGTCTGGTCGTGTCGACGACGGGCAGCAGATCGGTGTCGTGTAAGCTGAACAGGCGCAACGCGTCCTCGAGGTTCTGATCCGGGCGAACCGTTGGCGTACTCGCCGAGAGGAGATCCGCGATGGGGGCAGTGAGCTCCCCTTGGTCAAGCTTCTCGCGAAGATCGGCCAGTGAGAGGACACCGGCCAGACGTCCTTGCGCATCGATGACCACTGTTTCATGATCCCGCGACAACGTCAGCACGTGAAATGCTTTTTCCACAGAGTCGCTCAGTTCGATGGACGCTTCGAGCGGCTCCATGGCTGTGCTGACACGGATGCGCTCGGTCGGTCGCACCTCGTTGCCGCTGAGGATGCGGATGCCGCGCCGTGCCAGTTTGACGGTGTACATCGAGTCCCGAGACAGGACGCCATGCACGACATAGGCGGTGACACAGGCGGCCATGACGACCGGTGTCAGTTGGTAGTCGCCTGTGACCTCGAGCAAAATCGTGATGGCGACAAACGGTGCCTGGGCTGCCGCGGCAAAGATGGCGCCCATGCCGGCGATCGCGTAGATCTGTGGATGCGGGATCAGCCCCGGAACGATCTTTTGCAGACCCTCGCCGAATGCGCCGCCGACCATCGATCCGAGGAAGAGAGACGGGGCAAAGACGCCGCCGGACCCGCCCGATCCGACCGTGGTCAGCGTCGCGATGTACTTTGAGAGAAAGAGCACGAGTAGCAAGCCGATCGCCAACTGCCCTGACAGCGCTGCATGAATGCCTGCGTAACCGACTCCGAGCACTTGCGGAAACAAGAGACCCAGCGCGCCGACCGCCAAGCCTCCGAGCGTGGACTTGACCCAAAAGGGTACGGTCCAGTTGTGGAAGACGTCTTCTACCCAAGTCAAGCCGCGCGAGTAGGCGAGTCCGATAAAGCCGGCGATGCCGCCCAGGACGATCATAAACAGCAGGGCGATCGGATGCATGACGTGAAACGGAGCGGTTTGCAGTGGGGGCTGACTGCCCATGATGGCATCGAACACGGTAGCGCCCGTTACGGCCGAGAGGAAGATGGGCATGATCGCGCCCATGGAATAACTTCCGAGAATGACTTCGAGACCAAAAAATCCGCCGGCGATCGGGGCGTTGAATGTGGCGGCGATGCCGGCGGCTGAACCGCAGGCGAGCAGGAGCGATGTGTACTTGTCGGACAGCCGCAACGCCTGTCCCAAGATCGAGCCAAAGGCGCCACCGATCAGGGCGATCGGTCCCTCCCGACCGACGGATCCCCCTGCGCCAATTGTTAAAGCGGGTGCGAGAATGCCGAAAAATGCTACCCGTGGCCGGATCTTGCCGCCGCGCAAGGCGAGCGATTCGAGAATCTGTGGAACACCGTGACCTTTGACCTCTTTGGCAAAGTAGTGGGTGATAAAGCCGACCAGGGTCAGTCCCACCGCGGGAATCACGATGCGCAGAGGCGAAGCTTTTATGCCCCCGGCGTGGAAAATCCCGTAGAAGACGTTGATCAGATCGCGAAAGACGATGGCTCCAATGCCGCCGATCGCACCGATCATCAAGGCCAAGATCCCCATGAGGATCGGCTCTCGATAAGGACTGGCCAGTTGCGCCGAGACGCGGCCGCGCCACGTGCTGGTGATCGCTTGAATCACGCTTTATTCCCTCCGAATCTCATAGTGCCTGACTCTTAGTATAGCAGGGACGAACCGGGAGCGCGTGACTTGGATGGGGTGTCTCGTGCACTCGATCATCGACTTGTGCAGGATCGGGTCAGTACGGGCCAGGTCCCATGGGGAGTAGGACGAGCCCCTTTTCGACGATATTCAATTGTCAATTCCCCCATAGCCATGCTGGCTTCAAGCTATCGTTGCAACACACGTGGTAAGAACTATATCCAGTGTCTCTGTCTGTGGTCTGCCATGGGGGAACGGGACGGTTTATCCGTACTATGTCACGCACGACTTCGCCTTATCCCATTATTCGCGAGCCGCGCGTGAGAGGTGTCTTGTGCCGAGCGAAAGCACGGCCAGCACGGGCGCTGACCCGATCGCAAGCGCGTAGCCGCCAGGCCAACCGAACCCTTCGGATAGCGACCACGCAGCAAAGAGGGCGAGCAACAAAAGTCCATCCAGCAAGTGGTCGAGTGGACGCACCCACTCCAACCCACCCACGATCAGGAGTAACACGGCCCAAGCCAGATGGAACGCCGCCGCCTGGGACGGACCCAGGTGCAAGAAAGAGACTGACGCATCGGCCGGGGAAACCAGTTCCCAGGCCCCGAGGCCAATAAAAAGCACGGACCGTACGATCCGCACCGTCGCGTCCGTTCGCTTCGCGCTCCAGACGCGCGTAGGGAAGAGCAGGACAGCCGAGAGGACGAAGACCCAAAGTCCGGCCTGCGAGGGACCTGACAACAGTGTGCCCTTTGCGTCGATCAGTCCGCCAGGAGCCTGTGCGACGATCCACAGCGACAAGGAGAGGATGGCCGAGACCCACACCGTTGCCTTGCCTAACCAGTGTTTTCGACCCAGCCAGAGCATCAGGCCGATCACCAGTTGGATGAGGATCGCGAAGATGTTCGCGTCAATGGCGTGTGTGGCCCACCAAGTGGCCAGGGCCTGTGCGATACCCGGGACATCAGCGCTGGAACCGGTACCGGCTGTGACCAGCAAGATGTGCTGTACATCGGTCGTGACTAGTGTCGGGCGGATCTGCAGCGCGGCGCTGAGAATCCAGGCCAGTGTGAGTCCGGTCCATAGGAAGCGAGTGGATGGCGTCCACGAGGAGGCCGCGGCAGACGTCTCGGCCGATGTCATGGGAGAGGTCTGTTTCGGCTTTGTCGCACTCACATCATCGCTGAACCAGCCATACATCATCTTCATGAGATAGCCACCGACGACCTTAAAGCCAACGAGAAAGGCAAGACCTATCAAAACATCCCATAAAATCCAATAATACGTAGCGATCATTGAATCCACCTCCTGGCTGAGTGTACCACAGACCGTCCGAAAGGCGTCTTAAAGCCGTCTTAAGGGCGTCTTGCGTGAGGGGCTTCGATCACCGATCAGGTAGCGCGTGAGCGGCACTGGGAGACCGGGCCCAGTTGCGCGAATCGACGGCGTGTGGGACAATGTCAGCAACTCTTTTGTATCATGTTTGTTCATAGTTATGACAATGCAATGACAATCGGTCGCACGCAGGCCGTTTTGGAGGACATGTCTTGGCTAGTGGTGTGTCATCTCGTGGTAGAGGCCCAGCTTCTGTAGAACGTCGCGTCCTGCGTCTGTTGGTGTTTGTCGCGGCTGCGCTGGTGTTGACGGTAGTCATGATCGTCAGTCGGAGCGTCGCCGTTTCGCAAGCGCAGAACAGTGTGTCCAATGACACGCGCATCATCGTCGACGATGACAATGTGTTGATCGCCCTGCTCAATATGGAAACTGGACAACGCGGCTATCTCTTGACCGGCCGTGCAGCCTATCTGCAGCCATACGACCTCGGGCGTGAGCAGGCGGTTCGGGCGCTCGCCGACTTGTCCCGCCGCCTTGGGCCTTACGTCTCCAGGCAGGTGCAGCTGCATGCCCTCAGCGCTCTCATCGCGGCGAAGGAGTCAGAATTGGCAGCCACGATCGGCCTACGTAGATCGCAAGGCTATCGGGCGGCTTTGACCTTGGTGGATACCAATGCCGGTCAACTGGATATGGACACGATTCGCCAGAGGCTCGCGTCACTGAAGCAAATGGTGTTGCAGCGCGTCGAACGCGAGCGTCTACTGGCATCGTCGGCCCAGACGCAGAGCACGATTTGGCCTGCACTTGGGGCCGTCTTGTTCTTGGCCTTGCTCACATTGTCCTACACTCAACTGCGACGCGACATTCGCGACAAGCAGGAACTGACCACGCGCCTGGAGTATGAGTCAAGCCATGACGCGTTGACGAAGTTGTCTAATCGCCGCTACTTCATCCAGCAACTCGGCAAGGCCATTACAGAGGCCGAGCGTAGCGGATACAAACTGGCGCTATTATTCATCGATCTCGACGGTTTCAAGCCGCTCAACGATTCCCTCGGTCATGAGGCCGGCGATCGGGCGCTGCGCCTCACAGGCGAACTCTTTGGTCAGATCAAGCGCGAACAGGATCTCGTCGCGAGGCTGGGCGGAGATGAGTTTGCGATGCTGATTCCACTGCAAGACGAGGCTGTAACCACCGAGGATATGGCAATGCGGCTGCTGGCCTGCTATGCGTTGGATGACGTGCGCAGGCTCTGTCCCCGGTTGGGGGCCAGTGTCGGCGTCGCGGTGTTTCCAGACGACGCACAAACGTCGGGAGAGCTCTTGAAGGCCGCAGATCAAGCCATGTATCGGGCCAAGGCAGCGGGTGGGGGCCGGGTTGAAAGGTTTCATGCTCCTTCCTTATAGTTTCTTTATCTTTGCGTGGTAGCCTGTCCAGGAAGCGATAGGACAGGAGGACTGCCAGGTATGGACGAGCAACCGGCAATGCAATTGCGCGGACTGACGAAGCGTGTCGGGAACAAGACGTTGGTCGACCACCTCACATTTGACATACCCAAAGGTGAGGTGTTTGGTTTTTTGGGCCCAAACGGAGCGGGTAAGACGACGAGCATCCGGATGATGGTGGGCCTGATCTCGATCAGTGAGGGGCAGGTCCTCGTTCACGGTGTCGATGTTGCGAAGGATTTCTCAAAGGCCATGCAGCATGTCGGATGCATCGTCGAAAATCCTGAACTGTACAAGTACCTGACGGGCTATGAGAACCTGCGTCACATGGCGCGAATGACGCCAGGGCTCGACCCCCGGCGCATCGATGAAGTGGTTGCTCTGGTGGGTCTGCAAAATCGGATTCACGACAAGGTCAAGACGTACTCGCTCGGGATGCGCCAACGGTTGGGGCTGGCCCAGGCGCTCTTGCACGAGCCTTCGATCCTGATTCTCGACGAGCCGACGAACGGCCTGGATCCGGCGGGCATTCGCGAGCTGCGCGATCATTTGCGCAAGCTGGCGCGCGAGCAGGGAATGGCGGTCATCGTGTCCAGTCACCTGTTGTCCGAGATGGAACTGATGTGTGACCGCGTCGCGGTGATTCAACAAGGCAAATTGATTCAGGTAGAGCGCATGGGCGACATGGGGCTGTCTGGCGACGGGGCGCTTTCCACGTCGTTTGAAGTGGATGATGTCGGCACGGCCGAGCAGGTGCTTCGCCAACACTTCGCGGCGCAGGTGGTGACGTCGGGGGAGCATCGGGTCACGTTGCCGCTGATGCGCGAGCAGGTTCCCGAGGCGGTCGCGGCTTTGACGGGCGAAGGCGTGCGGTTGTTTGAAGTCAAAAGTCAGCGCAAGACACTCGAGGAGAGTTTTCTCGAAATGACAGGAGATGAGACCATTGCTTAGCCTCTTCGCCAATGAGAACATGAAGTTGTACCGGCGCCCTCGCACGTGGATCCTCATCGCGCTGATGGCAGCCATCGTCCTCCTGACCGGGGTCTTGATGAAGGGGCATGAACAGCCCACGCCGGCCAACTGGAAGCAGGCGCTGATCGTGCAAAATCAACAACTGAGGCAAGAAGCGGCGGGCGGCGGGCGGCACCTGGCGATCTTCGGGCACGGGGCCGCGCAGCTGGAGGTGCAGATCCAGACGAACGACTACGCGATCAGTCACAACGTGCCGCCCCAGCAGCCCACGGGTTGGAGCTTTAGCAACCAGGTGGAGCAGGAGGCGGTGGGGGTGCTCCTTACGGTCTTTGTCGCGATCATCGCCGGCGACATCGTGGCAGGCGAATTCACCGGGGGCACCATCAAGCTGTTGCTCACTCGCGCGCAGACGCGCAGTCGCATTCTCCTGTCGAAGTACCTAGCGGTGTTGCTGTTTTCCATCGTGTTGATGGCGGTCACACTGGGCGTCTCGCTTCTCGTCGGGGGTGGGCTGTTTGGGTTCACCGGTGCGTCGGCCCCTTATATCTACATGAGCGCCACGGGGCACGTTGCGCAAATGAACATGATCGCGTACCTCTTCGCGAACTATGGGTTCAACAGTATCTCGCTTCTGATGACGGTGACCATTGCCTTCATGATCAGCACCATCTTTCGCAGCAGTTCCATCGCGATCGCGTTGTCGATCGTCTCGCTGTTTATCGGCAACACGATCGTTCGCGTGCTCAGCACCTACTCGTGGGACAAGTACATTCTGTTTGCCAACACCAACCTGGCGCAGTATTTCTTCAACGGGCCCGCGATCAGCGGGATGACCTTGACTTTCTCAGTCGTGGTGCTCGCCGTCTATTTCATCGTGATGAATGGACTCTCGTGGTATATTTTCCGGAAACGCGACGTGGCTTTGACGTGAGCGCTCGGAGGGCTGTGCATGGGGTTGCGCATACTGGTGGTTGACGATGAGCCGGAGATCCTCGAGATGATTCGCGATGCCCTGGAGGTCGAGGGCTATCACGTCGATCTGGCGCAGTCCGGGCCGGAAGCGGAGGCTAAGGCGCGCCTGGCACCGGATCTGATCTTGCTGGACGTCATGATGCCGGGGGTCAACGGCTTTGAAGTGTGTCGAGCGATTCGCAAGACCGTTTTATGCCCGATTGTCTTTTTAAGTGCGCGGGATGCTGAGGCGGACCGCGTGCACGGGCTCGCTCTGGGGGGCGATGACTACTTGGTCAAGCCGTTTGGCATCGCTGAGCTGCGAGCGCGGGTGCACGCCCACCTGCGCCGCGAACGACGCGCGCGGCCGGCCGCGGCACTCGGTGTGCTGCGCTTTGGCGCGTTGTGGCTCTCTGTACCGCGTCACGTCGTCGAGGTTCGCGGAGAGAACGTGCCGTTGACTCCTCGGGAATTTGACATCCTGGCGCTGTTGGCGTTGCACCCTGGACAAGTATTTTCAAAGGAGCAGATCTATGACCGGATCTGGGGGCTTGATGCCAGGGGGGAATCCAGCACGGTCACAGAGCACATCAAGAAGATCCGCAGCAAACTCGCGATCCTTGATCCGGACAGTCGGTATATCGCTACGCTATGGGGAGTGGGTTACCGGTGGGACGCCGCTCGCGAAGACTAACGCTCTCGATCAGGGGTCGGGTCATGCTCGGGGTCGTCTTCATTGGCCTGTTCAGCTTCGTCAGCACGGTGCTGACGTTCTTTGTCGTTTCACGACTTGCGACACAAGGGCCCAACGGGGAGGTGTACGCTGAATCGGCCGAGGCCTATGTCACCAGGATGGGAGCGGCGGTCCTGACGCCGACGACGGGTCCGGAATTGGCCCGTCAGTTGCCGCCGAGCGTGGCCGCTTTTCAGGTCATGACCGACACGGGACGCCCATTGTACGGTACAGTCAAAGGAAGACTGTACACCTCCCGGGCCGATCTGTTTGCGCATCTGAATGAACGGGAGATTGCCGACGGGAACGGATTTCCTCGGGTCGTCTCGGCGCGCCTCGTGCCGGTGCTCAGTCGTGACGGCCACTTGGCTGGCGCCGTGTATATACGCTGGCAGGCGCGCATGAGTACGCTGGCAAACGACCCTCCTTGGGTGGCAAGAGGGGTGCTTTTGTTACTGCTGTGCACGCCGTTTGTCTACATTGCTCTCTACACCTGGCTGTTTGCCCGTCGCCTGAGCCATCAGATCAACCGACCGATCGAGATGCTGGTGCAAGCGGCGCGCAAGATTCAGATGCGCGAACTCGATTTCGTCATCGACTATCACGAGCCCAACGAGATCGGGCAGTTGTTGTCAGCCTTCGAGGAGATGAGGGCGGACTTGAAGTCATCGTTGATGCGCCAGTGGGCGCTCGAGGACGAGCGCCGGGAAATGCTTGCTGCCGTCTCACACGATGTACGGACGCCTGTGACGATCATTCAGGGCCACGCCGACTTGTTGGTGGAGATGCAAGGACTGCCGGACGTGGTCAGGCGGTACGCGCTCGCTATCCAGCGCAATGCGCTGCGCATCGCGCGGTTGCTTCGCGATTTCAAGACGGTGACGGATGTCGGAAGCCCCAATTTTGCGCTGGATTCGTCGTGGATTGATGTCGTGGGGTTTGTGCGCGGCAAATTGTCTGAGTACGAGGTGCTGGTCGCCGACCGGGTGGCGATGTCGCTGGAGGTAACGGATGTGCGCGCAGACAAGTCGCTTGTCCGGCTCGATGTGGATCGCGTCGCGCAGATCCTGGACAACCTGGCGTCCAATGCGCTGGAGCATACGCCCGATCAGGGGCGGATCGATTGGTTTGTGCAAATCTTCGATGGGGTCATAGAAGTGCGCCTCCACGACTCTGGGCCGGGTTTCCCGGAGGCCGACCTGGGCCGGGTGATGCAGCCTTTCTACCGCGCGGATCCGGCCCGAAGTGGCGATCATGCAGGGCTTGGACTGTACATCGTGCGAGAGTTGGCAGAGCGGCATGGGGGAACGATGCAGGTATCGAATTCTCCCGCAGGGGGGGCCGTCGTCTCGGTTTCTGTGCGCTTTTTGTGACGGCGGTTGTGTCGTCGCTTACGTCCGCGGGCGGGCGTGCAGGGGACGGCTGTACAGAGGAGGGTTGTACAGAGGAGGGTCGAGGAGGCGGCGCGCATGAAGAAGCGCGCGGTGCACAGACCGCCTCCGCGCGCTTCCTTCTGCTTTCTGATTAGACGGTACCATGGCGCTCTCGCGCCACCGTCTGCGAGAAGAATAAGCGGCTGCGCCGTTATTCTGATCAGGCGGGCTGATGGGTACCGCTCGCGCCTGTGCCTGACTTACCGGTTGCCGACCACTTGGGCCAGGTGCCGTTGACGAAGTTGGTGATCATCGTGTCGGCTCGTTGCTGCATCGTCTGCTCTTGTGCGCTCGTGATTTTGCCGGCCGTGACCAGGGCTGTCAACCGGGTCGTCACGGACGCCTCGAGGTCGCCGATGATCGTCGTCGTGGGCACGTTTTGCGTCTTCGCGATCGCGGACAACGACTGACCTGCCTTCAGATCAGCACGCAACGTGGCCGGGGGGAGGTTGAGGGCCTTGGCGAGGGTCGTCATTTCAGGTCCCATCACACCGCGCCCCATGCCCCACATGCCATGACCGCCGTGTGGTTTCATCCCCCACATGCCGGGATTGGAACCAGGTTTCATGCCTTGACCTTTGCCGGGCCACTTCGGCATCGTGCCATCGACGAAGTTGGTGATCATCGTGTCGGCCCGTTGTTGCATCGTCTGCTCTTTTGCGCTCGTGATTTTGCCGGCGGTGACCAGCGCCGTCAAGTGGGTCGCCACGCTGGCTTCGAGATCGTCGATGAGCGTCGCGGTTGGGACGTTTTGTGCCTTGGCGATGGCGGCGATCGATTGACCCGCCTTCAGGTCAGACTTGAGCGTGGCTGGACTGAGGTTCAGGTCCTTGGCGAGCGTCGACAGTGCGGTTCCCATCATGCCCCTGTGGGCACCGCGCATGCCGTGGTGCCAACCGCTCGTCGTGGCCGCAAAGGCGGCTGTCGATCCCATGGCAACCGTTATGAGTACCGCGGCGGCGCCGATCCAGCGCTTCTGACTGAAGTTCATCGGAATCTCTCCATTTCCCTCGTGGATTGCGGATGAAGTGACGAATCCCTCATCTCCCCCTTATCCTAGGCTCACAGGATTGAATATGGCTTTAAATTCATGCAAAGCACGTGGCCAATGTGTGACGGGCGCGTCCACTCTGTGAGAGTGGCTAGGCTGGCATCTGCGCTAGTTTCCTGATATGCTGTATACTGGGTCAGGTAGAGTACAGTACTGAAGAGTAGCGTAGAGGCAGTGCCTTTTATAGAGAAAGATATAAGTCCTCGGTTCATAAGTGGGAGCCCATACTGTTTTCAAAAGGTCAGTGAGTATGATACAACGACGAACGCCCATGTTTTGGTGGTTGCTCGCGATGAGCCTCGTCGGCACAGCCATGGCCGTCCACGGCATCGCACTCATAGTAGAACACGAGCGAGACTTGCACTGGTCTGTCCTTCTGGAGTTGGGCTGTATCGGCCTGATTTTGTTGCCGTGGTCGGTCCGACTTCCGAGCGGCGCGTCCTGGCGACCTGGTGTGCCCTTGATGATGATGAGCATCTTTTTGCTCCAACCGGCCTATGTGGTCGTGGTGCCCATCGCGGGCCTGATCGTTCTGACGGCCAAGGCTCGCGCGCCTTGGTGGAAGTACTTTGAGACCATTGCCCACGTTGGGATTGGACTCTATGTGGGTGCCAAGGCCTACTATGCATTTCTTGGTCTGTTCCATCTTACTCCCTTTGCCATGACGCTTTCCTTGCTTCCGGCACTTCTCGTTCACCTTCTCGTCAACCGATTGATCTCGGCGCTGATCGTCGCGAACCGGGAGCGACGCTCGTTGCGTGAGCAGATCCGCTTGACGGTGAAAGAGTTGCACTGGGGTTACCTGAACGCCTACTTTTTGATTGTCGTGGCGTCGCTGTTGGATCACCGGACGATGGAACTCGGGATTTTGGCGATTACGATCTTGCAAGTGGGCATTTTCAAGTCGGTCGGTCACTATAGCCGCATGGAGCAGATCAAGCAGTCGGCTTGGAAAGACGGCCTGACCAATCTTGAAAATCGCGCCTCGTGGGAACTCTTTTGCGACTCGGCACAAACTGGGATGTCGGACGGCCAGATTGGTGTCGTGGATGTAAACGACTTCAAAGATATCAACGACAAGCACGGACATCTGGTCGGTGATGAGGTGCTGCGTCAGATTGCGGACACACTGCAGGCCGTTCTGCCGCGTGGGGCCCGCATCTTTCGCGTGGGAGGCGACGAGTTCGCGGTCTTTGTGCGAGGTGTGCAAAGGGTGGATCTGGTCGGTGCCATCCAAACGGGGATCGCCGCTCGTCGGGCGCTACAGCCCGCGCACTTGGGGAACCTGTTCGTGAGTGTGGGACAAGCCGTCTGGCCAGACGATGGCCGCACCGTGACGGACCTGTTTGTCGTGGCGGACCGACGCATGTACGAGGCGAAACGATCGGCACGCTACACGGAATCGGGCATCGACTTTGGCATCCCGGCCAGTGTTCTGAGCTTGATCCTGGCGATCGAATCGCGAGACCCGTATACGTCGGGACACAATCTTCGCGTCGCCTACTACGCGTGGCAATTGGCCTTGCACATGGACGTCGACATGGCGACCCTCAAGACCATTTTCCGGGCAGGCCTGGTTCACGATGTGGGGAAGATCGGGATTCCGGACGCGATTCTTAACAAACAGGGAAAGTTGACGGCCGAGGAGTACCGCGTGGTCCAACAGCATCCGGTGACGGGGTACGAGATGTGCGTCAAGCTCGACTTCGCGAGCAGTGAACTCGATGCGATCCGCTACCACCACGAGCGCTGGGACGGCAGTGGCTACCCAAGTGGCCTGAATGGGTTGCAGACGCCGGTGGTGGCCAGAATCTTGGCCGTTGCCGATGTCTACGATGCGCTGACGTCCTCGCGAGTATACAGAGAAGCATGGACACATGATGCGGCCATGGACTACCTCGTCGCCCAGCGGGGGCGACAATTTGATCCGGCGTGTGTCGATCAGTGGATCGATGTCAACCGCGACCGGCCGCAACGTGAACAATTTCTCGCATGGGTGCAAGACACGTCGCTCAAGGATGCGCTGCGTGACATGACCTTGCCAGCGCAACCGTAGAGTCTCGACTGCCTGCGGTGCGGTATAGGGGTTCGTCGGCTGGAAAACAATAGCCCCAGGGTGCGCGGTGTGAGCCCTGGGGGAGCTTGCTTTTGACGACTCGATCGACAACGCGGTTTGCGACCAGTCGCTATCGGACCGGAATTCATGCTTTGGGGTCAGCGCTCTTGTTTGCCCTGGCCGTGAACCATCGTGTCGTCGCAAAGTACGCCCTCATGGATCATCAGGGGGCGACACTCGGGCATGCCCTGGTGAATGCGATCGTGGTTTTTTCGGGGTTGTGGCTGGGTTCGCTGGGGTTGGGGGCGTGGCCCGTCCCGCATCGGGGCCGTTGGCGAGCTCTGGCGGCGGTCTGGGTGGCGTTGTCGATGGGGGCGACAGTGTTGTGGGGGATCCCGTCGTTAAACGCACTCATCGATGCGCACAAGGGCCTACAGGTGGAAGCCGACGTCGTCCTGTACATGATGGGCGCCATCAGTGGCGTGGCTTGGAGAACCCTGTTGGGGCGTGAATGGGCGTGGTTTGGTCTTCTGCTCTCACCGTCATCCCTCCTGATGGGGATGGCCGGCACACTGTGTGCTGCCAGTTGGAAAGAAACGTGGCCGGCGGCGATCTGGCGTCCGGATGTGGTGTTGTTCGCTGTGCTTCTTGGCGTAACGCACTTGACATACCGGAGACGCTTTCAGGACGAAGCGGCGCCGGGTGCCCTCTGCGAGCGTCGAGCCTTCGGATCCACCGCCCGGTTCCTCATGGGACTCGTCCTCCTTTATGTCGTCATGGGCCCGGTCGCCTATCTAGCGGAGACCCGGTCGTTTACCGCGTATGTCCTGCAGATGCTGACGATGACGACCATCCTCCCTTGGCTGCTCGTGTTCAGTCTCCCTGGCGGCATCTTTGAGGCGCTCTTTCGCATCGCTTGGATCAGGACGCTCGCGTCCGTGCTCGTGCGCCCAGTCATCGCCCTCGTGGTCTACACGGGTCTGGTGACGGCCACGTTGATTCCGGCTGTCTTGCAGGCCCTTCTCACCTATAACTGGCTGCACATCTTCGCGTCCGTGATCGAATTCGTCGCGGCGGTTTGTTTCTGGTGGCCGCTGTGTAGCTCAGTTCCCCGATTTCCGTCGCTCTCTCGCGGTCGGCAACTATTTTATCTCGCCTACGCCTCCAACTTTATGATGCCGATCATCGTCTATCTGTTTCTTTCAACGACACCTTGGTACCCCATCTACACTCGCTATGACGCGGTCAGTGCTCTTGCGGATCAGCAGATGGGAAGCGTGGTCATGCTCGGCGTCATGTATGTCGTGTACGGCGGACTCGCGATCCGAATCTACAGTGTGCAGGATGAGTCCATCTGGTATGCATAATAATTCCTTTGCAACAAATGCTACATGTACATTGTGGCTTCCTATGGCGAATGGAGGAATAGGCGTGAAACAGCGATCGCCTTTTTGGATGGGAGCCGGGCTTGCCGGTCTGCTCGTGACCGGATGCAGCAGCGTGCCAGCGGCCGACCCATCCGGGCTTCTGACATCCGATCCAGCGACGATGAGCGCGGATCTCTATTTGAATGCAGGCTACAACAGCGCCAATCAGTGGAACAACTATGACGGGTACGCGCACGGCCGGATGGTGGTTACGGTCCCCGTCGGCTACACGATCCACATGCATCTGACGAACGACGGCGGCATCCCGTACGCGGTCGGCGTGTATGGTGCCGGCAACCAGCTTGCCTTCAAGGGCGCCGGGATCTCGGTCGAGGCCATGGACTTCAACCCCTCGCTCGGCGTGCTTCCCGGCGACTCGGAGACGTACACATTCGTGGCATCGACCCTGGGAACGTACCGCATCGCCAGCAATCTGTACCGGTTTCCAGCCCATCATCCGACGAACGAGTCGCTGGGGATGTGGGACACGATGCGCGTCGTCGCCAGTGGGAATCCCAATGTCACGGTCCAATAGGACCAAAGGAGAGTCGTGATCATGCCAACCAAAGCGATGGGGCCGACAGGACGCGCGCATTGGAGTAAGGGGCTGTTTCTGTTCAGCATGGCTGTGGTGTTCATCGTTGGTTCCGGCGTCCTCTTTGGGCGCTACTGGATCGGGGGTGCCGTGACCGAGGCGTTTGGCAAGACGCCGGCGTCGGGGACTGTCCACGTCTTTCAGTTTGACTATTATTATGAACCGCGTCATATCACCTGGCGCGTCGGTGATCACGTGACGATCGCCCTGCGCAACATGAGTGACACACATTGGCACGAGATGGTGATCGGCCGTGGCTTTGACACGGTACCGAGCGCCTTTGGCGCAATTCCCACCCAGTTTGCGACAGATTTCTGGAGTGGCGTGCCCGTGACCATCAGCGACGCGCGCCACGTCGACAATCTCGTGTTGAACAAAGCCGTCGCCACGTTTGTGGGAGAGAAGCCCAACGTGGCAACGGGGGGCGATTTCAGTCCGACCTTGCAACCGGGCGGATCGATCAACCTGTCTTTTATAGTCCCCAATAAAACGGGGGAATGGAAATACGGTTGTTTTGTCCAACAGTACATGCACTACATGGCCGGGATGGAGGGCGGGATCACCATCTTGCCAGCGCACTGATGCCAGCTGTGCGCAAGGTGAAAGACAAATCGATTGCCATCGAGAAGGAGGTTGAAAGCGGTGGGCGATATCGTCGGATTCGCCGTGGCTTGGATCGTGACATCTGCGCTCGGTGAACTCGCTGTGAGTGCGGTCCGTCGGGGCAGTATCTACTACTACACAGCCAGCAATCAGGCGCTCGACGGAGAGAGTGCATTTGGCTTCATCCTCGTGATGCTGGTCCCCGTGGTCGCGTTCATCGTGGTGATGCTGGTGTACAACATGATCCGGTTTCGCGCGAGGGGCAAGGAAATCCTTCGCAGTCAGGCACAGTTTTACACCAACAAGGTGTTCGTAACGGTGTGGATTGCGATCAGCGTCGTGGTCAATTTGCTGTTCTACCTGCATCCCACGGCGTCGGCCCTGGAGCAGATGTTTAACGGCGAAGAGGCGCGCTATAACCGTCAGGATCTGATCGTCAACGTCACGGCGCGACAGTGGCAGTGGCTGTTCAACTACCCTCAGTACAACATCACGCAAGCCGCAGACGCCAATGGCAACAGCGTGATGTTCTTGCCAGCCGACCGGACCATCAAGTTCGTTCTGCGTTCGTATGATCCGTTTCATACGTATGACGCCAGTGCCGGAGTGATCCACGGGTTCTGGGTCCCTGCGTTCGGGCTCAAACAGGATATCATACCGGGGGAAACCCGGTACCTCTATATCCACACGAACAAGATCACATCGTACGACGTCAACCCCATGGTGCGTGTGCAGTGTACAGAGGTGTGTGGCCCAGGCCATCCGTTTATGGAGGCGCCTGTCCACGTCGTCTCGGCTGCCGACTTTCAAAAGTGGATCGCAAGTCAACAAAAGCAACAACAGTCCTAGCTGCGGGCACGCGACACACAGTCTGGAAAACGGATCGCGTCCTGGCGTGATGAAAAGTTTGAAGTCCTATCGAGGGGGATCACCTGTGAGTTCGATCGCAACAGATCTGTTGGGGGATTCGCCGTCCCAAACGCATCGCAGACCGATGTTGCCGCCCGTGGTTCGGGGCCTGATCTGGGCGCTCATCGCGTTTCTCGTCTTCAACACCCTGATGAGCGAAGTGTTGGATCGGATGCCGTACCATCCCTTCGTGACCCGTGCGTCCGTCACGGTGGGTTGGGTGGCGGCGGTGTGTGCCTGGTTGCTTGGGGTCGGTGTCTGGGAGGGGGTCGTCAGGCCGTCGTTTGGTTTCCCTACCTTGTGGGAGACTCCGACAGATTGGCGAAAGTACTTCATGTACAGTACGGACCACCGTGTCATCGGGCTCCAGTACATCTTCTCTTCCATTGGCGGCTTCCTGATCGCCGGGTTTGCCGCGATGCTGATGCGACTCGAGTTGATGAACCAGAATCTGTGGGTGTTCAGCAACCCGGGAGCGTACCTTTCCACCGTCGGGATCCACGGCACCGTCATGATGTTTTCAGTGGGCACAGTCGGTCTTGTCGGTGGCTTTGGCAACTATCTGATTCCGCTCATGGTGGGATCCAACAAGTCGGCTTTTCCACGGATGTCCGGAGTCAGCCAATGGCTGGTCCCAGCGGGGATCGCCACGGTGGTCCTCAGTCCCGTGCTGGGTCAGTGGACCACAGGCTGGCGCGGCTATGAGCCACTGGCATCCCAGGATCCTGCAGGCATCGTCTTTTACTACCTTGGGGTCTTTGCGCTTACCACGTCGTCGCTGATGGTCGCCATCAACCTGACCGCCACGATTCTGTTCAAGCGCGCGCCAGGTCTCACCTGGAACCGGATTCCCATGTTCGCGTGGGGGATGCTCACGGTCAGTCTCTTAAACCTGATCTGGCTTCCCGAGATCCAGATGACCTTTTTGCTGGGGTTGCTTGGCGCCGTGATTCCATTCCCGTACTTCACGCAAGTGGGAAGCCCTCTGACGTACCTTGAAGTGTTTTGGTTGTTCGGCCATCCCGAAGTGTACATCGTGGTGGTTCCTGCTTTTGCGCTCTGGCAGGAAATATTGCCGGTGATGGGGCAAAAGTCCCTGTTTGCCCGCCAATGGGGGATCATCGGCCTGGTCTTTGTCATGATCCTCAGCGGCATGGTCTGGGCCCATCACATGTTCACCAACATGAGTAACAGTCAGATGCTTCCGTTTTCCTTCTTTACGGAGATCATCTCGATTCCCACGGGCTTCGCGTACCTGGTCGTCATAGGCACGCTGTGGAAGGCGCGGCTGCGTCTGACGACCCCGACCCTGTTGGTTCTGATGAGTATGTTCAACTTTCTCATCGGCGGCGTGACAGGGGTGCTGCTCGCAGACCCGGTCGTCAATTTGCAGGTACACGACTCGTTCTTTGTCGTCGCTCACTTTCACTACACCATCATCGGCGCGATGATCTTCTCATGGTTTGCGGCGTTTTACTATTGGCTACCCAAGTTCACGGGGCGCATGTACAGCGAACGGTGGGGGAAGGTCTTGTCCGTCTGGATCTTTATCGCGTTCAACGTCGCATTTTTGCAAATGTTTTTGCTGGGCTTGCACGGAATGAACCGCTGGGTACCCGTATATCCAGCCTATCTGCAGCCCATGAACTTTCAGGTCTCACTGTTTGCGATCTTGCTGGGAATCGGGTTTGTCCTGCATTTTTTGCACATTGCCTGGATGTGGAGGCATGGACCGCGGGTCGAGGAAAATCCATGGCGCTCGAAAACGCTCGAGTGGCAGGCGACATCGCCGCCTGGCGACGAGAACTTTACCACGATTCCAACGGTGGTGCGCGGATTCTATGACTACAGTGACGATCGGCCCGCGGTGTCTGTTGACGTTCACGCCGATGCCCCGCAAGGTGCGCGATGAACGGAGTGGAGAAACTGTGTACAGTCTGTAGAGCGGGTGCAGGCCAGAACCGGAGGTGCTGTCTGTGCATGATGTGATCGAGCCTTTGACCCCGCGAGAGTTGCGAAAGAATCGATTCGGACTCCTGCTGTTTGTGACGTCGCAACTGGTGCCCACGTTTGTGCTGATCAACGTTCGCTTCATGTTGGCCGATGAGTACGTGTCAGCCCAAGCGGACCTGCTCTTGGGTGGGCTCCTGCCCGCACTGTTGCTCCTGCTTGGCGCGATTCCCGTGTGGCGAGCGGTGCGTTTTGCAGCGGTCGGCAGCACCGATCGCATGCGGCGTCAGCTGACGCTGGCCGGGATTGTGGGTTTGGTTGGGCTGGTCACCCAGATCTGGCCTTTGATTCACCATCGATACGACGCGTTGACGCCGTTTGGCGAAGTGCACTTGGCCTCTGTCGGCGTGGGGGGATTCTTCACACTCGTTACGTTGATCCTGCTGTACAGCGTGATCGCCCGGGCCGCGCGAGGACAGGCGGGACCAGAACATTACTGGGGGGTCGAAGCGACTGGATTCGTATGGAGCTTCAACGCTTTATCGTGGCTGGCGATCTATATCGTCATGTTCTGGCTCTAGGCGATCGGGCGAGCGAACGACATTCATTCCGATGGAAGGGGTGTGACAGAATGAGCGGTTTTTGGCCAAGCCTTCCGTTTTACATTCCCTACAGTCCGGGAATGCCGAGTTGGTGGGACCTGGTGTGGTGGGTGTTTCAACTCATCGTGATGTCGCTGCTCCTCTTGTGGCTGCACAGTACAGCGCTGCGTGAGGATCGCGCAGCGCTACAGGAGACGGCTCACCGAGAGGGAAAGCGGGCGGGGAAGGGGAGTCAACGTGGCCATTAGGCAGAGTGCAGGACATCTGTTGACAGCCGTGGCGCTGGTGCTGGCATCTGGGCTCGTCGGATGTTCCGCCGTGGCGGATTCGGGCGATCTGAAGAATGCGCGGACCTTAAACAACGCGACGCTCAACAGCAGTGATGTCGTCGCGACGGCGTTTAGGTCGCGAGACGATTTGAGTCGCAAGATCATGCGGGCGATGCCGCAAGTGGAGGCGGCCGAGGTCTTGACGCGTTACGGTACGGCCTTCGTGGGGTTGAGCCTGAGGACGGATGCGATGGGTATAACGAAAGAGGCGCCGCACGCCCTACTCGCAAAGCCCGACAACCATCCGCGCATGGCTCCGGTGGCCATGGCGCAGCCTGTTCCGGCAAAGGTGCGGCAGGTGGTTTTGAATACCTTGCATAGCGCGGCACCCGAGTTGCAAAGTGTCTACGTGACTCGGGATCAGACGCTCACAACACATTTTCATCTGTTTGCATCAGACCGCGCCACCGGTCGACCGACGGGAAGCGATCTGGTGCTCGACGATATCGCGCGGGTATTTCCCAGCTATTCGCGAGGGTGATGACGTCGTAAGAGAGCCTGCGCTGGACTTGGATCCGATCGTTCT